>NZ_JBIAIF010000006.1:0-433414 GCF_042871255.1 Streptomyces sp. NPDC005955 | reverse complement strand
CGGGTGCGCTGTGGGTTCGCGCAGTTCCCCGCGCCCCTATCGGGGCACGCCTGTGGCCCGACGGCATCGGAAGGCGCCCCGTCAGGGGCGCGGGGAACTGCGCAACCGCCCAGCGCACCGCACAGGCACCGCGCACGCCGAGTGGGACGCACCCAAGGGGCGCGGGGAACTGCGCGAACGGCCACGACGCACCCGCACGGAGCCGCGCACGCGCAGCGGAACGCACCCGAGGGGTACCGCTAGCGGTCAGCGGTTTTGTCGGGGTCTGGGGTCGCCACGGGAACCGCAGACCCACGCTTCCTGCGGGTGCGGAGGAACTCGACGACGATCGGGACGACCGACAGCAGGACGATCCCGATGAGCATCAGTTCGATGTGGTCACGGACCCACCCCCGCTTGCCGAGCCACGCCCCGAGGAGCGTGACCCCCGCGCCCCACAGGACACCGCCGATGACGTTGAAGGTGATGAACGAGCGGTACCGCATCCCGCTGACGCCCGCGATGATCGGCGTGAACGTCCGCACGATGGGCACGAACCGGGCCAGCACCAGCGACTTCGGACCGTGCTTCTCGAAGAACTCGTGCGCCTTGAGCACGTTCTCCTGCTTGAAGAAGCGGGAGTCCGGCCGGTTGAAGAGCGCGGGGCCCACCTTCTTGCCGAAGAGGTAGCCCACCTGGTCGCCCGCGATCGCCGCGATGCAGATCAGGGTGCAGATCAGCCACAGGTCCATGGTGAGCGTCCCGGTGGTCACCAGGAGGCCGGTCGTGAACAGCAGGGAGTCCCCCGGCAGGAAGAAGCCGAAGAAGAGGCCGGACTCGGCGAAGACGATGATCAGCAGGCCGTAGATCCCGAACTCGTTGAGCAGGAAGTTCGGGTCCAGCCAGCTCGGGCCGAGCGCAAGCGTCGTCACGGTGGTGGGCTCCTGAGGGGTGAGGGAGGGCAACGGGAGGGCACGGTGCGGGCCCAAGCTACCAACGCCCGACCGTCACGCACCGTTGTCGGAGCCCCCAGGATGCACCCGCCGGCGAGCCGGGCAAAGCTGGGCAGGGAGGATGAAAAACAACACCATGCACATCAGCCACACCAGCCACATGGGTCGGCACGACGACAGGGAGTGAGCGTGGGCATCGATGAGTACGGGGGCGGACTGAACCCCCAGTCGGACGTCCTCGTCGTCACGACGAACGACGTGCCGGGCCACCGGGTGGACCGGGTGATCGGCGAGGTCTTCGGCCTCACCGTGCGCTCGCGGCACCTGGGCAGTCAGATCGGCGCGGGGCTGAAGTCCATGATCGGCGGCGAGCTGAAGGGCCTCACCAAGACCCTGGTGGAGACCCGCAACCAGGCGATGGAGCGGCTGATCGAGCAGGCCCGCGCCCGGGGCGCCAACGCGGTCCTGATGTTCCGCTTCGACGTGACGGAGGCCGCTGACGTCGGCACCGAGGTGTGCGCGTACGGCACGGCCTGCGTGATCACCCCGCTGTGACCGCCCGGCGGCACCGTGGTGCCGCCGGGCGGCGGTCCGGGGCGCGGACCGTGACTACTTCCAGACCCACAGCTGGTAGGGCGCGAAGGAGTCGCACCGCCACCGGTCGATGAGCTGCATCTGCGGCGAGGACAGGTAGGTGCCGATCTGCACGCAGTGCGCGTACGACGTGTGCGGGCCGAAGGTGACCCAACCGGTGGCGCCCGGCGGGGGCGCGGCGTGCGCGGTGGGGGCGGTGAGCAATCCGGCGGTCGCCAGGGACACGGCGACCGCGGCGGTGGAGAGCGTTCTGCGCAAGGACACGGTGCACACTCCTTCTTCACCCGTGCCCGCCGGGGCCATTGCGCCGGCGGGTTGCGTGAAGCATCCCGCCGCGCACGCCCCGGGACAACGGGAAGCGCACGTTCCCGTTCGTTCGGCGCGCCCCCCGGGTGGCGGGGCGCGCCGAACGGCTCACACGTGCCGGGCGGCGTTCGCCAGCATCGCGTCCCGCAGATAGCCGGCGAGCCCCGGTTCGATCGCCTCGTACGTGGCGGTGAACCGCTCGTCGGCCACGTACATCTCGCCGAGTGCCACGTGCATCTCGTAGCCGCAGGCGTACGACGTGTCCGAGATGAACCGGCGGTGGTCCTCGGCGACGTCCATCGCGGCCGGCGAGTCGGCCGCGACGCCCTGGGCCAGCAGGTCGCCCATCCGGCGGTGGATCGCGGTGAACTCGCGGCCGACCCGCGCCCAGTCGTCCTTGGTGTACGCGCTGGTCCTGCGCCGCGACTCGCGGTGCGCTTCGGTGCCGCCCCAGCGTTCTTGGACCTCCTCCTCGTGGGCGTCCGGATCGAAGTCCCCGAACACCTCGAACTTCTCTTCCGGTGTCAGGTCGATGCCCATGCTCCGTGCCTCCATTGCAGTCTCCACCGCGGCCGCCATGAGCCGCAGTCGTTCGATGCGGGCGGTGAGCAGGCCGTGCTGGCGCCGCAGGTGCTCGCGCGGGTCCGCGTCCGGGTCGTCCAGCAGGACGGCGACCTCCTCCAGCGGGAACCCGAGTTCCCGGTAGAAGAGGATCTGCTGGAGCCGGTCGAGATCGGCCTCGCCGTAGCGGCGGTGCCCCGCGGGGCTGCGCTCGCTCGGCGGGAGCAGCCCGATCTCGTCGTAGTGGTGCAGCGTGCGCACCGTGACCCCGGCGAACCCGGCGACCCGCCCCACGGAGTAGCTCATGACCCTGCCCTTCCTCGTGACGTCCCCCACGGTGCCTCCTCACGTCGCGTGAGGTGCAAGCCGGTCCTACGGTGGTGCGTGGGCCCCGGCGCGCGGCCCCCGTGGGACGGCCCCCACGCCCACGGCTCCCCACACCCACCGGAGGCGACCGTGTCGCTGCACCGAGGTGCCGATCAGTCCGCCGGGCGCAGCCTGTCGGTGAACCCCTTCTACGGTGACGCGAACCCGCTGGGCGACATGCTCGACGCACCGCCCGCGCACCGGTTGCCGGACGGTCCGCTGTCCCCGACGGCCGCCTACCAGCTGGTGCACGACGAGCTGATGCTCGACGGCAACGCGCGGCTGAACCTGGCGACCTTCGTCACCACCTGGATGGAACCGCAGGCCGGGGTGTTGATGGCCGAGTGCCGCGACAAGAACATGATCGACAAGGACGAGTACCCGCGGACCGCCGAGCTGGAGCGGCGGTGCGTGGTGATGTTGGCCGACCTGTGGAACGCCCCCGATCCGGGCACCGCCGTCGGCTGCTCGACCACCGGTTCCAGCGAGGCGTGCATGCTGGCGGGGATGGCGCTGAAGCGGCGCTGGGCCCTGCGCAACGCCGCCCGCTACCCGTCCCCGCAGGCGCGTCCCAATCTGGTGATGGGCGTCAACGTGCAGGTGTGCTGGGAGAAGTTCTGCACCTTCTGGGAGGTGGAGGCCCGCCAGGTCCCCATGGAGGGCGACCGCTTCCACCTCGATCCGGCCGCCGCGGCCGCCCTGTGCGACGAGAACACCATCGGGGTGGTGACCGTGCTGGGCTCGACCTTCGACGGCTCCTACGAGCCGGTGGCCGAGGTGTGCGCGGCGCTGGACGAGCTCAAGGAGCGCACCGGTCTCGACGTTCCGGTGCATGTCGACGGGGCCTCCGGGGCGATGGTCGCGCCCTTCCTCGATCCGGAGCTGGTGTGGGACTTCCGGCTGCCGCGGGTCGCCTCGATCAACACGTCCGGGCACAAGTACGGGCTGGTGTACCCGGGGGTGGGCTGGGCGCTGTGGCGCTCGCCCGCCGAGCTGCCCGAGGAGTTGGTCTTCCGGGTGAACTACCTGGGCGGGGACATGCCGACGTTCGCGCTGAACTTCTCCCGACCGGGCGCCCAGGTGGTGGCGCAGTACTACACCTTCCTGCGGCTGGGCTTCAGCGGCTTCCGGGCGGTGCAGCAGTCGACGCGGGACGTGGCCCGGGGGCTCGCGGAACGGATCGAGGCCCTCGGTGACTTCCGGTTGCTGACCCGGGGCGACCAACTGCCGGTGTTCGCGTTCACCACGGCCGACGAGGTGCGGGCGTTCGACGTGTTCGACGTGTCGCGACGGCTGCGGGAAGGGGGGTGGCTGGTGCCCGCGTACACCTTCCCCGCCCACCGGGAGGACCTGGCGGTGCTGCGCGTGGTGTGCCGCAACGGGTTCTCGGCGGACCTGGCGGCGCTCTTCATGGCGGACCTGGAGCGGTTGCTGCCGGAGCTGCGGCAGCAGGACGGCCCGGCGGTGAAGGACCGGGCCGCCGCGACGGGCTTCCACCACTGAGCCGGGCCCACCGGGCCGGACCGGTGCGGTGGGGGAACGGCCGTCGCGGCCCCGGCTACCTGCTGAGCGCCCCGAACCTGCGGACCGCCAGCGGGAAGAACACCGCGAGCAGGGCCAGCGGCCAGAGCACGGCCAGGAGCGGTGCGTGTTCGGCCGCCCAACCCGTCGATCCTGCCCCCGCGTCCGAGCCCGCCGGGCCGCCGGCGGCGCCGAACAGGTCCCGCACCGCGGTCGCGGTCGCCGACATCGGGTTCCACTCGACCACCGCGCCCAGCCAGGACGGCATGGCCCCGGGCGTCGCGAACGCGTTGGACAGGAACCCGAACGGCCAGACGAGCACCTGCACCGTCTGCACCAGTTCCGGGCGCCCCGCGACCATCGCGAGGTGGATGCCGAGCCACAGCATCGCGAACCGGAGCAGGAGCAGCAGCCCGAGCGCGCCCAGGAAGCCCGCGAAGGTGCCGTGCGCCCGCCAGCCCACGGCGAGGCCGACCGCGAGCATGACGGTGAGCGCGGCGAGGGACTGGAGCATGTCGGCGACCGCCCGTCCCACCAGGACCGCGCCGTTCGCCATCGGCATCGAGCGGAAGCGGTCGATCACGCCCTTGTTGAGGTCCTGGGTGACCGCGACCATGGTCGACTCCAGGCCGAACGTCATGGAGAGCACCAGCATCCCGGGCAGCAGGTAGGTGAGGTAGTCGCCCTCCACCGCGCGGCCGCCGCCGACCAGATAGCCGAACATCAACAGCAGCATCACCGGGAACAGCAGCCCCACCACGACCTGGACCGGTCGTCGGGCCCAGTGCGCCAGTTCGCGTCGGGTCATGGTCCAGCAGTCGGTCAGTGCCGGGGCGATGCCCGTCCCCTGGCGGCTCATGCCGTCACCCCCTTCGTGAGGTGCAGGAAGACCTCGTCGAGGGTGGGCCGGCGGATCGCGACGTCCTCCGCCTCGATGCCGGACCGTTCCAGTGCGCGGACGGCCGCGGTGAGCGCGGCCATCCGGTCGGTCACGGGCACGCTGACCAGCCGGCGGTCCGGGTCGACCGTGGCCCCGTCCGGCAGCAGCCGTGCCACGGCGTCGAGTCGGGTGCCGTCCCGTACGACGACGTCGAGCCGGTCGCCGCCGGCGTGTGCCTTCAGCGCGTCGGCCGTGCCGTCGGCGATCACCCGGCCGCCGTCCACCACCGAGACGTGGTCGGCGAGTTGGTCGGCCTCCTCCAGGTACTGGGTGGTGAGCAGGACGGTGGTCCCGCCACCGACCAGGGCGCGCACCGAGTCCCACACCTCGGCGCGGCCCCGCGGGTCGAGACCGGTGGTGGGCTCGTCCAGGAAGAGGACCTCGGGGTCGGTGATCAGGCTGGCGGCGAGGTCGAGCCGGCGCCGCATGCCGCCGCTGTACTGCTTGACGGGTTTGCCGCCGGTGTCCGTGAGCCCGAACCTGGTCAGGAGTTCCCCGGACCGTGCGCGCGCTCCCCGGGCGCCCAGGCGGTACAGCCGGCCGAACATCTCCAGGTTCTGCCGGCCGCTCAACTCTTCGTCCAGGGCGGCGTGTTGGCCGAGCAGTCCGATCCTGCGGCGGACGGCGTCGGCCTCGGTCCGCACGTCGTGCCCGGCCACCGTGACGCGGCCCGCATCGGGTCGGAGCAGGGTGGCGAGGATGCGCACCAGGGTGCTCTTGCCCGCGCCGTTGGGCCCGAGGACGGCGTGCACGGTGCCCCGGGCCACCGTCAGGTCGATCCCGCTCAGCGCCCGTTTCGCGCCGTACTCCTTCTGCGCCCCCTGGACCACGATCGCGTCATGACTCACCGGACCCCCACTAATCAAGCTTGACTACTTCGTCGATCGATGAAGGTACTGCCCGCGGGGAGGGTTAGTCAAACTTGATTAGCGGAGGCTCTGTGAGGGGCGCGCGCTCCGGGGCTCGGCTCCGTACGGGGGCGCCCGCCCTCAGCAGCGGTCCCCCGGGTGCACCTCGCCCGTGGCGTACGGATTGACCTCGCCCTCCGCGAGCACGCCCACGAAGGGCTCCCCCTCACCCGCGAAGGCGTAGGCGCCGCCCTCGATGCGGCCGATCAGCTCCCGGGTCCACTGAGCGCCCCCGTCGGCCGAGTGCAGCCAGAAGTTCATGATCTCGCCGATGTGCTGGAACTGTCCGGGCCCCTTCTCCGGGGCGTAGTACTCCAGCACCGCGGACCGCCACTCCTCGATGGCCCGCACCCGCCGCCCCAGCAGTTCCACGACCTCGCCGCGGGGCAGGGCCACCATGAAGCCGAGGGCCGCCGACAGGACGTCCGGCTTCTGGTCGTACGAGGTCAGCGCCTCGCGCAGCAGGGCGAAGAACTCCTCGTCGCCGCGCGGGGTCACCTCGTACTCCACCCGGGGCGGGCCGCCGACCGTCGAGGGCGCCACCTCGTGCGCCAACAGCAGTTCCTGCTTGGCCATCTGCTTCAGCGCGTGGTAGATCGACCCCGGCTTGGCGTTGGACCACTCATGGGCCCCCCAGTACTCCAGGTCGTTGCGCACCTGGTAGCCGTGGGCCCGCCCGTGGCCGCGCACCGCACCGAGGACGAGCAGCCGGATCGCCGACATCCCACACCCACCGCCTTCAACGGAAATCTACTGGTCAACTTTGACCAGCCTAGCCCCGTTCCGCTGCGACGAGCTCGAAAGCCGTCTTCCCGTCCAAGGACTCACGGATGATGTCGGCGTGTCCCGCGTGCCGGGCCAGTTCCTCCACCAGGTGCAACATCAGCCAACGCATCGACACCGCACCGTCCTTGGGGAACCAGGGGGCCTCCGGCAGCGGGAAGGTGTCGTCCAGGCTGGGCACCGACCGGATGAACTCCTCGGTCTCCTCGGCCACGCCCGCCCAGTGGGCCAGTGTGCTCGCCACGGTCTCGTCGCCGACCAGCCGGAAGCCGTTCTGCCAGTCCTCTTCGGTCGTGATCTGCTCGTTCGGGCGCTGCTGGGCCATCCGCAGCCACGACAGCTCGGCTCCGGCGGCATGTTTGACCAGCCCCGACAGCGAGAGTTCGCTGGCGCTCGGGACGCGGGCCGCCTGCTCGTCGGTGAGGCCGAGCACCGCGCGCCGCAGCGCCCCGCGCTGGGCCTCCACGAAGGCGAGGAGCGCGCCGCGCTCGTCGCCGCGGGCTTCCGCAGATACGTGAGTGACCATGGGTGCCGCCTCCAGTGATGCCGTGTGCTGCTCGACGTCTCCCACCCTAGGGAGCCATGAGGTCAGCTGCGGTCCTAAAGGGGCCGGGGAGGCGAAGCAGCCGGCGCGGACGGGGGACGGGGGGTATGGGGCGTGGGGCGTGGGGCGTGGGGCGTGGGGCGTGGGTCAGAACGGGAACGGGGGGCGTTCGCGCTGTACGGAGATCCACTTCCAGGTGGTGAACGCCTCGATCGTCGCCTCGCCGCCCAACCGGCCGGGCCCCGACTGCTTCTGGCCGCCGTAGGCGACCAGCGGATCGTCCTGGATGGTGCTCCCGTTGACGTGGAACATGCCCGTGTCGACGCGCCGGGCGAACGCCACCCCGCGTTCGGCGTCGGCGGTGTGCACGGCCCCGCCGAGTCCGTAGGGGGTGTCGTTGACGATCCGGACCGCCTCGTCCTCCCCGTCGAAGGGGACGAGCAGCGCGACGGGGCCGAAGATCTCCTGCCGCAGCAGCGGGGAGTCCTCGGGCAGCCCGGTGAGGACGGTCGGCTCCACCAGGTTGCCCACGGTGGAACCGTGCAGCAGCGCGGTGGCCCCCTCGGCGAGCGCCTGGTCCACGAGGTTGCCGAGGGCCTCGGCCTGGAAGTCGTTGATCACCGGGCCGAGGTGGGTCTGCGGATCGCGCGGGTCGCCGACGCGCAGTGCGCGCACCCGGGCCAGGAACCGTCGGGTGAACTCGGGCTCCAGCCTGCGGTCCACCAGGATGCGGTTGGCCGCCATGCAGACCTGGCCCTGGTAGACGTAGCGGCTGAACACCGCCGCGTCCACCGCGTAGTCGAGGCCCGGTTCGTCGAGGTCGTCGAGCACCACCAGGGCGCTGTTGCCGCTGAGTTCGAGGACGCAGCGCTTGAGGTGGCTCGCGGTGACGGCGGCGACGTGGCGGCCCACCCGGTCCGATCCGGCGAACGACACCACCTTGGGCACCGGGTGCTCCAGCAGCGCATCGCCGATCTCGGCGATGTCGGTCACCAGGACGTTCAGCAGCCCGGCCGGCAGCCCGGCCTCGGAGAAGATCCGGGCGATCAACCCGCCGCCGACCACCGGGGTGTTCTGGTTCGGCTTGATCACCACCGCATTGCCCAGGGCGATCGCAGGAGCAACGGACTTGAGGGTGATCAGGAAGGGGAAGTTGAACGGACTGATGACGGCGACGACGCCCACCGGGACGCGGTAGAGGCGGTTCTCCCTGCTCTGCTCCGTCGAGGGCATGATCTGCCCCTCGGGACGCATGGTCAGGTGGACCGCCTCGCGCAGGAACTCCTTGGCGAGGTGCACCTCGTGCTCCGCCTTGGCGCGGGTGCCGCCGAGTTCGTCGATGATCGCCTCGACTATCTCGCCTTCGAGGTCCTCGGTGATCCGCAGCGCCCGCTCCAGCACCGCGCGACGCGCGTAGGGACCGGCCGCGGCCCATGCCGGCTGGGCCCGCTCGGCGGCCCGGTAGGCGGCGTCGACCTCGGCGCGCGTGGCGACGGTCAGGGAGGCCAACTTCTCGCCGTTGTACGGGTTGAAGTCGATGATGTCCCAGGAGCCGCTGCCCGTCCGCCACTCACCGTCGATGAACTGGTGGGCCAGGTCAGTGAAGAAGGACATACGATCCCCAACCGCAGAAGGCATGCGCGGGCGCCGGTGCCCGATGAGACGTCTGAGCCGTCATCGTACTGGTGTCTTACGACAATTGGAGCAGTCCCCGGAGCAGGTCCCGGGTGTCCGACGGACCGGGACTGTCCGCCGTGAGCTGTTCCATGACGTTTGCGTACTGTGTGACCTCGTCCGGCTTGTCGACGTAGAGGGCACTGGTGAGCTGTTCCAGGTACACCACGTCGGAGAGGTCCGACTCGGGGAAGCTCAACATCGTGAAGCTGCCGCTCTCGCCGGCGTGCCCGCCGAAGCTGAACGGCATCACCTGGAGGGTGACGTTGGGCCGCTCCGACACCTCGATGAGGTGCTGGAGTTGGCCGCGCATCACCTGGCGGTCCCCGTACGGCCGGCGCAACGCCGCCTCGTCCAGCACCACGTGGAAGGTCGGCGGGCGTTCGGCCACCAGCACCTTCTGCCGTTCCAGGCGCAGTGCCACCCGGCGGTCGACGTCCGCCCGGCTCGCCCCGCCGCGCGACACCACGGCGTGCGCGTACGCCTCGGTCTGGAGCAGACCGTGCACGAACTGCACCTCGTAGACGCGGATCAGCGAGGCCGCGCCCTCCAGCCCCACGTACGTCTGGAACCAACCCGGCAGCACGTCCGAGTAACTGTGCCACCAGCCCGTGACGTTGGCCTCCTTGGCGAGGGCGAGGAGCGGCCCGCGCTCCGCGTCGTCGGTCACTCCGTAGAGGGTCAGCAGGTCCTCGACATCCCTGGCCTTGAAGCTCACCCGTCCCAACTCCATGCGGCTGATCTTCGATTCGGAGGCACGAATCGAGTACCCGGCCCGCTCCCGGGTGATCCCGCGCGACTCCCGCAGGCGCCTGAGTTGCGAGCCCAGCAGGATGCGGCGCACCACCGAGCCACCCCCGGCGCTCTGGCCCTGGGGGTCCCCCCATGACTCGCCTGCGGTCACTTCGTCAGCCTCCCCAACGTCTTCAGGTGGCGAAGTCTGCCACTAAAACCTTCCAGCCCGTACTCATTCGGTTACGGAAAGGGGAAAGCGGGCGCGGGGGCACGACGAGAAGTACGCGGAAGAAATCGTTGCCAAGGCATATGGTCCAGTCCAAAACCGGCTCGTGCACGTGCATCTGCCCTTGCATCTGCTGTACGCATTGGGAACCATGGTCGACGCACCACCGAGCAACCGGAGTACCGCTACGGCCGCGAATCCACGGGAGTGCCTCGCATGGGGACGAACGGATCGACCATGCTGGAGCCGTTAAGGCAGGGGCTTCCCCCCATCGACCCGACGGCGGTGTCCAGCGCCACCTCGTGTGCGCTGTCCGCCCGTTACGAGGCGGTCGGCGAAGCGCGGCGGTTCACCCGGCGCACGCTCACCGAGTGGTGCGCGGACGAACGCTTCGACGACGTCTGCCTCGTCGTGTCGGAACTCGTCACCAATGCGATGCGCCACGCGCTCCCCCAGGACGTCCACCCCGGAGAAGTTCTTCCGGTGCGGCTCCATCTGATGCGCTGGACCCAGCGGTTGGTGTGCGCGGTGCGCGATCCGAGCGATGCGACCCCCGTGCCCGGGTACTCGGGGCTGCTGGGCGCCGCGGGTCCGGGGGACGGTGACCGCCCCGAGGAGTTCGCCGCCGAGTCGGGGCGCGGGCTGTTCCTGGTGGACTCCTTCAGCGACAGCTGGGGGTGGCACCCGCTGACCTCCGCCCCGGGCGGCAAGGTCGTCTGGGCGCTGTTCCGCCTCTGACGTCCCACTGCGGGTGCGCGGGCCCCTGGGGTGCGCCCTGCTGGGCGTGCACGGTCCTTGCGCGGTGCGCGGTTCCTGATCGGGTACGCCCCGCTCCCCGTACGCGGTGCCCGTGCGGGTGCGCGGCGGTTGCCCGCGCAGTTCCCCGCGCCCCTATCGGGGCGCACCCGCACGGGACCGCGCACCCGCAGCAGGACGGGCCCGATCAGGGGCGCGGGGAACTGCGCGAACCAACCGCACACCCACACAGGACCGCGCACGCGCAGCAGGACGCGCCCGATCAGGGGCGCGGGGAACTGCGCAAAGCACCCGCGCACCCGCACGGGAACCGCGCACGGGCAGCGGAACGCACCGAAGCAGGCACAGCGCACCGCACGCGCACCGCACCGCGCGGACGGTTCGCTTTCCGTCCGCACACGTCGGCGGGGACGCCCCCCACCGTGCCGAACACCCCGTCCGGCACGCCGAACTCCCGTTCCGCGCGGCGGCGAACCGTGCGCGGGAGGTCAGGAACCGGCTACCAGGTGGTCGAACTCGCCGTCCTTGACGCCCAGCAGCATCGCCTCGATCTCCGCGCGCGTGTAGACCAGCGCGGGGCCGTCGGGGAAACGGGAGTTGCGCATCGCGACCGCCCCGTCCGGCAGTCGCGCGAACTCCACACAGGACCCCTGCGAGTTGCTGTGCCGGCTCTTCTGCCACACCACCCCCTGGAGCTGTGTGGCGGCCATGCCGTTGGACACGTCATGCACGGGTCGCTCCCAGTGGCGCAGAGGCTGATGTGGCGTTTGCTGCAACGGTCAACTGACCCGGATCATAGCTGTGTTTCACGTGCACGCGCGCAAGCATATGCACGTGCACGCGGGGTGGTGTCACGACTACGGACCATGATCATGTTCCGGCCCGCCGATCGAGGGGGTGCCACCGCCCGACGGGCGACCGTCGCCCAACCTGACATGCATACGTCACCCGATGTCCATGATCGAGGGCCGGACACCACCACCGCAGGCCGAATTCGCGTCACCTCCACTCGTGGGACTAGACGCGGCCCGGCCCGATCCTGTTGCGCCGTGCCCGGCGGCGGCCTCCCTATCCTGTGGCCGTGAGCTGGCTCCGGGCACTGCGGGTGTCCGCCCGATCCGGGTTGACCATCGAGCGGAAACGGCTGGAACCGCTCCTTGCGCTGCGCGCCGCCGGTGGGCTCGCCCTGGTCATCGCCCTCGGGCTGTGGACCCTGGGGCCCGTCGCCGCCGTGAGCTCCGCCTTCGGGGCGTTCCAGGCGGCCATCGCCACCTTCCAGCGCAGTTGGCGCCCGAGCCCCGAACTGGCGGTCGTCTCCGGCGCGAGCCTCGCCGTCTCCAGCTTCCTCGGGTACGTCACCCGGCCGCACCTCGGGCTGTTCCTCGCGCTGCTGGCGGCCTGGACCTTCCTCGCCGGCCTGACCTGGGCGGTCGGCCCCACCATCGGGTTGATCGCCTCCACCAACGTGGCGATCATGCTGATCACCATCACCTTGCCCACCTCGGTCGCCCAAGCGGCCCTGCACGCCGCGATGATGGTCCTCGGCGGGCTGGTGCAGGCGGCGCTGCTGGTGCTCTTCCCGATCCGCCGGTGGGGCGCCCAGCGCGACGCCCTCGCGGACGCGCTCGCCGCCGTGGCGGACTACGCGCGGCGCCTGCGGAACGACCCCGTGGCCCCCTTCGACCCGCGCCCCCTGATGGAGGCGCGGGCCGCCGCCGCGGTGACCGCCCGGCAGGCCCGCCGCCGCCCCGCCGAGCTGCACGGCACCCGTCCCCTGGCGGAACGCGTCCGCCCGGTGCTCGCCGCACTGGCCGACCCGGCGCTCGGGGTGCCCGCGCAGGGGCCCGGACGGGACCGGGTGCGCGAACTGCTCGCCGCCGCCGGCGCCGTCCTGGACGCCACCGCGCACGCCGTCCGCAGCGCCGCCCCGGCGCACGTGCCGGCGTGGGCGGTGGCCGCGTTCCGCACCCCCGACACGGGTGCGCTGCTGTCCGGACCGGCCCGCCGGGCCGCACTCCGGCTCGGCGCGCTGCTGGACGAGATGGCACAGGTCGCGGCCGCGGCGGGCACGGACACCGCACCCGCCGGAGGGAGCGAGCGCAGTGCGCTGGTGCGGCCCTCGCTGGCGGAACTCGCCCCCGCCGCCGTCGCCACCGTGCGGCGCGAGCTGCGGCGGCGCTCCCCCGTGCTGCGGCACGCGATCCGGGTCACCGTCGTCACCTGCGTCGGGTACCTGGCCGGGGCCCTCCTCGACCTGGGACACGGGTACTGGGCCCCGCTGACCTCCGTGATGGTGATGCGCCCCGACTTCTCCCAGACCTACGAACGGGCCGTCGGCCGGTTCGGCGGCACCCTGCTCGGGGTCGCCCTGGCCACCGCACTGGTGCAGTCGACCCGGCCCGGCAGCCTCGCCCTCGGGGCGCTCGCCGTGCTGTGCGCCGGGCTGATGTACCTGCTGCTGCGCACCGGACAGTTCGCCGCGCAGGCGTGCGTCGCCGCGTACGTCGTCCTGCTGCTCGGCATGGGCGGCGAGGGCTGGACCCAGACGGTGCCGGAACGGGTGCTGCTCACCCTGTTCGGCGGGCTGCTCGCGATGCTGTCGTACGCGCTCTACCCCGCCTGGGAGACGCCCCGGCTGCGCTACCGGCTCGCCGACTGGCTCACCGCGGTGGGCCGGTACGCCGCGGCCGTCCTGGAGCGGTACGCGGTCCCGGCCGGGCCGGGGGAACCGGCCCGGCCGCTGGCCCGGAGCGGCGACCCGGGCCAGCGGGTGCGGGAAGCGCTGCGCGACGCCCGCACGGCACGCGCCGCGTGGCACGACTCGGTGGAACGGGCCGCCGTCGAGCCCGTGCGGCACCGGGGCCCGGCGCCCGAGCGGGCCGAGGCCGCCGAGGAGGCACTGGCCCGGGTCGGCCGGGCGGCGATCCTGCTGGAGGCCCTCCTCCCGGAGCGCGGCAGCACCCCCGTACCGGAGGCCGCGCACCTCGCCGAAGTGCTGCGCACCACCGTGGACGGGGCGGCCCGGGCGGTGCGCGAGCGACGGGTCCCCGACTGGGAGCCCCTGCGGGCGGCGCTGGACGGGTCCCCCGACGGACCGGGGACGGGGCCCGGACGGGGCGAGGAGTACGTGCGGCACGGGGCCCGGCTGCTGCTCGCGGCCCTGGAGGACTTCGGCAGGGCGCTGGACGGGGCGCCCGCGGGAACTCAGCCGGTGCAGCGGGCCGACCGGACCGACGGCAAGCCCCCGGGCACGGGCTGACGCACGGGCTGACGTGCGGGGCGGCGCACCCGCTGACCTGCGAGGCGGCGCGCTGCGCGACCGTACGGGGCGAGCGCGAGACGGGTACGGATCGCAGCATACTTGAAAACGGTATTCATTTTCAGTACAGTAGCGGCATGGCTCGCAACGAAATCCGTCCGATCGTCACACTCAGGTCCACGGCGGGCACCGGCCACGCGTACGTGACCCGCAAGAACCGTCGGAACGACCCCGACCGGCTGACCCTGCGCAAGTTCGACCCGGTCGCGGGTCGGCACGTCACGTTCCGCGAGGAGCGCTGACCGACCCCGTAAGCCCGTGGGCCCGATGGCCACCGGGCAGCCCCCGTCGTCCCAGGAAGGACACAGGTACCGCCATGAAGCCCACCATCCACCCCCCGTACGGGCCGGTCGTCTTCCGCGACCGGGCCGCCGGCCACGCCTTCCTCACCCGGTCCACCGCGACCAGCGACAAGACGGTCGTCTGGGAGGACGGCGCCACCTATCCGGTGGTCGACGTGGAGATCTCCAGCGCCAGCCACCCCTTCTACACCGGCACCGCGCGCGTGCTCGACACCGCGGGGCGCGTGGAGCGCTTCGAGCGCCGGTACGGGCGGCGCGCACCGCGTTGACCTCGGCTCACGCCGCGCCGCGACGGCCCCGGAGCGCTCACCTCCGGGGCCGTCGCACGTCCGCGCCCGGGGCCGTGCCGGTGGTCAGTCGCGGCGCCGGTCCACCGCCCGGCCGCGCTCCCCGAGGGACACCTCGTCCGCCGCCCGGGTGCCCTCGTGCCAGCCCGCCTCGTCCGTCACGCCGCGCAGCCGGGTGCTGGTGGTCCGCGGGAACAGCCGCTCCGCGTGGTCGGTCACGGCCACCTCGCGGGCCGCGAGCACCGGCAGGGAGTCCGGCACCGTGGCGGTGACCCGGCGGGCGGTCACGGTGAGGCGGTCGCCCACGCGGTGGGCGTAGGCGGCGAGGAACGACTGCCGGAAGGTCTTCGTCCGCTTCCGTCCGGCGGCCCGCTGCCCGGCCTCCGCACGGGTCATCGCCGTCGTCCCCTGGACCAGCAGCGAGGTGTACAGCAGCTCGACCGCGTCCAGGTCGGAGGCGAAGCCGACCACCGTGGAGAAACCCAGCTCGCCGTTCCAGACGGCACGGCAGTGGTTGGCCGTGGCGACGGTGTCCAGCAACACGGCCTTCGCCGTCTCGTACGGGGCGTCCACCCCGATCCGACAGGCCCCGGGCGCCGCCTTCTCCCGGGTGCGGGACGCCAACAGGGCCTCGTCCACGCTGTGTCGCGCCATGAGTTCCTGGGCCTTCGCGCTGAGGGCCTCCGCCTCTTCGGGGAACGTCGTCGCCTCCGCCTTCGCCAGCAGCGCCCTGATCCGCCCCAGCGTCTTCGGCTCCCCGGCCACGGGGGCGGGCAGCGGGTCGCCGGGGACGGGTCCGACCGGCTCGATCGCGGGCAGCCGCAGCAGCAGCCGGTACAGCTCCAGGACGGCGGTGGCCCACGAGAAGCGGTCCGGGTGGTCGCGGAGCGAACGCGCGGCCCCGCCGGCCACCGGGTCCGCCCCCGCACCCTCCGTCTCGCCCAGGGCGCCCAGTTGCTCGTCCCAGCGCGGCGGCAACCGTTCGTAGCGGGCGGTCTCGCCCAGGACGAGGCGGACCGCGAGGCGGACGTGCGGCTCGTCCAGCTCCCGGCGCACCCACCGCACCACATCGGCCGGCTGCCAGCCGCGCCGCCAGGCACCGCTGATGAACTCCCGCCCCCGGCGCACGAGTTCGGGGTCGGCGTCCGGGGCGGCGGCGAGCAGCGAGGCCCCGGCGTCCAGACCGGCGTCCCCGTCGACGTACAGGGCCGCGGCGAAGGCCCGGCCGACCACGTCGCCGGCCGCGCCGCCGGCCGGTCCGGTGCCCTGGTCCCGGCCGCCGTCGGCCGCCGAACCGGCAGCGTGGTCCGCGGGTCGCCCCCGGGGCCGGTCGCGTCCCGTCGTCATCGACGCGCCCCCGCCGTGCGCTGGACCATCGAGGTACCTCCTTCTGGCGGTCGTCCCGGTCGCGACCGCTCACCAGGATGGTCGCAGCCCCACCGGCCGGCCCTCTCGACCGCTCCTCCTTCCGGAAAGTTATCCACACCCTGTGGACAGCCTTCTCCCGTCGACACCTGACGCTGCCACCGTTGTCAGTGGGCGCTGCCAGAATCGAAACGTGATCGAACGGTGGGCCCTGGCGCCGACCGAGGACGGCGGCGCGGAGCTGGTCCCCCTCGGTGACGACGGCCTGCCCGCCGCAGATCCCGTGCGCGAGCCGGACCTCGTGACCGCCGTGCGGTCCCGCCCCTCGGTGACCCGGTGGGTCTGGCGCTCGACCACCGAAGTCCACCCCCGGCTCCTCGCCGCCGGGGTGCACGTGCCCCGGTGCTACGACATCGAGACCGCCGAAGGGCTGCTCCTCGGGCACGAGGGCCGCCTCGGCGAACCCCGCTCGGCCGCGGCGGCCCGGGCCCGACTGCACGGCCACCCCGTGCCGCCCGACCCCCCGCAACGCTCGGCGGAACCCGGCGCGCAGTCCTCGCTGTTCGAACCGCGGCCCGCGCCCCTGCCGCTGACGGCCCTCCTGGAGGTGTACGCCGACCAGCAGCGCCGCCACGCCGCCACCGCCCACCCGGACCGGATGCGCCTGCTCACCGCGGCCGAGTCGGCGGGGACGCTGGTCGCCTCCGAGATGAACGCGACGGGCCTGCCCTGGCGCGCCGACGTCCACCGCGAGGTGCTGCACGAACTGCTCGGCGAGCGGTACGCGGGCGGGGAGCCGCGGCGCCTGGCCGAACTGGCGGACGAGGTGTCGGCCGCGTTCGGGCACCGGGTGCGCCCCGACCTCCCGGCGGACGTGCTGAAGGCGTTCGCCCGGGCGGGCACGAAGGTGCGCTCCACCCGGCGCTGGGAGTTGGAGGAGGTCGACCACCCCGCGGTGCGGCCCCTCATCGAGTACAAGAAGCTGTACCGCATCCACGTGGCGCACGGCTGGTCGTGGCTGGCGGACTGGGTGCGCGACGGCCGCTTCCGCCCCGAGTACCTGCCCGGCGGCACGGTCACCGGCCGCTGGGTCACCAACGGCGGCGGCGCCCTCCAGATCCCCAAGGTGATCCGCCGCGCCGCGGTCGCCGACCCCGGCTGGCGCCTGGTGGTGGCCGACGCCGACCAGATGGAGCCCCGGGTGCTGGCCGCGATCTCCCGCGACCCCGGTCTGATGGAGGTCGCCGGCCGGCCCACCGACCTGTACCAGGAGGTGTCGGAGCGGGCCTTCGCCGGCGACCGCGAACAGGCGAAGCTCGCCGTCCTCGGCGCGATCTACGGCCAGACCTCGGGCGACGGCCTCAAGAACCTCGCCGCGCTGCGCCGCCGGTTCCCGAAGGCGGTGGAGTACGTGGACCGGGCGGCCCGCGCCGGCGAGGAGGGCCGGCTCGTACGCACCTGGCTGGGCCGGACCTGTCCCCCCGCAGCGGGCTCCGGTGACGCGGACCGGGAGGAGGCGGGCCTGCCCCAACCCGTGGACGACGCCGAACCGACCACCGGGGACGGCGGGTTCACCCCCGGCTACGCCTCCACCAACACCCGCGCCCGGGGCCGCTTCACCCGCAACTTCGTGGTCCAGGGCAGCGCGGCGGACTGGACCCTGCTGCTCCTGGCCGCCCTGCGCGCCGCCTGCGCCGAGCTCCGGGCCGAGCTGGTGTTCTTCCAGCACGACGAGGTCATCGTGCACTGCCCCGCGGAGGAGGTCCCCCAGGTCACGGCGGCGATCCGGGACGCCGCCGCCACCGCCGCCCACCTCACCTTCGGCCCGACCCCGGTCCGCTTCCCGTTCACCACGGCGGCGGTGGAGTGCTACGCGGACGCGAAGTGACCCGACCCGCAGGGGCGCAGGGGGCTCAGGGGGCGCCGATGTCAGTGGTCGGGCCTACGGTTCTCCCATGGCGCAGAGCGAGGTGACCCGGACCGAGGTCCTCCAGGCCCTGGCGGAGTACGACCGCCTGGGCCGTGACGCGTTCCTCGACCGGTACGGGTTCCACCGCGCCCGCACGTACCTGCTGGTGCACGCGGGCCGGTCCTACGACTCCAAGGCCGTGCTCGGTGCGGCCCACGGCTTCCTCCCCGGGCGCCGGCCGCTGCGGGCGCGGGACCTCTCCGGCGGGGCGGACCACGCCGTCCGCGTGCTGCGGGCGCTGGGGTTCGAGGTCGTGCGGGCGTCGTTCGGCGAGGAGGAGCTGATGGCCCTCGTCAGCCGGCTGAAGGTGAGTCACCACCCCGTGGACGGGCCCTCGCGGTACCAGCCGCTCACCCTGCTCTGGGCCATCGGCCGCGCCGTCAACGACGGTCAACGGCTGCTGCCGTGGACGAGCACCGACGAGCGGTTGAGGCCGCTGCTCGCCGCCCACGGCCGCCCGCACCAGCGCAACCGCCCGGAATACCCGTTGGCCGCGCTCCACCGGGCCGGGTTGTGGGACATGGTCGACGTCGAGGGCCCCGTACCCCCCGCGCACGGTGACGCGGCGCTCAAGGCGTGGTTCACCCGGCAGCGCCCCACCAGTGGCCTCGTCGCGCCGGTGCACGACCTGGTGCGCAGGTCCGGGCTGGCCCGACTGCGGGCCGTCGACCACCTGTTGGCCACGTACTTCGGCGATCTGGACCACGCACCGCTGCTCGCGGACGTCGGGCTGGACGGCGACCGCATGGCCGACGACCTCGCCCCCGCCTCCGCGCCCGCGCCCGGCCCCGATGTACCTGCCGGTCCCGCCGCACCCGTCACGCCGGTCGTGCCGGTCTACGAGGAGGCCCCGGCCTCGTCCCACGACCCGCTCGTCCTGGCCGCGCACTACGAACGCCTGTGTCAGCTCGTCGAGGGCGGGGAAGCGGAGCGTCACGGCCGCCGCACGGAACGGACGACGAGCCGCCCGGTGCGTTCGGCAGCGGCCCGCCGAGCCGTGTTCGAACGCAGCGGGGGCCGTTGCGAGAACCCCGGGTGCCCGGGGCAGCCGGTGGACGTGACCGACCGGGGAACGGCGATCCTGGAGATCGATCACGTGGACCCGCTCGCGGGCGGGGGGCGGGACCACCCCGCCGGGATGATCGCCCTCTGCCCCAACTGCCACGCGGTGAAGACGCGGGGCAGGACCAGGCACCACCTCGCGGAGCGACTGCTCGCCGTGGCGCGGGAGCGGCACGCCGCGCTGTGGGGCCGGGGCGCCTGACCCTCCGCCCCCCTCGGGTGCGCCGCGCGCGGCCGGCGAATCGTGACAGAGCGCTCATAGGAAACCTCGCCGACCAGCGGGGGGAACAGGCATTCGCCCGGTCGGTGAAAGGTTGTAGGAAAAAAGCGCTTTCTTCGCGTTGCGTTTCTCACGTAAGACACACCTCGACACGCCTCCCGAAGCGCGTGACACGCTCTGATACTTCCGGCAGGGGCAAAAGGTCACGGAAGAGAAACGGTGGAGCCGCATCGGAGGGGGTCCCCCACCGGGTGGGAACCACGGCTTCCTCGGTTCCGCACAACCGTCATGGTGTCCCCGGCATCTCCTCGGGGGGAGAGCGCCGCACAGGACAGCGCAGAGGAGCCAGGCGAGGTATGAACGCGCACCATCGTGGAGGGGCGGACGAGGACGAGTTCGACGCCGCGGACCTGTGGGTACGCAACCCGCAGACCGGCGCGTACGAGCTACGCCTCGACGACGCACAGGAGCCACCCGCGTCCCGTGGGGGGCACAGCGGTGCCCAGGACCCCGACCGACCGCTCCCCGGGCAGCGGGGTCGGCGGCGCAGGAACGACACGCACGAGGAGCCGGGCGCTCCCTTCGGTGAGCCCGACGACTACGGCGCCGCCTACGAAACCGACCCCGCCGACCGGGGCGGCAGGGGCCGGCGGGGGCGGCGCAGCGGCGGGGGCGCGGGGGTCGACGCGGACGACCGGCGGTACGACGCCGCCGATGGCGATGCCGATGCCGATGCCGATGATGACGCCGCGGACGACGGTGGCCGGACGCGGGCGGGGAACCGTTCCGGCGGCTCCCGCAGCCGCAACCGGTCCCGGTCCCGTTCCGCGCAGCCGTCCGCGCCGGGCTCCCGTGGCGACGGGAACGCCGCGGAGGCGAGCGGCCGGCGGGGGCGCAAGCCGAAGAAGTCGCGGAAGAAGAAGGTCCTGATGTGGACCGGCGGAATCCTGGGCGTGGTGCTCGTGGGCACCTCCGCCGGCGCCTACTACCTCTACGAGCGACTCGGCGGCAACATCGACACCGTCGACATCGGGGACGCCGGCAGCGGCAACAAGAAGCTGTCGGGGCGCCCGTTGAACATCCTGGTCCTCGGCACCGACAAGCGCACCGGCAAGGGGAACGCCGGTTACGGGGACAAGGGCAGCGCGGGCCACGCGGACACCACGTTCCTGTTCCACGTGGCCGCCGACCGGACGAACGCGACCGCGCTGAGCATCCCCCGCGACCTCATCACCGACATACCGGACTGCCCGACCAAGCAGCCGGACGGGTCCGAAGAGGTCATACCCGGCACCCCGGGCACCCGCTTCAACAACTCCTTCGGACAGGAGGGGCGGGACCCGGGGTGCACCATGCGGACGGTCTCGGAGATCACCGGGCTGAAGCTGGACCACTTCATGATGGTGGACTTCAACGCCGTCAAGACGCTGACCTCCGCGCTCGACGGCGTGGAGGTCTGCCTCGACAAGCCGGTGCGGGACGTGAAGGCGAAGCTCGATCTGGGGGCCGGGTCGCACACCATCGAGGGCGAGGACGCGCTCGCCTTCGTCCGCAGCCGCGCGGCCACGAAGAACGGCAGCGACCTCGACCGCATCGAGATGCAGCAGAAGTTCGTGGCCTCGGTGATCCGCAAGGCGAAGAGCGACTTCCTCGACAGCCCGACGAAGATGTTCTCGCTCGCGGACGCCATGACGAAGAACCTCACCGTGGACACCGGCATCGGCACCGTTCCCAAACTCACGGCGCTCGCCAAGGAATTGGGCCGCATCGACCTGAAGAACATCAGCTTCACCACCGTCCCGGTGATCGACAACCCGGCGGAGGAGACCCCGATCACCGTGGTCCTCGACCCCAACCGCGCGCCGCAGATCTTCGACGTCCTCAAGAACGACGTGTCGTTGACGGAGGTCAAGAAGAAGGAGAAGGCGGCCAAGAGCAAGCAGGACGCCGTGCTGAAGGGGCCCCGCGCGAAGCCCTCGGAGATCAGCGTCGACGTGTACAACGGCGGGGAGTTGGTGGGCGCCGCCAGCACCACGGTCACCTGGCTGGTGGACGCGCAGGGCGTGCCCGGCGCGGTCAACAAGAGCAACGCGCCCGCGAAGGCGGCGAAGACGACGTTGGAGTACGCACCCGACCAGGTGGCGCAGGCCCGTGCGGTTGCCGATCTGATGGGGCTCCCCGCGAAGGCCCTCAAGCCGCGGACGGGAGCGGACGCGTCCTCGAAGGACCCCATGACGTTGACGCTCGGTGCCGACTTCAAGGGACCCGGCATCCCGATCAAGCCGTCGAACAAGCCCCCCAAGGGAGTGAAGAAGGTGCAGGGCGACACGAAGATGTGCGCTGCCTAGCACACCGTCCACGAGAACAACAGCGGTGACGCACCGCTCCATCGGGTCGTTGGAAGCGTGTACGCGGTCGGTTCCCCCACCGATCGCCACGCCCCCACACCACCCGGGAGATGCCGTTGCTCGGTCCCGCCACGTCCGCATCGTCCAAACCGGACGTCAGGAGTTACGCCGCCTCCTACATCGGTTACGCGCTGTTCGCCACCCGCTGGCTCCAAGCCCCCCTGTACTTCGGGCTGGTGGCCGCGCAGGGCGTCTACGTCTACAAATTCTTCAACGAACTGTGGCACCTGATCGCCCACATCATGAGCGGGCAGGCCGACGAGACGCACGTCATGCTCGCCGTGCTGAAGCTGGTCGACGTCGTGATGATCGCCAACCTGCTCATCATGGTGATCGTCGGCGGCTACGAGACCTTCGTCTCCCGCATCGGTCTCCAGGGCCACCGCGACCAGCCGGAGTGGCTGTCCCACGTCAACTCCAACGTCCTCAAGGTGAAGCTCGCGACGGCCATCGTGGGCATCTCCTCGGTGCACCTGCTCCAGATGTTCGTGGACGTCGCCCACACCTCACAACACTCGCTGCTGTGGGGGACGGTGATCCACATGGCGTTCATCCTGTCGGCGGCGATCCTCGCCTACATGTCGGGCCCGATGGAGTCCCACAGCCGCCAGGACCCCGGTCACGACGACGGCGGTGACCACGGCTACGGCGACGACCACGGACCCGACGACGGGGACGCGCGGCGCCGGGCCCACCCCCGCAAGACCTACGGGAAGCGCCCGACGCTGGCGGACCACACCCGGCCCGTCGAACCGGTGGCGGACGACGCCCCCGGCCCCGTCGACCCGTCCCCGTGGACGGTCCGGCAGACCGGTCCGGACGCGCCGGCGGCCGGCGGCCACCCGGAAGACGCCCACGCCGTCCGTCCGGCGGTCGCGACCCGCCGGAACACCATCCCCCCGCAGGGTTCCTCGCGCGACCGCGGGGACGCGCCCGTCCCCACCACCGCGGAGGACCGCCTCCACGCCGCCGGCTTCCCCTCCCGCAAGACGCTGGAGGACTTCGCCGGTGACCAACAGCGGCCCCAGGAACGGAAGACGATCGCCCGGCTGGGCACCCTCGGCTTCGTGGACGACCGCGCCAACGCGGTGTTCCTCGGCCCGCCCGGCACCGGCAAGACCCACCTGGCCGTCGCCCTCGGCGTGCGGGCCTGTCGCGCGGGGCACGGGGTGCTGTTCGCCACGGGCGCGGAGTGGGCCGCCCGGCTCGCCGCCGCCCGTTCCGCGGGACGGCTCACCGAGGAGCTCGCCCGCCTCGACCGGTACCCGGTGATCGTCGTGGACGAGATCGGGTACGTGTCGTTCACCCCGGACGAGACGCAGTTGCTGTTCCGGCTGGTCTCCCACCGGTACGAACGGACGTCCGTCGTCGTCACCAGCGACAAGCCGTTCGCCCGCTGGACGGAGGTCTTCGGGGACACCCCCGTGACCACCGCCCTGCTGGACCGGCTGGTCCACCACGCCGAGGTCGTCACCCTCCAGGGGGGCAGCTACCGCACCCGGGGCCACGACCGGCCGGCGGCGTTCCACGCGGAAGGCCGCTGACCGGCCGCCCGGCCCGACCGCCCCCGGAACGGGACCGGAACCGCACCGGAACCGGGACCGCACGGGACCGGAACCGCCGGTCACCCGCCCGGGGGCACTCCACCGTCCGCGGCGCGTGCCGCCAGGACGGCGGCCTCCGTGTCCTCGGCGACCAGGTCGTGGTTGAGCTCGAAGGCCGCCGCGGCGCCCGCGCCCGCCGCCGTCACCAGGAGGGCCCGCGGGTCGACCGCGTTGCCGACCGCCCACACCCCGGGCACCGCGGTCCGGCCGGACGGCCCCACCGGGACCCGTCCCCCCTCGTCCCGGACGCAGCCGAGCCGGGTCAACAGTGCGTCCCGCGGCACCATGCGGGGGAAGACGAAGACCGCCGTCCGCGGCACCGTCCGGCCGTCCGTCAGTTCCACCCCGGACAGTCGCCCGCCCCCGGAGGCCAGGGCCCTGACCTCACCCGTCACGGTGCGCACCCCGCGGGCGTCCAGCCGTTCCCGGTCGTCCTCGGACAGCCGCAGGGTGTGCGCGAACAGCACCACGTCCGGCGACCACTGGCGCAGCAACAGCGCCTGGGCGACGGCGCCCTGCCCCGTACCGAGGACCCCGAGGGGTTGGTCACGCACCTCGTGGCCGTGGCAGTAGGGGCAGTGCAGCACCCCGGTGCCCCAGTGCTCCCGGACCCCGGGGATCCCGGGCAGTTCGTCGCGCAGCCCGGTGGCGACGAGGACCCGGCGGGCGAGCAGCGCCGCGCCGCCGTCCAGGCGGACCACGAACCCGGGCTCGACGTGTTCGACCCGGCCGCGGAGCAGCTCGACCCCGTACCCGGCGACCTCCGCCCGTCCCAGGGCGAGCAGTTCCGCGGGGGGCGTGCCGTCGCGGGTGAGGAATCCGTGCGCGTGCCCGGCCGGTGCGTTGCGCGGCTCCCCCGCGTCGACCACGGCGACCCGGCGGCGGGCCCGCGCCAGGACGAGCGCGGCGCTCAGCCCGGCCGCCCCGCCCCCGACGACCACCACGTCGTACGCGCCCTGACCGGTCGACCCCGCGCCGGTCGTCTTCCCCGTGTCGTCCCTCGTGTCGCCCATCGCGATCACCTCCACCGGCAGCCTGCGCCGAGCGTCCCGGTACGGGCAAACGTTGTTGCCGTTTCCGCGAAAAGCGATCGGGGCGGTCGGTCAGGCCGTACCGGTCGCCGGGGCGGTCCTGCGCACCGAACCCATGGCCCGGGTCACGGTGATCTCGATGACGACCCGCTGGGGGTTGACCCGGGGGGTCCGGTAGCGCTCGGCGTACCGGGCCTCCGCCTGCGCGACGGACTCCGGATCGTCGCGGACCACGGCCGGCCCCTCCAGCGTCGACCAGCGGCGCCCGTCCACCTGGCCGACGGAGGCCCGCGCACCGGGCCCGGCGGCGAGCACGTTGCGCACCTTGCGGCTGGTGGCGCTGGAGATCACCCGGGCGATCCCGGCGTCGGGGTCGTAGGTGACGCCCACGGGCACCAGGTGGTGCGAACCGTCGGGGCGGGCGGTCGACAGGAAACCGATGTGCCGCTCCCGCCAGAAGTCGAGGAACTCCGGTTCGTCGCTCGGGCGGGGGGCACGGGGGTCGCCTCCGGACGCGGTGGCCGGGGCGGGGACGGGGTCCGGTGCGGACATCGGGTGGCTCCAAGGTGGTGCGGGGGGGTGCAGGGTACGGGTCGGGTCAGGACTCGGAGGGGTGGACGCTGATCACCTTCCCCTTGACGTCGGCCTTGAGGTATCCGCCGCCGTACGCGTCGGCGAAGTAGACGGACAGGCTCGTCGGGGTGCCGAAGGCGGTGCTGGGCGGGCTGACGACCAGGTAGCGGGAGGTCGGCTCCGCGACCTTGAGGTCCTGCTCCGCACGCTTCAACAGCGCCGGAACGACGTCCCAGTCGAACTGCCGCAGCGACACCGGACGGTCGCTGCTCGGGAGGGTGCCGCTCGCGGGCAACTTCATCACGCCCGTGTCGACGCGGTACAGGTAGCGGTCGAACTTCCGGTCGCTGCCCTTGAGCAGGACGGTGGCGGAGACGTGCTCCGGGTAGACGGTGAGGGCGCCGACCCGGTCGGAGCCGGTCTCCTCGCGCAGGACCGCGAGCGCGGAGCGGATGCCGTCGGGCGTGAGCAGGTCCTTGCCCTTCGGCTTCGACGTCCCGTCGGAGGCCGGGGTGCGGGCCGCTCCGGCGGCCGGTGGCGGCGAGGCCGCGACGGTGCTGCCGCCGGTCGGGGCGCTGCGGGCGGGGTCGGCGGCGTCGCCGTCGCCGCCCGGTCGGGGCAGGAACTGCCACAGCAGGGCGCCCAGGACCAGGGTGCTCAGTGCGGCGGACCCGACCGCGATCCGACGGGACCGCCGCCGCGCATCGCGCCCGCGCCCGGTGCCCGTGCCCGTGGCGACGACGGTGACGTGCGGCGGGGCGTACGGGTTCCCGGTTGCCGGACCACCGACGAGCGAACCGCCGACGGGCGGACCACCCGTGGGCGGACCACCGGTGGGCGAACCGCCCGTGGGCGGGGTGCCCGTGGGCGGGGTGCCCGTGGGCGGGGTGCCGGTGGGCGGGGTGGCGATCTGCGGGGTGGCGGGCGGGGGCGTGAGCCGGTACGAGGTGGCGGGGGCTTGCACGGTGCCCGTCGCCGCGGGCGGCGGAGCCGTCCCGTACGGCCCCGACCACGTGCCGTGCACCGGGTACCCCGTGTCCCGGGCGGCGGCATCGGCGAGCATCCGGTCCATGGTGTCCGGATCGGGGCGGGCGGCCGGGTCCTTGACCAGCAGCGCGGCCAGTACGGGGGTGAGCGCCCCGGCCCTGGTCGGCGGCGGCAACTCCTCGTTGAGGACCGCGGCGAGCGTCGCGAGGGTGGTGGCCCGGCGCAGCGGATGGTGGCCCTCGACCGCCACGTACAACATCATCGCCAGCGACCACAGGTCGGACGCGGACCCCCCGCGCTCCCCGGTGATCCGCTCGGGGGCCATGAAGTCGGGCGTCCCGATGATCGACCCGGTGGCGGTCAGCACCGTCGACTCGCGGATCGCGGCGATGCCGAAGTCGGTGAGGACGGGCCGGCCGTCCGGGCGCAGCAGCACGTTCGCGGGCTTGACGTCCCGGTGCTGGATGCCGACGGCGTGCGCGGCGCGCAACGCGGCCAGCAGCTCCCGGCCGAGGACGGCCGCTTCGGCGGGCGCCATCGGTCCGCGCCCCAGCCGGTCCTGCAACGAACCGCCGGTCACCAGCTCCATCACGAGCCAGGGGTACGTGGTGTCGCCGCCGGCGCCGTCACTGTCCACGATGTGGTGGATGGTGACGACGTTCGGGTGCTCGACCCGGGCCAGTGCACGGGCCTCGCGCAGCACCCGGGCGCGCAGCAGCCGGGCCGCCTCGGGGTCGTACTCGGCGAGGTCCGGGTCCGAGGGGCGCACCTCCTTCAGCGCGACGGCACGGTCGAGGACCAGGTCCCTGGCCCGCCACACCATGCCCATGCCGCCACCGCCGAGCCGGGCCTCCAGCGCGAAACGCCCGTCGATGACCCGTCTTCCGGTCTCCCCACCACCGCTCATGGCCCGGAGCATACGAGACGACGGGGCACCGCCCGGCCCGGGTCACCCGCCGATGCGACCGCCGTCCTCGGGCCACACCACCACGACCGCGGGGCGCACCAGCGTGCCCGGCCCTTCGGGCCAGGTGCTCCCGGGCCGTTCGGCCGTGGCGCCGTCCGTCTCGCCGGGGTGCTGGACGGCGACCAGCACCCGGCGTTCCTGCACGACGGGCCCGCAGGTCTCGGCGCCGACCGGGACGGTGAGGAACTGCTTCAGCTCCCCGCGCCGTTCGCCGTGGGTGGCGACCCCGAAGAGGCCGTCGTTGACCCCGAGGTTGTTGCCGTCCGTGGAGATCCACATGTGGCCGTGGGGGTCGAAGGTGATGTTGTCGGGGCAGGAGATCGGGCTCACCCGGTCCTTGGGGAAGCCGGCGAAGTAGGTGGCCGGGTCCTGCGGGTCCCCGGCGACGAGGAAGAGGCGCCAGACGAACGTGTCGCGGGCCGGGTCGTTCCCGTGCTCGACGAGTTCCAGGATCTGCCCGTGCTTGTTGAGGTGGCGCGGGTTGGCCTCGTCCGCTCCGGGTCTGCCGGGCTTGCCCCGCTCGCTGTTGTTGGTCAGCGCCACGTACACGCGGCCCGTGCGCGGGGAGGGCTGTACGTCCTCGGGGCGGTCCATCTTGGTGGCGCCCACCCGGTCGGCGGCGAGCCGGGTGAAGACGTGGACCTCCTCGGCCGTCATCCCCGGGACGTGGGACACGTCGCCGGTGGCGAGCGGGATCCAGGTGCCGGTCCCGTCGAACTCGCCGTCCTGCGGGTGGACTCCGCTGCCGTCGACCTCGCCGGGGCTGTCGCCGGTGAGCCGGGCGACGTAGAGGGTGCCCTCGTCCAGGAGGGTGAGGTTGTGCTCGCGGGCGGCCCGTGAGCGGCCCTTGCGCATCCGTTTCGACGAGACGAACTTGTAGAAGTACTCGAAGCGTTCGTCGTCGCCGAGGTACACCACGGGGCGACCGTCGTGGGTGAGCCGGGGTTGGGCGCCCTCGTGCTTGAACCGGCCGAGCGCCGTCCGTTTGCGCGGCACCGAGTCGGGGTCGTACGGGTCCAGTTCGACCACCCAGCCGAAGCGGTGGCACTCGTTGGGCTCCCGGGTGGCGTCGAAGCGTTCGTCGAACCGCTCCCACTTGCGTTCGGTGGCGCCCCGCGGGAGCCCGTACCGCCGGTCCGTCTCACGGCCCGCGTGGGCGAAGTACATGTTGATGTTCTCCTCGCCGTGCAGGGTGGTGCCCCACGGCGTCTCCCCGCCCGCGCAGTTGTTGAAGGTGCCGAGCACGCTCGTACCGCTCGGGTCGGCCGTGGTCCGCAGCAGGGCGGCGCCGGCGGCCGGACCCGTCAGGCGCATCGGCGTCGAAGCGGTGACCCGCCGGTTGAGCCGGTGTCCGAGCACGGGGCGCAGCCGGCCGGAGCCGCGCTCCTCCTGCACCACGACCACGGACAGGCCGTGCGCCGCCCAGGCGGTCTCCACCTGTTCCCGGGTCGGGTTCTCGGCGTCGTACCCGCGGAACATCAACCACTCGCTGGTGTACTCGTGGTTGGCCACCATGACCTGGCGGCCCGGTTCCCCGGGCAGCGGGAGCAGCGAGAGGAAGTCGTTGTTGTAGCCGAACTGGCGGGCCTGGGCACGCGCCGACTGGCGGTCCGGGTCGAAGTCCGGGACGCCCGGGAAGAGGGGGTCGCCCCACTTGATCACGATGTCCTGCCGGTACCCCGGCGGGACGACCACGGCGTCCAGGGTGTTGGGCTGCACGGGCGTGAACCGCAGCCCGCGCGCCCCGTCCCGCCGCCCGCCGCCGGGGTGGCGGGGCCGGGCGACGGCCGGGGCCGCCCCGGTCACCGCCCCGACCCCGACCGCGGCGGCCACCGTCAGCACCGCCGCGCCGCGCACCACCGCACGCCGGGACACGGCGTCGGCGATCACGTCCCCGGCGTACGCGTTGGCGCTGGTGTTGGGCACCTCCTGGAAGCAGGCGTCACCGCAGCGGTAGCGGCAGGTGAGCGCGGAACGTCCACCCGGGTGCGGGGTGTCGTGGTGCAGCAACGGCAGCGGTCGGTACACGGTTCCTCCTCTGGCGCGGGCGCGCGCCGGTGGCCGGGTCGAGCGGTTCTGCGGTGCGGACGGGGCGGGGGCGGTGCGGACGGGCGGCGCGGTGTTACAGCAGTGCCGCGCCGAGGACCAGGACGAAGGCGAGTGCGGTGAGGCCCTGGACGAGGGTGGCCGCGGTCTGGGCGCGGTACGCGGTCTTGACGTCCATGCCGGAGAACTGCGAGACGACCCAGAAGTACGAGTCGTTGACGTGGCTGACGACCATCGCCCCCGCGCCGATCGCGAGCACCGCCATGACCTGCCCGATCGGGATCGAGCCGAGCGTCCCGTCGAGCCCCAGCGCCGGCAGCAGCGGCTGGGCCAGGGTCGACGTGATGATCAGCGCGGCGGTGCTGCTGCCCTGCGCGGTCTTGAGGAGCGCGGCGAGACCGAAGAGGACCAGCAGCGCGGTGACCCCGCCGACCGCCGAGCCGTCGCCGATCAGGGACGCGATGTAGTCGGCGATCGGGGTGCCCTTGATGACCGCGCCGAACGCACCGCCCGCACCGGTGATCACCAGGATCGGGGCGGCGTCGACGAGCCCTTCGGCGACCCAGGTGGTGAGGGCCTTGGCGTCGTACTTCGGGGGCAGCAGCGCCAGGGCGAGCAGGACGCCGATGAGCAGGGCGTTGACGGGTGCGCCGAGGTCGGTGAGGAAGGCCCCGAAGGTGCCCTCCACCAGGGTGCCGCCGCCGGAGGGGAAGGAGGCGACGGAGCCGATCGCCATCAGCGCGATGGGCACCAGGATCGGGGCGAGGGCCCGGCCGATGCTGGGCAGGCGCTCGAACTGCTCCTTGTACTCCTCGAAGGTCTGCTCGGCGTCGGGGAGCTTGCTCTTCAGGTCGCCGGTGCGGCGCAGTGCCCAGAACAGGCCCGCGCCGGCGGCGGCCAGGGAGACGGGGATGCTGAAGAGGATGACCCAGATCAGCCCGTCGGACCCGATGCCCACGTTGCCCGCGGCGGCGATCGGGCCGGGCGTCGGGGGGACGAAGGTGTGGGAGGCGTACAGGCCGGTGGCGAGCGCCGTGCCGAGGACGACCGGGTTCTTGCCCGTCTTGCGGGCGATCGAGCGCTGGAGCGGCGAGAGGACGACGTAACCGGAGTCGCAGAAGACCGGCACCGAGACGACCCAGCCCATGACGGACATGGCGAGGGCGGGGTGCCGCTTGCCTATGACCTTCAGGACCCCTTCGGCGAGGGTGACGGCGGCTCCGGTGCGTTCCAGCACCTTGCCGATGATGGTGCCGAAGAGGATCACCAGCCCGATGCTGGCGAGGATGCCGCCGAAGCCCTCCGCGATGGTGCCGCCGAGGTTGTCGACGAACTTCCGGTCCGCGTCCGTGACCGCGCCGATCCCCATGGCCATCAGGCCGAAGGCGTAGGTGGAGAGCACGATGGAGAGGAAGGGGTGCAGACGGAACTTCCCGCACAGAACGATGATGAGCCCGATGCTCACCGCCAGGGCGGCGAGGAGGGCGGGACCTACGGTGTCCATGGTGCTCCTGCGAGTGGGTGGGGACGAACGGGGACGGGGACGGGACCGTCGGCGGGGCACGGGCCGGTCGGGGAACGCAGGGCATGGGGGTGCCCGGGCGGGGTGCAGGGGGGGAGTGAAGGGGGCTTACGGGGCGTACGGGCGTACGCGGTGGGGGGCCGGTGTCAGGAGGCCCGGAGTCGGACCACCTGTTCGGCCGCGTCGGCCAGCAGCGCGGGGGCGGACCGGGTCATCTCGGCGAGGGTGCGGGGACCGTCGGCGATGCTGAACGCGGCGGTCAGCCCCAGGTCGTGGAGGTCGGAGAGCGGGGGGACGAGCTGGCCCGCGAGGACCACGGCGGGCGCCCGGTGCTCGGCGGCGAGCCGGGCGACGTGGGAGACCACCTTGCCGCCGGCGCTCTGCCGGTCCAACCGGCCCTCGCCGGTGATCACCAGATCGGCGCCGGCGAGGGCGGCCGGGAGTCCGACCGCCGCGGCGACGAGTTCGCAGCCGGGCAGCGCCGTGGCGTCGAGGACGGCCAGCATCCCGCCGCAGGTGCCGCCGGCGGCGCCGGCTCCGGGAAGGTGGTGGACCGAGGTGCCGCACTCCTCGGCGAGCACGTCGGCGAAGCGGGTCAGCGCCCGGTCGAGCAGTTGCACCTCGGCGGGGGTCGCGCCCTTCTGGGGGCCGAAGACCGCGGCGGCGCCCTCCGGCCCGACCAGGGGGTTCGTCACGTCGCAGGCGATGCGGAAGCGGGTCGCGCGGACCGCTTCGGGCAGCGCGTCCAGGTCGATCCGGGCGAGGTCGAGCAGGGCCGCGCCACCGGGCGGCAGCTCCTGCCCGCGGGCGTCCAGGAACCGTGCGCCCAGGGCGCGCAGCAATCCGGTGCCCCCGTCGGTGCTCGCGCTGCCGCCGACGCAGACGAGGACGTCGCGGGCGCCGCGGTGGATCGCGTCGGCGATCAGCCGGCCGGTGCCCGTGGTGTCCGCGCGCAGCGGCGCCAGTCCGTCGGGCGGGAGCAGCGGCAGGCCGGAGGCGGCGGCGAGTTCGACCACGGCCGAGGTGGCGTCGGCGCCGAGCAGGTACCGGGCGGTGACCGGGGCGCCCAGCGGGCCGCTGACCTCCAGCCGGACCTCCTGACCGCCGGTGGCCGCGCCGATGCAGTCGAGGGTGCCCTCCCCGCCGTCCGCCATGGGGATGCGGACCACCTCGGCGTCGGGGACGGCCCGGAGCACGCCGACGCCGATGGCCTCGCACACGGCCGCGGCGGTGAGGGAGCCCTTGAATGAGTCCGGAGCGATGACGACGCGCAAGAGAAACAGCCCTTCCTTAGGCGTGTTCTGGGGTGTGCCGGAACTCTAGGCACTTCCCCCGCCGGACAGAACTGGCGCGGTGAACGGTCTTTGCCCACGTTCGGGCCGGCGTTTTATGCACGGTGCACAATCGCTCACGGACCGGTGGTCCCCGCTCACCCGCGCGGTCGGCCGCCGTCCCCCCGCGGGGTCGCGTCCGGGGCCTCCCGGTCGATCTCGTCGGCGTGCAGGGCGGTCCGGAGCACGAAGGCGTCCCGGAACACCCGGGGGTCCCGGCCGGTCAGCTCGGAGATGCGGCGCAGCCGGTAGGTCAGCGTGTTGCGGTGCACCCGCAGCCGCTCGGCGGCCTCCAGGACCCCGCAGTCCTGGGCGAAGTACACGTGGAGCGTGTGGCGCAGCTCGGTGGAGAGCGCGCCGAGCACCCGGTCGACCGCCGCGGTCCGGTCCGCCCGGTCGAGCCGGGCGAGCAGCACCGGCACTTCGAGGTCCCGCAGGGTGGTGGGCCCGGTGAACCCGGAACGGAGCGCGAGCCCGGCCCGCGCCACCAGGTCGGCGAGTTCGGTGAAGCCCTGCGCGGACCCGGCGTCCAGCACCGCCGCGGTCGGGTGCACCGCGCCCGGTCCGGTCAGCCGGTGCCGCACCGCGGCGGACGCCCCGCTGCCGGCCACCACCCACGTCCGGGCGTCGGCGTCCGGGGCGATCAGCGCCAGTTGTTCGTCCACCTCCAGCTGCCGGTACGGGTCACGGGGTTCCGTCGCCGGCCGGAACGGGCCGCCGCGCACCACGAGCAGCGCGTACGGGGCGCGCAGTCGGCAGCCGCCCAGTTGTTGGCGCTGTTGCCAGCTCTGCTCGGTCAGCCGTCCGGCGATCAGGTCCTCCAGCAGTTGGCGGCGCACCTGGTGCCGCCAGCCGGCCTCCCCGAGGAACGCCTCCTGCATGACCATCAGCTCCGCGAGCCGGACGACCGCCCGGGCGATCTCCCCCACGACGGCCGGCTCCCCCTGGACGCCGACGACGCCGACGGTCCGGCCGTCGACCGTCAGCGGGAGGTTCACACCGGCGCGGGTGCCGCCCCACTCCTCGGCCTCGCCGGCGCTCACCGACAGCGGGGCGCCCGTGCGCAGGACCCGCAGGGCCCCGCCGTGCACGGTGCCCACGCGGGAACGGTCACTGCTGGCGATGATCACCCCGTGCTCGTTCATGACGTTGACCCGGACCCCGAGCCGGGCCACGACGTCGTCGACGATCGCCTGAGCGTTGGACTCTGCAATCATCCGGGGACTCTATAGCGTGCCGGCCGACCGTTCGCGGACCGCTTCGGGAGCCGCGTCCCCTTCCGCGAGGTTGCGGTAGCGCCGGCCCGCGTAGACGAGCGGCCCGTCGGTGTCGTCGGTGGGCTCCGTCCGGACGTCGGTCGCCTCGGCGACCACCAGGGTGTGGTCGCCGACCTCGATCCGCCGGGTCACCGCACAGCTGAAGACGGCTGCGCTGCCCGCCAGCTCCGGCCCGCCGCCACCGGGGGACGGCCGGTGCGCCACCCCCGCGAACTCCTCCTCGCCGAACGCACGGCGCCGGGTGAAGCGGTCGGCCAGGGCGTGTTGCCCGGCGGTCAGGACGTTCACGGTGAAGCGTCCGGTCCGTTCGATGACGCCCTCGGTGCGGCTGCCGCGCTTCAGCGAGATCAGCACGGTGGGCGGGTCGAGCGAGACCGAGAGCAGGGAGTTGACGGTCATGCCGTGCGGTCCCCGGGGGCTCTGGGTGGTGATGACCGCGACGCCCGTGGCCCAGTGGCGCATCGCCGCGCGGAACGCGTCGGGGTCCGCCGGGTCCGCGGGGTCCGCCGGGTCCGCCGGGTCCGCCGGGTCCGCCGGGTCCGCGGGGTCCGCGGGGTCCGCGGGGTCCGCGGGGTCCGCGGGGTCCGCGGGGCGGGGCGGGGTCACCACGCGGGGGCCAGCGGCGCGGCGGACTCCAGCGCGGGGAAGTGCGGGACGACCTCCTCCACGAGCTGCGCCACCACCTCCGCCGCCGGCCGCCGACCGTGCTGCACGCCGAGGGCGCCGTGGTTGACCCCGGCGGCCTTCCAGCGGCCGAGCAGTTCGAGCAGCCCCTCCGTGCCGGTGCGCAGCACGAAGCCGCCGCGCAACGGGGTCGGCGGGTGCTTCGGGTCCTCGACCAGGTCGATCCACTCGTTGGTGGCGACCGGGCGGAACTCCTGCCCGGGGACCAGGTTGCGCCAGGTCTCGATCTTGCGGCCGAGGGCGCGGGGCCCTTCGGCGGTGGCGGTGGCCATCGGATAGACCAGCCAGCCGTCCGCGTGCTCGGCGATCCACTGCGGGGACTGCTGGGAGGAGCCCGTGACCAGCAGCGGTATCCGCCCGTTCACCGGCTTCGGCAGCAGCTGGGCGCCGCCCGGCCCACCCGGTCGCGTCCCTTCCAGCAGCCCGCGGAAGGCGTCGACGGTCTCCCGGTACCGGGCGCCGCGCGCCGCGTGGTCCAGGCCGTACGCGGGGAACTCGACCGGGCGGTCACCGGAGGCCGCACCGAGCACCAGGCGCCCGCCGGAGAGGTGGTCCACCGAGGCCGCCTGCTTGGCCAGGTCGATGGGGTGCCGCAGCGGGAAGACCACGCTGCCGGTGGCGAGGGAGATGCGGGAGGTGTGCGCGGCGATCCAGGTCAGCGCGGTCCACGGGTCGTACACCTGGCCCACGTCACCGAAGGAGGGGTCGGCCAACGGCACGTCCCGGACCCAGGCGGCGGCGAATCCCCCGCGGTCGGCCTGCCGGACGACCTCCGTGTGCCCGCGCAGCGCGGTCATGTCCCCCGCGTACGGCCACAGGGGCAGGAAGAGCCCCACGGTCAGTTCCCCCGGGGCGAACATGCGCCCGTAGCCGGGGTGGCCGGCCCATCCGGACGCCGGTGCTGCTGCTGTCATCGTGCTCATCCACTCTCTGGTTGGAACGTTCAGTCCAGAGCGTACGGCATCCTGGACTGAACGTTCCAACCAGTAGGATCGGAGTCATGACAGCCACCGCACCGCCGCCGCACCGCGCGTCCGACGCCGACACCCGCCGCCGGATCATCCGCGCCACGGCCGCCCTGCTCCAGCAACAGGGGTACGAGAGCACCTCGGTCAAGCGCATCGCCGGCGCCGCCCAGGCGTCACCCAGCTCCGTCTACCACTTCTTCCCCGGCGGCAAGCAGGAGCTCGCCATCGAGGCGATGCACCACGGCGCGCAGGAGTTCGGCGAGATGCTCGCCCGGGGGCTCGCCTCCGCCGCCGACCCGGCCGAGGCCACGGCCGCCTGTGCGCTGCTGCTCGCCGACGACCTCAGGCGGTCCCAGTGGACCGACGGCTGCCCGGTCGCGGTCACCGCGCTGGAGACCATCGGCCGGGTTCCCGGGCTCCAGGAGGCCGCGACCCGGGCGCTCACCCAGTGGCAGGACCTCGTCACGGCCAAGCTGACGGGCAGCGGCATCGCGCCCCAGGTCGCCCGCTCCCTCGCCGGAACGGTCATCAGCATGTTGGAGGGCGCCGAACTGTTGAGCCGGGTCACCGCGGACGACACCCCCCTGCGGGACGCGGCCGTCCACCTCGCGCAACTCGTCCGGGCGGCGCCCCGGGGGTGACCTCGGCGCGGCGCGGGCCCGACGCGTCCCGGCCGGAGCGCGGTTCGGGGCCACGGGGGCCTGCCCGGCGCCCGGGTTGCCGTTCGGGTGCTGGTGGTGCTGGCCGATCCAGGACGGCCGCCCGGGTCGAAGCGGGGCCGGACCCGGGTGACGGCCACATGGGCTCCGCGGAGGATGGATACGGCGTGACGGCGCCACCGGCTCACAGCAACAGGCCCACCTACGTAAGCTGGGCGCCATGGCCACCGAGGCACGCGCCGGCAAGAGGGGAACGTCCGCCTACGTCGAAGTCCTCGTCCAGCGCCAACGGGAGCGGGGCCGGCTGCGTGAGCTGATCGAGGACGCCGAAACCGAGCACGGCCCGGTCGACCAGGCAGGCGTCGGGGCCAAACAGGTGCTGCTGCGCGGTGGCAATGCCGACTCGGAGGACACCTCGTAGGCCACCGGGCCGGTGGTCGTGTGGGTGGTGGTCGGCCGTCGGCCTAGGGCCTGTCTGACAAATGATCACCTGGCCGCTTCACGGAGCCAGAGGATCAGGGAGGCCAGGACGACTCCCGCGCGGTACCGGTTCGCGAGCTTGTCGAACCTGGTTGCGATCGCGCGGAACTGTTTGAGGCGAGCGAAGCATCGTTCGACCACGTTGCGGTCGCGATAGATCTCCGTGTCGAAGACGGGTGGCCGACCACCGCGGCGCCCCCGGCGCCGACGGTTGGCCACCTGGTCGCGGCGCTCGGGGATCGTGGCAGCCATACCCCGACGCCTCAGCAGATATGGACCTTGGTGGTCAACCCGCCCCGAGACCGACCGAGTGCCCGGCACGCCTGCGAGCGGCCCGGATCTTCCAGTTCGTCCCCGTCCACGTCCCCCTTTCACGGGCGCCAGCGGCATGCTGATGGGCCCGGTTGACCGTGGAGTCGACGGCGACGGTCCACTCCACCCGGCCCGCCGCATCGTCACGGACCTGGACGTGCTCCAGCAGCTTCGCCCATGTGCCATCGGCCTCCCAGCGGGCGAACCGCTCGTAGACGGTCTGCCACGGCCCATACCGCTCGGGTAGGTCGCGCCACGGGACCCCGGTCCGCAGCCGCCACAGCACCCCGTTGACCACCTGCCGGTGATCACGCCACGGACGGCCGCGACCGTCCACCTGCGGCAACAGGGGCTCTATTCGCCCCCATGCCGCATCCGTCAACTCACCTCAACCGCCACAAGATCAAGCATCAGACCGGCTATAGAGTCCTGCCCGTGGCAAATCATCAGGACGACACCAGGACGGCCTACGACGGTGTCGTCGAGCTGTACGCATCGCTGTTCGCAAACCGGCTGGAGACACAACCTTTCTCCCGGGCCATGATCGGCACCTTCGCCGAACTGGTGCGCGCGACGGGCAACCCGCGGGCAGCGGACGTCGGGTGCGGGCCCGGACATCTGACAGCCATGCTGCACGAACTGGGCCTGGACGCCTTCGGACTCGACCTTGCCCCCGGCATGGTCGACCACGCCCGGCAGGCCCATCCGACGCTGCGCTTCCAAGAGGCGCGGATGGAATCCCTGCCGATCGAGGACGGCGCGCTCGGCGGCGTGCTGGCCCACTACTCGATGATCCACACCCCTCCGGGGGAGCTGCCGGAGCTACTCTCCGAACAGGTACGCGTCCTGGCGCCGGATGGCCTGCTCCTGGTCTCCTTCTTCGGGACCGACGGACAAGAACCGGTTCGCTTCAACCACAAAGTGGCGCCCGCCTACAGCTGGCCGGCAGATAGCCTCGCCGAACTGCTGGCCGATGCCGGTCTCGATCCCTTCGCCCGGCTGCTCCACGATCCGGCCTCTGAACGGGGTTTCCTCGACGCCCACCTGCTGGCCCGCCGCTCGTAGGTCCTGCCCGGCAACACCCGCCAGATGTCGGCGCACATCCGGGCTGCCAGCTCGACGGACGCTCGCCGGTCCGACGGGAATTGTCAGACAGGCCCTAGGTGAGCCTCGACATCGTCGACCGGAAGAGTCCCGTCACCCCGACGACGGCGCCGATGCCCATGAGGACCACGCCGACCTTCGTCAACTCCACGACCGGCGTGTCCACTCCGTCGGCGAAGAGCCGCAGCCCCAAGCCGAGGGCGAAGATGACGACGCCTTCCAGTAAGTTCCGTGCTGCCCGCGTCATGTGCGACCACTCCCTTGGTTGGGTCGGAGGTGTTCGCCAGCCTAGGAAGGGAGCGTGCGCGCGTCCTCACCCCGCAGGACGAGCGGGAGTACATCGTTCGATGCACAGGCCCCGGCCCACGGGGGGTCTCCGGTCAGTGGGGCTGCGCCAGGTCCGGCCCGCGGCTCAGGGTGCGGACGACGACCCCGAGCACCTGGTCCTGTGGACAGGGCCCGAAGTGCCGCGAGTCCGTGCTGAACACGCTGTCCCCCACCACCGCGAGCTCGCCCGCCGGCACCGGCCGTTCCTGGAACGGGTCGCCGGCGAGCGCCACCGCCCGCTTGATGTACCACTCGGTGGCCGACAGGTCCCCCGAGACCGGCGGCTTGCCCCGCCAGGCGGTGTCCACATCGGGGCAGGCGACCACCACGATGTCGCCCCGCCGCAGTCCGCGCGCCCCGCGCCGGATCAGCACCCGGTCACCGTCGCGCAGGGTGGGCAGCATGCTCCCGCCGCGCACGGTCACCGCGACGTACCCGGTCCGCACCCGCCACGCGGCGACGGCGGCGACGGTCCCCGCGGTGACCGCGGCGACGGCGAGGGCCGCGGAACGCCTCATGCGACCTTGCCGTCCCGCAACTGGACCACCCGGTCGCAGCGGGCCACCACGTCCGGGTCGTGGGTGGCGATCACCACCGTCGTCCCGTGCCGTTCCCGCAGCCCCATCAGCAGGTCGAGGACCTCCTCGCTGGACCGGGAGTCCAGATTGCCCGTCGGCTCGTCCGCGAGGATCAACCGCGGCCCCCCGATCAGGGCGCGCGCCACGGCGACCCGTTGCTGCTGGCCGCCCGACAGCTTCGACGGCAGGAACTCCTCCCGCCCCTCCAGGCCCACCGAGGACAGCAGTTGACGGGCCCGGGTCCGCCGGTCGAAGTCCACCCGGTACGGCAGCACCGGCGCGATCACGTTGTCCAGCGCGGTCAGCGTGGGCAGCAGGTGGAACCGTTGGAAGACGAAGCCCACCCGCCGCCGGTACGCGGCGAGTTCCGAGCGCTTCAGCGCGGTGATGCGTTCCCCGGCCACGTCGATCGTGCCCGCGTCGGCCTCCTCCAACGCCCCCAGGAGGTACAGCAGGGTCGACTTGCCCGAACCGGAGGGACCGGTCAGGGCGACCGTCTCGCCCTCCTCGATCCGCAGGTCCACCTCGTCGCAGGCCCGCACCGGGGTCCCGGACCCGCCGGCGTACGTCTTGCACAGCCCGCTCACCTCGACCACGGGGTCCGCCCCCGCCCCGGTGCCCTTCCCCGACCCGGGGTCCTGCTCGCCCTCCGACGGGGTCGCCCCGCCGTGCGGTTCGCTCACACCGTCACCTCCTCGTCCTCGGTGTAACCGGATGCCTGAAGCGCGAACAGTCGCGCGTACTCGCCGCCCTGCGCGATGAGTTGGGCGTGACTGCCGCACTCGCTGATTCTTCCTTCCGCGAGCACCACGATGCGGTCGGCCCGGCGGGCGGTGCCCAGCCGGTGGGAGATCAGCAGACTCGTCGCGCCCTCCCGGTAGGCCCGCAGCCGCTCGTGCAACTGCTGTTCCGCGGCGGGGTCGAGACCGGTCGTGGGTTCGTCCAGGATGAGGAGGTCGCGGCCCTCGCGCAGCATCGCACGGGCCAGGGCGAGCCGCTGCCACTGCCCGCCGGACAGGGCCACCCCCGCCGAGGGCTCGCCCGTCTCCTCGTCGTCCGGTTCGGGGAACGTGCGGGACAACAACGTACGGTATCCGCGCGGTAGTTCGGTGATGAAGTCATGGGCGCCCGCGCGGCGTGCGGCGGCGGCGATGCGGTCGGGGTCGTGCAGGTGGGGCAGGTCCCCGATGCCGATGTTGTCCGTCGCCGACAGGTCGTAGTCGACCCGGTCCTGGAACACGGCGCTGACCCGGTCCCGCAGCGCGGCCGGGTCCATCTCGCGGATGTCCGTGCCGTCCCAGCGGATGGTGCCCCGGGTCGGGTCGTACAGCCGGCACAGCAGCTTGACCAGGGTCGACTTCCCGGCCCCGTTCAGCCCGATCAGGGCCACCGACTCGCCGCGGCCGATCGTCAGGTCCACCCCGCGCAGCACCCACGGCCCGTCGTCGCGGTAGCGGAACCACACGTCGTCCACCTCGATGCGGTCGGCCAGCGGGTGCACGGGCACCGGTTCGGTGCGGACCGGCAGGTCGGCGGGGAGCCGGCCCACGTCCACGTAGTGCCGGAAGGTGAGCAGCCCGTGGTACCCGCCGGTGACGTGGCCGATCGTCGCGGAGAGCGCGCCCTGCACCCCGGCGGTGGCCGCGAGGTAGGCGGAGACGTCCCCGACCCCGAACCCCCCGGACAGCGCCCCGTGCACCATCCACGCCAGGCCGCCCGCGGCGATCAGCGCGCCCAGGACGGCCGGCGGCGACTGGAGGCCCACCTCCGTGCGTTCGTAGCGTTCTTCGGCAGCGTTGATCTCCCGGGTCTCGGCGTCCATCCGGCCGAGCAGGAAGGCACCCGCCCCGAACAGCCGCACCTCCTTCACCGCGGACAGGTCCAGCATCAACGCCTGGTAGAAGAGTTGGCGCCGGTTGCGCGGGCTGATCGTCCACGACAGCAGCGCCTGGCGCCGGGTGAGCGAGATCTGCGCCAGCAGGGCCGGGAGCGCCGCGGCGATCGTCACCGCCGTCAGCCAGGGGGAGACCGCGGCGAGCACCGCCACCATCCCCAGGATCGCGATGGTCTGCTGCACCAGGCCGAACAGCGCACCGGTGATCTGGTGGGGCGCGCTGATCGCCGACTCCTGGGCCAGTCGCAACCGGTCCAGGAACGGGGGGTCCTCGAACCGCGCGAGGCCGACGAACCCGTTCACCTTGGCGTAGAGCCGTTGCTGGGCCAGGTAGACGATGCCGCGCTGGAGCCGGGCCTGGGTGTAGTTCGCCGCGAACGGCAGGACGACCATCAGCCCGGTCACCGTACCGATGCCCACCGCGAGCGCCACGGGGGACGGGCCCGCGGTCTTCCCGCCCTGCGCGAGCGCGTCGAACAGCCACTTGGTGAGCAGGGTGATCGCGACCGGCAACAGCCCCTGGGTGACGGTCAGCAGGACGTGGCAGACGACGGTGACGGGCCCCGCGCGCCAGGTCAGCGCCAGGGCCGCCGCCGCGCCGGTGACCGTGCCCCGTAGCCCGCCCAGCCGGTGCACCCCGGCGTCCCGGCCGTCGCTCACGCGGGCAGCTGGTCCAGCACCGGGTGGGTGCCCGCCTCGGCGTAGGTGACGGTGCCGTCCGGGTCGACCATGACCACGGTGGGCGCGGCCTTGATCGCGTACCCGGTGGTCAGCGGGCCCGAGGACTCCTCCAGGAGCACCCGGGCGACCCCGACCAGGGGGGCGGCCAGGGAACGCGCGGTCTCCTCGTCACCGGCGATCACCACCACCATCTGGTCGACGTCCATCCCGGTGCGCCGGGCGAACTCGGGCAGGTCCCCGGCGGCGGCGACACAGGCGGAACAGTCGGTGGACAGGAACGTCAGCGCGGCTTCCCGGCCGCGCAGGCCGTCCGAGGTGACCGTCGAGCCGTCGAGGGCGACCGCGGTGAGGGCGGGCAGCGGCTCGCCCACCGGCGGCCCCGACGGCAGGTTCCCGAAGCCGTCGAGGCTTCGGTGCGACTGCTCGCGCTCCTCCTCGTGGCGCCGCAGTCGTCGGATGACGGCGAGGATCAGCACCAGGTTGAGCGCGGTGACGGTGCCCAGGAGCAACAGTGCCAGGGACAGGTAGATCATGCCCATTTCCCTTTCGTCGCAGGTGAGTCGCAGATGAGGCGTAGGTGAGGCGGAGATCCTTCGGCGTGTGCCGCACGGGCCGCGCGGCACGGGCCGCGCCACCCGGTCTGCCCGGTGGTCACGGTGGTCAAGGAGTGGCCAGGAGGTCGGCGATGTCGTCGAAGAAGGCGGTGAGCGCGGTGATCAGCGCGGCCGTCAGCGCGCACAGGACCACGGCGGGCAGCGCCGGTGACGGGCCCGAGGCCACGGCGCTCCCCCACAGCCCCAGGACCGCGAGGCCCAGCAGGGGCGCGTTGCGGACGATGTGACGGGGGCCCAGCCGCGCCGTCGGCCGGCCGAAGCAGGCGCACGCCACCTCGGTGCGGGTGACGGTGGCCACCACGGCCAGCGCGGTGAAGCCCGCGGTCAGGGCGGTGGCGGCCACCAGCCCGAGCCGCGCCGCGGGCGCCGGGCCGAGCAGCGCCAGCCCGGTGACGGCCTCCGCCGCGATCAGGGCGAGGGCCGCGGGCCGGGCGAGCCGGCGGGCGCCGGGGCCGAGACGGCGCAGCAGCCCGTCCACCATGGCCCGGGTGTCGTCGAGGGCGCGGACCTTGGCGACGGCGGACACCAGGAGGACTCCGGCGAGGGCGAGCCGCACCGTGAGGAGCACGTACGTCATACGCCCTCCTCCGCCAGCAGCCGGGCCGTGGAGCGGCGGCGGTGGAGCAGTACGGGGACCAGGCTGGCGAGCGCGGACAGGGCCGTGCCCGCGGCGATCACGCTCAGGGCGGGGACGACCAGGTCCGTGGCGCCGCCGGCGGGTGCCAGCCAGAGGGCGGCGGCGGTGCCGAGCAGCGTTCCGGTGAGCGAGCCGACGAGGCCGATGAGGGCGCCTTCGAGGAGGACGAGTCGGGTGGTCACCCGTTCGTCCCAGCCGACGGCGCGCAGCAGGGCGAACTCGGCCGCGCGGTCCTGGACGCCGAGGTACATGACGTCGCCCACGGCCACCGTGGAGAGGATCACCATCGTGGCGACCGCGGCGAGGTCGGTGGTGCGGACCTGTACGGAGATGGTTTCGCCCAGCAGCGAGCCGGCGAGGGTGCCGCGGAAGGTGGCGGTGGCCGCGACGAGGAGGAGGGTCGCGGCCGCGGCGGTGGCCACGGCGGCGGCTCCGAGCAGGCTCCGGCCCCGGGCCCGTACCGCGCCCGCCAGTGCCATGCCCGTCACCCCGGCGAACATGCGGGTCCGCCGTCCGGTGGTGGCGGCCGACCGCAGCGCGCTGACGGGGCGGGCCCGGGCGGCCGACCACGCCGGCACGGCGCCGCTGACCGCGGCGACGGCCAGGGCGACGGGCACCGCGAGCAGTGCCCGGCCGGGCGGCACGTCGATGTCGAGCGCCCGCCCCGCCGCCCAGGCCGTGCCCGTGCCCAGCACCCCGGCGACGGCTCCCAGGAGCAGCAGTTCGCCGAGGACGACGGCGAAGAGGTGGTGGGGCCGCCAGCCGACGGCGGTGAGGAGGCCCAGTTCCGCGCGTCGGGTCCGCACCGAGGCCGCGGCGGCGTTGGCGACGAAGAGGGTGCAGACGACGAGGACCAGGGTGAGCAGGACGAGGGACTTGGTGTCGGACGCCTTGATGATCTGGGTGGCGACGTTCTTCTTGCTCCACCATTCGGTGAGCCGGAGTTCGGGGCGCCCGTTCTCCCCGGCCGGCAGGGCCACTTGCTGGGCGACGGGGGAGGAACCGAGGACGATGTCGACGTGGAGTCCGGTGCGTTCGCGGATCTCCTCGGCGGCCACCCGCACCCGCTCGCGGGACACCTCGTCGGCGCCGGTGACCCCGGCGACCCGGACCCGGACCGCCGAGACGGGCGCGATGTTCTGCCGGTAGGACAGGTGGTTGTGGTCGGCGAGCCAGCGCACCGACTCCATCGAGATCAGGGCGGAGGGCGGCTGCTGGACGTAGGCGGTGGGCGAGGAGGCGGGCCGCAGGGACCGGTCGCCCAACAGGGCGCGGGAGCGGGCGTCCGCTCCGGAGAGGGCGGGCTCGCCGTAGGTGCCGAGGGGGAGCCGGCTGGCCGCGTCGTACTCGGGGAGCCGGCGGGGGTCGAAGGTGCCGACGACCCGGGGCAGGGGGCTTCCCCAAGGCCGGTTCTGGCCCAGTGACTTGAGCTGGCGGAACCAGGTGTCCTGGCCGTCGAGCGGCAGGACCGTCTCGTCGTGCTCGGGGCGTTCGACGGTACGGGGGCGCAGGGCGCCGCCGTCGGTGCGGTCGTAGGTGACCGGGCTGGTGGGCCGGAAGAGGAGGCCGCCCAACTCGTCCACCTTGCCGATGCGTTGCCTCGGCTTGAGCGATCCGGCCTCGTACCGCTTGCGGGTCACGGGGCGGTCCTCACCCCGGCGGGTGAGGGTCACCGAGAGTTCCAGGTCCCGGGCGGCGCGGTCGGAGCGCAGCACCTGGACGGCGGAGGCGGGGTCGTCGGCCGGTCGGGAGGCGACGGGGGTCGGGGCCTTCGGGCTCAGGTAGTCGCCCTCGGTCACTGCGGTGTCGAGGCCGAAGAGGCGGGATTCGGCCTCCGGGTCGACGCCCGCGACCAGGCGCGCGGTCGGGAAGCCGGTGTAGACGAGGGTCTGGGGCCCGAACTTCCCGTCGCCGCTGAGGGGTTCGAGGTCGGTGACGCCCGCCCAGGACAGGCAGCTCACCGCCTCGACGAGTTGGGTGGTGTGCTCCTCCACCCGGACGCCGCCCTTGCACACCTCGCGGCGCTCGCCCGAGGGGAGGACCTCGAAGTACCGGTTGGTCTGTGCCGACTCGAAGTCGGCCCCGCCCGCGCTGGGGCGCGTCACGGTGGGGCCGCGGCGGGCTTCCAGCCGGTGCGGGGTGATGAAGACGGCCCGCCGCTGCTGCCGGACGGTCGACAGTCCGCCGTCGTACTTCCAGACGCGGTCCAGTTCGAACGTCGCCCGGGTGCCCCGGGGGACCAGCTTCGCGAGGTCGATCACCGTGACGCTGGTGTCCGTTTCGTGTCCGAGGGCGGCGAAGGGTGCGGCGACCTCGACGCCGGGGGTACGACGTACCGCGTCGACCTGGTCGAAGGTGATGCCGCCGTAGATGTCGGTGAGCGAGTTGGGTCGGATCAGCCCTTCGCTGCGCTCCAACTCCTGCACCGCCTTGCCGGGTCGCACGAGGATGTCGTAGGGGCCGCGGCTCTTGGCGATGGTGCCGGTGACGGTGAGCTTGCTGGATTCGGTGGTGGCGGTCAGCACGACGAACGAGGAGACCGCCACGAGCATGCCGGTGAGGAGGGCCGCGGACCGGGCCCACTGGCGCACCGCGTGGTGCCACAGCAGACGGATCAAGGACCCTCCTCCTCGGATCAGTTACAGCGGGTGCGCGGGCCGGTCAGCACAGGCCGCAGTACGTCCACGCGGTGCAGTAGCGGACGGGACAGGCGCTGCCGCCCCAGAAGCAGCACCGGGAGTTGTACTTGTGGTCCCGGCAGGGGCTGTCCTCCCGCGCGGCGCTCATGCACGCCCCGCTGGGGCAGTAGCCGAGGCACGGCCTCGGGGTCTGGGCCGAGGCCTCGGTCTCGGGTGCCAGCTTGCCGAGCAGGGTGTCGCCGAGTCGGTTCAGGAACTTCATGGTTCGCCTCACTTCTCGTCGGTCGTCGGTGCCCTGAGCGGTTCCGGTGGCCCGGTCCCATGGGTTCGGCCCCGTGGATTTCGGTCCCCGGGGTTGCTGCACTTTCGAGCCAGGGACGGAGTGGCCACCCTGAAACGCACGTAGGAGTAGACCATTCACTCCCGGTCACCACAACGAGTTGATCAGCCAATGCGACGGGAGTTGCAGGGCAAGGCGGCTGTGCAAGCACTTCCCTCCTGGGGCGGGGAGTGCGGGTAGTCGTGCTCGGATTGCTGCCCAACGTCCAGGACCCGGCCGCGATGATGTGCACGATGGTCAGCCGAGATCCGGGCACACCGCGGTTCAAGAGCTGAAGCCAGAGGCGCATTGCGTGCGCCGCAGCACGGAACAGACCAGTGCGTCCTGGAATGAGACAGGTGCAAACCGTTACCCGCCCCAAGAGTTACACCGGCCGCCTCCGCAGACTCGACTAACAACCTTGAAGGCAAGGGAGTTCGAGATACGCCGCAGTGGAGGATCGCATAGTGGCTGATCATCCGGGCGGTCCGTCATGCGTTACGAGCCGATCGTGACCGTGATTGCTTGCCCAGCCTCTACGACCGTGCTGGCCAGACCAGTGCCTGGGCGACGATGACGCTCAGACCGTCTGAGGGCGCGCTCGTGAGGAGAAGGATTCCAGGCACACCTGCCCCCAACCAGCGCGCCAGCACCTCCCGAACGGAGCCAATCGCCTCCAAGTCCGTAACCCGATAGCCTCCTACCAGATCAGAGACATGCCTGTACCGCAACGCTGAGGGCCAGAACGCCTCTCGGCGAGCGCTCCCTGGCTCACCCGTCCACCGGGCGCTGACCGACGATGTCGAGCAGCTGCTCCGCTGCCAGTCTCGCCCCGTCGCCACGGATCGTGCCGGCCACGGTGGCCGCTCGTGCGCGAGTCTCGCTCGACAGGGCCGTCCTCAACGCGGCTGACAGGGATTCCAAGGTCGGAGTGGGATCCGCGTGTTCCCTACCAATGCCCAACTCAGCCACACGCCGGGCCCAGTACGGTTGGTCCACCGATTGTGGTATCACCACCTGAGGCACACCGGCTCGCGCGGCCGCGGTCGTCGTACCCGCGCCGCCGTGGTGCACGACAGCAGCCACCCGGCCGAACAGCGCCTGGTGGTTAGCCTCGCCAAGGACGAAGCAGTCGTCTCGGTCGTCTATCAGGTCCAGGTCGGCCCAACCGCGGCTGACGACCGCGCGGCGGCCCTGTGCACGGATCGACTCAATGGCGACATGGGAGACGTCCCTAGGGGCACGCCCACTCCCGAAGCTCACGAACACCGGTGGTGTACCGGCGTCCAGGAACTCCAGCAACGCTGCCGGGAGCGGCCGCGTGTCTGCCACGATCCACGCACCGGTCTGCACCACGTCGAGGTCCGTCGGCTCCTGCCACGGTGCCAGGACCGGGTCTGCCGCCAGCCACGGTGTATCGGTGATGACGTGGTCCCGGACATTGTCCACGAAGGGAAGGCCCATAGCTGCCCGCTGGGCATTGAGCCCCGCGCTGAACAGCGCGTTGAAGCCCTTCCCGTCCGGATCCCAAAGTTCCCGGTTGTTGGTGACGTCTGGTCCGGCATCCCGGTCCTTCAGCGTCAACGGCGGGTGGTGCGGTGACGGCAGCATGATAGGGCAGTAGCTCGCGTACACATAGCGGATCCCCAGCTTCTCGGCCACCGATCGCGCACCGACTTGCATCAGCCCAGCAGCCACCAGCACGTCGCACCCCTCGGCAGCTGCCCCGATCACTCCGAACTGCGCAGCGAGCACCCCGATCGCGAGGTGGGACAGGTCATCCCCCGAGGGCGCTTCCGTCCCGGTCATCATCGCGCGCATCGGCGGGCCGACCGGAACCAGCGACACGCCAACACCAGCGAGCCGTTCCGCAAACTCCTGGTCCGGCGGGGCGCAGACCCTCACCTCGACCCCGAGCCCCCGCAACTGCACAGCCAGTCCCACCAGCGGTTCGACATCCCCGCGCGATCCCAACGTCGACAACAGCACACGCACTTCGCAACTCGCATTCCGTAGGCTCTGCTTGAAGTCGATCCTGCATCCAACTCGGCTGTTCTGCCAGCCCCTTTAACTTGCGCGCTCGGCTCGACTCTGAGTCCGCGGGTGCAGAGCCGTCGGTAGTCACTCATGTACCTCGCGCGAGAGCGCGGAGATCAGCGGGTTTCGAGTCCGGACGACGAGTGCACAACAAGGGTCCTCATAGCGGCTCGGCGAGACGAACCCGGGTCATCCGGGCCTTCTATGAGCCTGTATGAGCCTGTCCTCGACGGCCTCGGCCGCTCCGCTTCCGAGGCCGTTGTCCAACTCACCCCTCAGATCCACGGGCACAGCACCTGCTGAACAAGCCGATCACCTTCAACTGGTGCCATACCAGCCGTCGAAGCGGACTCCACGGAAGGCCGAGTCGACCTCGGGTGTGACTGCGGGTACGTCTGCTCGGGCCTCGGTTGTGGCTTTGAGGACGGAGTTCGATCAGCTCCTTCCTCACCTCGATGAACGGCGCCGACGGATCTACCTGGCCAGTGAGGCCGCCGCGCTTGGCCGTGGCGGGATCACGCTGGTGGCGGCCGCTCTGGTACCAGGAGGCCTTGTCTGCTACGTCCTGACCGTGCCGAAATCCCAGCATGTCCACGCCCTGGCCGTATCGGCTTCGCCGTCACCCGGGCTCCCGACGATGCTTGGGAGCCTCGCTCCTGCGGCAACGGCGCGAAGGGCCCGCGCGCCCGAGGCCCGCAACCCCAACAGTAACGGGCAGCGGGCAGCTGCCACCCCTTGGCCACCTCTGGATCACGCGGCCTCGTTCAAGGTTCCGGTAGCCCCGCCCCAATCCCGAAAAACGAAAAACCCCAGGTCACGGCGAGTGAGTCCTGAGGTTCTTCAGAGCCGCCTTCGGGATTCGAACCCGAGACCTACGCATTACGAGTGCGTTGCTCTGGCCATCTGAGCTAAGGCGGCTGGCGTGTGCACCAGGATGTGGTGCGCGACGGAGGAAAGTCTACACAGTTTCGACTAGTGCTCCGGACCACCCCCGGGAGAGCGGCCCGGGCACCGCTACGAGCAGCGCTTCCCGTCGGCGGGCGGGGTGCCGGTGAGGAGGTAGCGGTCGATCACCGAGTCGACGCAGGTGGATCCGCGCCCGTACGCGGTGTGGCCGTCGCCGTCGTAGGTGAGGAGGACCCCGGAGGCGAGCTGGTCGGCGAGGGCCTCGGACCAGCGGTACGGGGTCGCCGGGTCCCGGGTGGTGCCGACGACCAGGATCGGAGCGGCGCCCCGGGCCTCGATGCGGCGGGGGGCACCGGTCGCCGGGACCGGCCAGTACGCACAGTTCAGGGCGGACCAGGCCAGCCCCTCGCCGAAGACCGGCGACGCCGCCTCGAAGTCGGGCAGCGCCACCTCGACCTCGTCCGGCGAGGTGAAGGCCGCGGGCAGGTCGAGACAGTTGACCGCGGCGTTGGCGAACATCAGGTTGCCGTACTCGCCGTCGGCACCGCGCTCGTAGTAACCGTCCGAGAGGGCCAGCAGGCGGCTGCCGTCGCGTTCGTCCATGGCGGCGGTCAGGGCCGAACGGAGCCGGGGCCACGTCCCCTCGTCGTACATCGCCGCGATCACCCCCGTCCTGGCCAGCGCCTCGCCCAGTTCCCGGCCGCCCTTCGCGGCGGGCACGGGTGCGCGGTCCAGCGCGCGGAAGAACTCCTTCAGCCGCGGGCCGGCCTGCGCGGCCGAGCGGCCCAGCGGACAGGAGGAGCGCCGGACGCAGTCCTTCGCGAAGGACGCGAACGCCGCTTCGAACCCGGCCGTCTGGTCCGTGTTCATGCGCCGCGCGGGCAGCGACGGGTCCAGCGCGCCGTCCAGCACCAGCCGTCCGACCCGGGCCGGGAACAGCCCGGCGTACGTCGCACCGAGGAACGTCCCGTACGACGCGCCCACGAAGGTGAGTCGCCGGTCGCCCAGGGCCGCCCGCACCAGGTCCATGTCCCGCGCGGCCTCGACCGTCGACACATGGGGCAGCACCCGTTCGGAACGGCTCGCGCAGCCCTTGCCGAACTCCTTGAACGAGGCCACCAGGGCCTGCCGTTCCCGCTGCTCGTCGGGGGTGACGTCGGTCCGCGTGTACGCGTCCATCCGGGCGCCGTCGAGGCAGCGCACCGCCTCGCTGCGGGCCACCCCGCGCGGGTCGACGGCCACCAGGTCGTAGCGCGCCCGCACCTCGTCCGGATAGCCCACCCCCGCGTACGACTGGAGGTAGCCGATCGCGGAGCCGCCGGGGCCGCCCGGGTTGACCAGCAGCGACCCGAGGCGCCGGCCCGGTCCGGTCGCCTTCTTGCGGGCGACGGCGAGCTTCACGTCACCGGACCCGGGGCGGCCGTAGTCCAGCGGGGCGCGCAGCGTCGCGCACTGGAACCCGGCGGTGGCGCACTCCCGCCAGCGCGGCTCCTGCGCGTAGTACGGGGCCAGTGCCTCGGGCGTGCGGCTCGGCAGGGCGCCCGCCAGCGACACCTCGGTGGTGGAGCCGCTCACGGCACAGCCCGGCAACAGGAGCGCCGCGACCGCCAGCAGGGCACCGGCCGCGCGTCGGCCGCGCGGCCGACGGCCACGGGCGGGCGGGCGCCCGGGGGACGGACCGCGGGGCGGGCTCCCCGGGGCACGGCCGGACGGGGACAGCGGGTGGGCCCCCACGGGGTGCGGACCACGACGGATGATGCTCGTACGCATCCACCGAGACTACGATCCGCGGTCGAACCCTCACGCAGGGTCTTCGGCCAATCGGCTCGTACGAGTGAACGGGAGGTCGGCGGGGTGCCCGGACGTCAACCGGCCCGCAGGGACCTCGCCATCCCCACCCGTGGGGACCTCGTCATCCCGCCCGCAGCACCATCGTCATCGCCTCGACCGCCAGCAGCGGGGCGACGTTGCTGTCCAGGGCGTCCCGGCACGCCGAGATCGCCTCGATCCTGCGCAGGGTCGCCTCCGCGGTGCCCTCCCGGGCCAGCCGGTCCAGGGCGTCCTGCCGGTCGGTGTTGGCGAGGGCGAGTCGGGTGCCGAGCTGGAGCGCGAGCACATCGCGGTAGAACCCGGTCAGTTCGGTGAGCGCGTGGTCCAGGCTGTCGCGCTGGGTGCGCGTCCGGCGGCGCTTCTGCCGGTCCTCCAACTCCTTCATCACGCCCGCCGTGCCGCGGGGCATCCGACCGCCCTGCGCCGCGCCGAGCGCCGCCTTGAGTTCCTCGGTCTCCTTGACGTCGAGCTCCTCGGACATCTCCTTGGCGTCCTCGGTCGCCGCGTCGATCAGTTCCTGCGCGGCCCGCAGACAGCCGCCGACGTCCGCCACCCGCAGCGGCAGCTTGAGGACCGCGGCCCGCCGCTCCCGGGCCCTCGGGTCGGTGGCCAGGCGGCGGGCGCGACCGATGTGTCCCTGGGTGGCCCGGGCGGCGGCGGCCGCGGCTTCCGGCTCGATGCCGTCGCGGCGGACCAGGACGTCCGCCACGGCGTCCACCGGCGGGGTGCGCAGGGTGAGGTGGCGGCACCGGGAGCGGATGGTCGGGAGCACGTCCTCCAGGGAGGGGGCGCAGAGCAACCAGACCGTGCGGGGCGCGGGTTCCTCCACCGCCTTCAGCAGGACGTTCCCGGCGCCCTCGGTCAACCGGTCGGCGTCCTCCAGGACGATGACCTGCCAGCGGCCCACCGCCGGCGAGAGCTGGGCCCGGCGGACCAGTTCCCTGGTCTCCTTCACCCCGATCGACAGCAGGTCCGTGCGGATGATCTCCACGTCCGCGTGCGTCCCGACCAGGGTGGTGTGGCAGCCGTCGCAGAAGCCGCAGCCGGGGGCGCCGCCGAGGGCGCGGTCCGGGCTGACGCACTGGAGCGCGGCGGCGAACGCCCGGGCGGCCGTCGCCCTGCCGGAGCCGGGCGGGCCGGTGAACAGCCAGGCGTGCGTCATCCGGGAGCCCTCGGAGGCGGTGCCGTCAGAGGCTCCGGCGGCGCCCGCGGTGCCGCCCTGCGCCGCCGTCACGAGTGCGTCGGCGTCCCGGGCGGCGCCGGCGAGCTGTCCGCTCACCCGCTCCTGGCCCACCAAGTCGTCCCACACGGTCAAGGGGCTGCCGCCTTCGTGTCTCCCGCGTACGCGTGACGTACGTCTGCGCGGTCCATTGTGGACGACGCCACCGACAGCCCCGGTCGCCCCGGACATCCAGGGGTCATCGACCGCCCCGGCCGCCCCGACCGCCCCGGCCCTCCCTGGGGTCGTAGCCGGGGCCGTAACCGGGGTGGTTGCGGTCGTCGTGATCGTCATGGTCGTCGCGCGGGCCGAGCAGTTCGTCGGCGAGGCTCGGGAGGTCGTCGAGCGGGGTCTCCTCCGCCCAGTCCGGCCGCGGTCGCCGCCGGGGCACGCCCTGCTCGTCCAGCTGCGGCAGCTCGGCCGTGCGGTCGTTGGGCCCCAGGAGGCCCCCGGCGCCGGCGCCGCCGCCGGCCTCGCCCCCGGCCGGCTTCCCGGCTTCGGGCGACGCAGCGCGGCGGTCGGTGCGCGCGTCACGGAACTCGTCGCGGAAGTAGCCGGGCGGCACGCGGTGCGTCGACCGCCGGGCCGCCTGTTCCTCGGTCACCTGCGGCAGCACCGCGGTGTCCTCCTCGGAGCCGTCCGGCCGGACGGGCGGCAGGACCGCCGTCTCGTCCGCCGCGCCGGGCGGGACGCGGGGCAGCGTCGCCGTGTCGTCGTCCGCTCCGGCCGGACGCGCGCCGGGCTTCGCCACGACGGGGGTCGGTACGGTCACCTCGGCGTCCGACGAACCGAGCCGGGGGTCCACGGGCCGTCGCGGCTCCTCGGACGCGGGGTGCCCTGCCGCCCGCTGGGCCCCGTCCGCCCGCTCGGCCTCGACAGCCGCACGGGACTGAGCCGCGCGCCGAGCCGCGTCGTCCGCCGCCCGGTCCGCGTCCGCCTTACGCGCCGCGTCCGCCTTACGCACCGCGTCCGCCTTACGCACCGCGTCCGCCTTACGCGCCGCGTCGGCCTTGCGCGATTCCTCCGCCCGGCGCGCCTCGTCAGCCAGCCGCGCCTCGTCAGCGAGCCGGGCTTCCTCGGCCAGCCGCGCCTCCTCGACCTTGCGGGCCTCCTCGGCCAGCCGGGCCTCTTCCGCCCTACGGGCGTCCTCCGCCTTGCGGGCCTCAGCGGCACGCCGCGCGGCCTCCGCTGCTTCCGCCGCCGCGGCGGCCCGCCGCGCCTCCTCGGCCTTCAGCAGCGCCTCTTCCGCCTTGCGCTGCCGCTCCAGCCGGCGGGCCTCCGCCTCCGCCTGGAGCCGGGCCTCCTCCTCGGCCTGACGACGCTTGCGCTCCTCCTCCGCGGCGCGCACGCGTTCCTCGGCGAGCCGCTTGCGCTCCGCCTCCTCGGCGCGCTTGCGCTCCTCCTCCTCGCGGCGACGGGCCTCCTCCGCCTTGCGGCGGGCCTCCTCGGCCTGGCGTTCGGCCTCGCGGCGCTGCGCCTCCTCCAGCTCGCGGCGCTTGCGCTCCTCCTCCTCGGCTCGCAGCTTGGCGAGCTGTTCCTGCCGCTCGCGCTCCAGCCGCTCCTCCTCGGCCTTGCGCGCGGCCTCCTCCTCGGCCTGGCGGCGGGCCTCCTCCTCGGCGGCCTTGCGCGCCTCCTCCTGGGCCTTGATCTCGGCCTCGGACAGCGGCAGCAGCACGTCGAGCCGGTTGCGGATCACCGTGGTGACGGTCTCCGGCTCCTGTCCCGCGTCGACCACGAGGTAGCGGCCGGGCGCGGCGGCGGCCAGCGTCAGGAAGCCGGCGCGCACCCGGGCGTGGAACTCCAGGGGCTCCGACTCCAGCCGGTCCGGCGCCTCGGTGAAGCGCTCGCGGGCGGCCTCGGGGTCGACGTCCAGCAGCACGGTGAGGTGCGGGACGAGCCCGTCGGTGGCCCAGCGGGAGATCCGGGCGACCTCGGTGGGCGACAGGTCGCGGCCGGCGCCCTGGTAGGCGACGGAGGAGTCGATGTACCGGTCGGAGATCACCACGGCGCCCCGGGAGAGCGCGGGCCGGACCACCGTGTCGACGTGTTCCGCCCGGTCGGCCGCGTACAGCAGGGCCTCCGCGCGGTGGGACAGTCCGGCGTCGGAGACGTCCAGCAGGATCGACCGCAGTCGCTTGCCGACCGGGGTGGCGCCCGGTTCGCGGGTGACGACGACCTCGTGGCCCTTGCCGCGGATCCACTCGGCGAGCGCTTCGGCCTGGGTGGACTTGCCGGCGCCGTCGCCGCCCTCCAGGGCGATGAAGTAGCCGGTCTCGGCCGGTGCCTGTGCGGGGTCCGAGCCGCGCAGCGCGTCCAGCAGGTCCTGGCGCAGCGGTACGCCCGAGCGGTCGTCGGCGCGGGCGAGGACGAGGGCCGCGACGGGCAGCAGCAGGGCGCCGACGAGCATGAGCGTGAAGCCCGCGCCGCCGTGGTCGAAGACGAACTTGCCGTTCTCCAGGCGGTGCGGTCCGATCAGTCCGGCCAGGACCGGGGCCGTCACCGCGCCCAGTGCCACGAACACGCGCACCACGGCGTGCAGGTGGTCGGTGGTGCGGGCGCGGCGGTACTCCTCGGTCTCCAGGTCGATCAGGCCGTGCCCGGTGTGGGCGGCGACCCCGGCGGCGGTGCCGGTGAGGGCCATGATCAGCAGGACCGTGGTCACGTCCGGGACGAGGCCCGCCGCGAGCAGGGCGACGCCGGTGACGGCGATGGCCAGGGCGAGCAGTCGGCGCCGGGACAGCGCTGGCAGCACGGCGTGGCCGACCCGGATGCCGAGGACGGTGCCCCCGGTCAGGGCGAGCACCAGCAGGCCGTACAGGACGGGCCCGCCCCCGAGGTCGGCGGCGTGCAGCACGGCGACGCCGACCGCGGCGGCGACCGCGGCGGCGACGGCCGCGCAGGCCAGGACCAGCAGGGTGATCGCCCCGGTGCGGCCCTGGTCGGGGCCGGTGCCGGTGCGGGGCCGGCGCAGCCCTTCCAGCGGCGAGCGCGCGCGGGGGGTCGGGGTGGCGGGGAAGCTGAGGAACCAGACGACGGACAGCGAGCCGGCGAACAGTCCGGCGGCGGCGTACGAGGCGAGGGCCGCCTGGTGGGCACCGAACCATTCGATGCCCGCGCCGAGCAGGTTGCCCACCAGGGTGACCACGACGAGCGCGGCGGCGGCGAGCGGCACGGCGGCGAAGCCGGTGCGCAGGGACAGGCTCCGCAGCGCTCCGAGGTGGTCGGGCAGCGGGCGGATCGCGGCGCCCTCCGGCGGGGGCGCGGGCAGCAGTGCGGGGGCCGCGCTCTCCCGGCAGACCGCCCAGAAGCGTTCGGCGACGCCGGTGACGAAGGTGGTGACCAGGAGCAGCATGACGGCGTTGCCGGGGGTCCAGTCGAGCCACAGGGGGGCCACGACCAGCAGGGCGACGCGCAGCCCGTCGGCGGTGATCATGGTCCAGCGGCGGTCCAGCAGTCCGCCGGGTGAAGTGAGCGAGGTGAGCGGGCCGAGCAGGACCGCGCCGGTGAGCAGCGTCGCGAACAGGCGGACGCCGAGGACGGCCGCGACGGCCAGTGCGGCGCCCCGGTAGTCGCCGCCGAAGGACGCCTCGGAGACTGCTGCCCGCAGGGTCAGCAGTACCAGGACGAGCAGGGCGAGGGCGTCGCCGACACCCCCGATGAGCTGGGCGCCCCAGAGGCGCTTGAGGGGGGCGTTCCGCAACAGGGCGCGGATGGCGCGCTCTCGGGAATCGGCGACCAGGGCGGTGTCGGGGGCCGGATTCCCGGCCGTTGGCTGCTCGGCTCGGGTCATCCTGACAGCCTATCGGCCCTTGCTGACACCGGGTTCCGGACGGAACCCGGCCGGGTGGTCCGCGGGGCCGCCCACCGGGTCGGGCGGGCGTCGCCGCGTCCGTCGTACGGCGCGGTGGGGCGCCGTACGACGGACGACCTGCGGAGCGGGTCAGCCCTCGGGGGCGGCCTCCGGGGCCTTGGCGGTGGCCTTGGCGGTGGCCTTCGTCGCCGTCTTCTTCGCGGCGGTCTTCTTGGCCGGGGCTGCGGTCTTCTTGGCGGCGGCCGTCTTGGCGGTGGCGGCGGTCTTCTTGGCCGCCGTCTTCTTCGCGGGCGCCTTCTTGGCCGGGGCCTTCTTGGCGGCCTTCTTCGCCGTCTTCTTGGCGGGTGCCTTGGCGCGCTTCTCGGCGAGGAGTTCGTAGCCCCGCTCCGGGGTGATCTCCTCGACGCTGTCGGCGGCCCGCAGCGTCGCGTTGGTCTCCCCGTCGGTGACGTAGGCGCCGAAGCGGCCGTCCTTCACCACCACGGGCTGGCCGCTGACGGGGTCCTCGCCGAGTTCCTTGAGGGGCGGCTTCGCCGCGGCGCGACCGCGCTGCTTGGGCTGTGCGTAGATCGCCAGCGCCTCGTCCAGGGTGATGGTGAAGAGCTGGTCCTCGGCGGTGAGCGACCGCGAGTCGGTGCCCTTCTTGAGGTACGGCCCGTAGCGGCCGTTCTGAGCGGTGATCTCGACGCCCTCGGCGTCCGTCCCGACGACCCGGGGCAGCGACATGAGCTTGAGCGCGTCCTGGAGGGTGACGGTGTCCAGGGACATCGTCTTGAAGAGGGACGCGGTGCGCGGCTTGACGGCGTTCTTGCCGGTCTTCGGGGTGCCCTCGGGCAGCACCTCGGTGACGTACGGACCGTACCGGCCGTCCTTGGCGACGATCGGGTGGCCGCTGATCGGGTCGGTGCCCAGTTCGAAGTCGCCGCTGGGCTTGGCGAGCAGTTCCTCCGCGTAGGCGACGGTCAGCTCGTCGGGTGCCAGGTCCTCGGGCACGTCCGCCCGCTGGTGGCCCTCGGCGTCCCGCTCCCCGCGCTCGACGTAGGGACCGTAACGGCCCACGCGCAGCACGATGCCGTCGCCGACCGGGAAGGACGACACCTCGCGGGCGTCGATGGCGCCCAGGTCGGTGACGAGTTCCTTGAGGCCGCCGAGGTGGTCCCCGTCGCCGTTGCCCGCTTCGGCGGCGCGGCCGGTGTCGCCGACGGGGGCGGGGCCCTCGCCGAAGTAGAACCGTCGCAGCCACGGCACGGCCTGCGCCTCACCGCTGGCGATGCGGTCGAGGTCGTCCTCCATCTTGGCGGTGAAGTCGTAGTCGACGAGCCGCCCGAAGTGCTTCTCCAGGAGGTTGACCACGGCGAACGACAGGAAGGACGGGACGAGCGCGGTGCCCTTCTTGAAGACGTAACCGCGGTCCAGGATCGTGCCGATGATCGACGCGTACGTGGACGGGCGGCCGATCTCGCGCTCTTCGAGTTCCTTGACGAGGCTGGCCTCGGTGTAGCGGGCGGGCGGCTTGGTGGCGTGCCCGTCGACGGACAGCGCGTCGGCGGACAGCGGGTCGCCCTCGGAGACCTGCGGCAGCCTGCGCTCGCGGTCGTCCAGCTCGGCGTTCGGGTCGTCGGCGCCCTCGACGTACGCCTTGAGGAAGCCGTGGAACGTGATCGTCTTGCCGGAGGCGGAGAACTCGACGTCCCGGCCGTCGCTGGCGGTGCCGGCGATCTTGACGGTGACCGAGTTGCCGACGGCGTCCTTCATCTGGGAGGCGACGGTGCGCTTCCAGATGAGTTCGTAGAGCCGGAACTGGTCGCCGGTCAGGCCCGTGGCGGCCGGGGTGCGGAAACGATCACCCGACGGGCGGATCGCCTCGTGCGCCTCCTGGGCGTTCTTGACCTTGCCGGCGTAGGTGCGGGGCTTGTCGGGCAGGTAGTCGGCCCCGTACAGCTGGGTGACCTGGGCGCGGGCGGCGGCGACGGCCGTCTCGCTGAGGGTCGTGGAGTCCGTACGCATGTACGTGATGAAGCCGTTCTCGTACAGCTTCTGCGCGACCTGCATCGTGGCCTTCGCACCGAAGCCGAGCTTGCGGCTCGCCTCCTGCTGGAGGGTCGTGGTGCGGAATGGCGCGTACGGGGAGCGGCGGTACGGCTTGGACTCGACGGAGCGGACGGAGAAACGCGTCTGCTCCAGGGCCGCGGCGAGCGCCCGGGCGTTCGCCTCGTCGAGGTGCAGGGTGTTCGCGCCCTTGAGCTGCCCGAGCGAGTCGAAGTCACGGCCCTGCGCGACCCGCTTGCCGTCGACGCCGGTGAGCCGGGCGACCAGGGAGGCGGGGTCCGAGGCGTCGCCGGCACGGCCGGTGCCGAAGGTGCCGGTGAGGTCCCAGTACTCGGCGGAGCGGAACGCGATGCGCTCGCGCTCCCGTTCGACGACGAGCCGGGTGGCGACCGACTGGACGCGGCCCGCCGACAGCCGCGGCATGACCTTCTTCCACAGGACGGGCGACACCTCGTAGCCGTAGAGGCGGTCGAGGATGCGGCGGGTCTCCTGGGCGTCGACCAGCTTCTTGTTCAGCTGGCGCGGGTTGGCGACGGCATCGCGGATCGCGTCCTTGGTGATCTCGTGGAACACCATGCGGTGCACGGGGATCTTCGGCTTCAGCACCTCTTGGAGGTGCCAGGCGATGGCCTCGCCCTCGCGGTCCTCATCGGTGGCGAGGAAGAGCTCGGTGGACTCGCTGAGCAGGTCCTTGAGCTTCTTGACCTGCGCCTTCTTGTCGGCGTTGACCACGTAGATGGGCTGGAAGTCGTGTTCGACGTCCACGCCGAGGCGGCGGACCTCACCCGTGTACTTCTCCGGGACCTCGGCGGCCCCGCTGGGCAGGTCGCGGATGTGCCCGACGCTCGCCTCGACGATGTAGCCGGGGCCGAGGTAGCCCTTGATCGTCTTCGCCTTGGCAGGCGACTCGACGATCACGAGTCGGCGGCCGCCCTGTGCGGTCTCGCTGGTCGGGGACAACTTCGCTCTTCTCTCCGGTCGGCGCTCGATGACGCTGCGTTACGTCACGGTGGCAGGTGCGGAACGGATGTCCACACGCTGACGCTGCGGAGTGTGACGGTACATCCCGCCCCCGTGTCAAACGGGAAAAGCCCGCAACGGCCACTCGAACGGTAACCCGACTACCACCTTTCCTGCCGCCCGGAGTGTCGACAGGTCCTTCCGGCGCAGTGCGGAGGGTGATCCTCCCGTGGGTTTCGGCCGCCCCGCGGAGCCGCTCCACGCGGCCCGCCGGGGGTTCCCGTGCGAAGGCGGGCGGCACCCGCGGGCGCCGGCTCACACCCAGGTGAAGCACCACGCCGCCAGGACCAGCGCGACCACCCCGACCCCGGTCGCGACCGTCACGGACACCGCCCGGTCGACCCCGTCCGCGACGGGCAGCCCCTGGCGCAGCCGGGTCCCCGTCCACACCAACAACGCAGCCCCGAACAGGGCGAACACCAATCCCGCGAAGATCGCCGGCGCACTTTCCATGGCACAGAGCCTCCCGTTCCGCGGTCCCCAGCGGTGGGAGGCTGGCAGGTACGGACGTCGGCGCGGCGAACCACGGGTGAACGCCGCCCGCCCTCCGGGGTGAACCGTCGTGCACCGCCCCGGTCCGGGCGACCGCCCCCGCCGGCAAGGGGTGCTCAGCCGCCGGCCGGCTCCAGGAAACCCTGCTCGACGAGTGACCGGATCTGGGCGGGGGTCCGCGAGCGCAGTGCCACCGGGTCCTCGCCGAGGAGCTGGGCGATGGCGTCGATGATGCGCCCGGCGCTCATCGAGCCGTCGCACACCCCGGCGAACCCGGCGCCCACGGTGTCGACCCGGGTGGCCCGCCGCATCCCGCGGTTCTGCCGCAGCACCACGTGTTCCGGGTCCTCCGCGCCGGGCAGTCCGACCTGCTCCTGCACCACCTCGTCCGCGAGCCGGAAGCGCCCGGCGAGCAGCGCGGCGTCGTCGTGGGCGCGCAGGTAGTCCTGGCGGGCGAAGTGGGCGCGGACGACGTCCCCGAGGGGCTGCTCCACGGGGTGCGGCCACTCCTCGACGGTCACCGAGGGGCGCGGCGCGTCGCTCCTGCGCAGGGTGATCCAGCCGAAGCCGACCGCGCGGGTGCCGAGCGCGGCGAACTCGTCGAGCCAGGCGTCGTACCGGGCCGCGTACGCCACCGGGTCGGTGCGGTGGTCGCCCGCGTCCCTGAGCCACAGTTCGGCGTACTGGGTGACGTCCTGCACCTCGCGCTGCACGATCCACGCGTCGCAGCCGCGGGGCACCCAGGAGCGGACCCGCTCGGTCCAGTCCTCGCCGTCCACGTGCTGCCAGTTGGCGAGGAACTGCGCGTACCCGCCGGGGTTCAGCCGGTCGCCCGCCTGCTGGACCAGGGCACGGCACAGCGCGTCCCCGCTCATGCCCCCGTCGCGGTAGGTGAGTCGGGCGCCGGGCGAGATCACGAAGGGCGGGTTGGAGACGATCAGGTCGTAACCGCGGTCGGCGACCGGTTCGAACAACGACCCCTCCAGCAGCTCCGCGGCGGGGGCGCCGGAGAGGGCGAGGGTGAGCCGGGTGACGTGCAGGGCGCGCGGGTTGAGGTCCGTGGCGGTGACCCGGGTGGCGTGCCGGGAGGCGTGCAGCGCCTGGATGCCCGATCCGGTGCCCAGGTCGAGCGCGGCACCGACCGTGGTGCGCACGGTGATCCCGGCGAGGGTCGTGGACGCGCCCCCCACCCCGAGGACCACGCCCTCCTCGGCCGGTCCGCCGTCCGCGCCGACCGCTCCGCCGGCGCCGCCGACCGCGCAGCCGAGGTCCGAGACGATGAACCAGTCCTCGCCGTCGGGGCCGCTGTACGGACGGACGTCGACGGTCGCCGCGAACTCGTCCCCGCCGACCTCGGTGAGCCAGCCGGTCGCCTCGCAGGCGGCGACCGGCAGCACGTCCGCGAGTCGGGCCCGGGGCACCGGCTGTTGCAGGAGGAACAGCCGGACCAGGGTCTCCAACGGGCTGTCGCCGCGGCTGGCGCGCAGCGCGGGCACGGTCTCGCCGCGGGCCAGCGCCGCGTAGGCGGGCGCCCCCAGCAGCTCCAACAGGCCGTCGGCGGTGAAGTCGGCGCCGAGCAGGGCCGTCCGGAGCGCCCCCACGACGCCGCCGGGGGCACTGGAGGTATCCGGGGTGCTGGGGGTACCGGGGACGCTGGGGACACCTGGGGCATCAGGTGCAGCAGGGGTGCTGGAGGTGTCAGGGGTGTCGGAACCAGCAGTTCCGTCGAGCACGGGCAGCCGCGAGAGAGTCACCCGCCCATTGTCCCCCGCCGGTCCGACCGGGGACGGCCCCGGACCCGCCGACCGGTGGTGGGCCCGGTCCCCGCCGGCGAGCCGACCCACCGGGTTCCTCGCAGCAGGTCCCCGGACGGCGGGTCCCCGGTGGGCGGGTGCGACGGGGCGCGTGCGCACGGGCGGGTGCGACGGGTCGGGCACGCAGGGGCGGGCACGGCGACGCCCGCCTCCCGGTGGGCGCCGACCCCTCGGACGGGGACGGGCACTCCACGGGGAGACGGGCGCACGTGGTACGGGTACGGGGACGAGGTGCGACCGGCCGCCTGGTGCGACGGGCCGGCCGGGGGCGACGGGCCGCCTGGTCCGTCAGGCCGCCGGGGGTGGCGGACCGGCGGGGGTCAGCCGCTGGCGGCGGCCGGGGACGCGCCCGCCGTCTTGCAGCTCTCCTGCTTCCGCATGGCCTCGCCCACTTCGCCCTCCTCCAGCTTCTTCAAGGCGTCGTTCCCGCTGCGGCTGAGCTTGATCAGCTCGCCGGCGACATCGTCGAGGCCACTGGCGAACTGCCCCTGGTCCTCGGTGTCCAAGCCGTCGACCTGCTTCTTCAGCCCCGCGTACGCCGTGGAGATGGCGTTCAGCTCCTTGACGGCGTTCTGCTGCTTGGTCTCGCCGCCGTCCACGGGCGGTGCCCCGGCCTTGTCCACGGCCGCACCGATCGCCTTGTACGCGTCGGACATGTCCTGGAACGCCTTGGAGTCCGTCGACTTGACGTCCTCCGGCTTGCTGTTGTCGGCGGTCTGCGCCTGGATCGCCTTGTTGGCGCCCTCGATCTTCTTCGCCTGCGGTTGGACGGAGTCGCAGACCGACTTGGCCCAGGAGTCGAGCTTCTCGTTGCCGTCGTCGCTGCATCCCGACAGAGCCAGTACGAGTACCGCACCGCCGGACAGTGCGACTGCGAGCTTCTTGTTCACCGGATCGGTCCCTTCCATGGCCTCTCGGCCCCGGAACATACACGTCGGCCGCCGGCCGATCGCCTGCGGGCTGTCCGCTGCACCCGCTATTGAAGCCATTTGCACCAAGGGCGGTACGGGACGGGGGAGACAAGATTCACGACCGCGGCGATCCGCGGTCAGGGCGCCACCGCCGCACCGTCCGTCGCGGCCGGCCGTCGAGCGCCACCGCCGCCCGGTCCGTCGCCCCGGTGACCGTCGTCCCCGCCCCCGTCTCCCCCACGGCCTCCCCCGTGCCCTCCGTCGCCGTCCAGGGCGGTGCCCCGCCGGTGGGAGATCCCGACGGCCGTGCCGATCACCGCGAGGGCGAGGACCGCGACCAGGGCGCGGACGGCCGGGTTGGCGTCGTCGCCGTAGCTGAAGGCGACGACGGCGGGCGCGATGAGCAGCGCCACCAGGTTCATCACCTTGAGCAGCGGATTGATCGCCGGCCCCGCGGTGTCCTTGAAGGGGTCGCCGACCGTGTCACCGATCACCGTCGCCTCGTGGGCCGCACTGCCCTTGCCGCCGTGCGCGCCGTCCTCGACGAGCTTCTTGGCGTTGTCCCACGCCCCACCGGAGTTGGCGAGGAACACCGCCATCAGGGTGCCCGTCCCGATCGCCCCCGCGAGGAACGCGCCGAGCGGCCCCACCCCGAGGGTGAAGCCGATCACCACGGGGGCCAGCACCGCCAGCAGCCCCGGGGTCGCCAACTCGCGCAGTGCGTCCCTGGTGCAGATGTCGACCACCCGCCCGTACTGGGGCCGTTCGGTGTGGTCCATGATCCCGGGCCGCTCCCGGAACTGCCGCCGCACCTCCTGGACCACGGCGCCCGCCGACCGGGACACCGCGCTGATCGCGAGCCCCGCGAACAGGAACACCACGGCCGCCCCGGCGATCAGCCCGACCAGGTTGTTGGGCTGCGAGACGTCCATCACCAGGTCCAACGGGCCACCGGGACCGACCCGTTCGCCCACGTCCGCCGCCGCCGTGGTGATGGCGTCCCGGTAGGAGCCGAAGAGGGCCGCCGCCGCGAGGACCGCCGTGGCGATGGCGATGCCCTTGGTGATCGCCTTGGTGGTGTTGCCGACGGCGTCGAGTTCGGTGAGCACCCGGGCGCCCTCGCCCTCGACGTCCCCGGACATCTCGGCGATGCCCTGTGCGTTGTCCGTGACCGGCCCGAAGGTGTCCATCGCGACGATGACGCCGACCGTGGTCAACAGCCCGGTGCCGGCCAGCGCCACCGCGAACAGCGCCAAGGTGATGGACGCGCCGCCCAGCAGGAACGCCCCGTACACCGTGAGGCCGATGAGCAGTGCGGTGTAGACGGCCGACTCCAGGCCCAGGGCGACCCCGGCCAGGACCACGGTGGCCGGACCGGTGCGCGAGGCCCCGGCGACGTCCCGGACGGGACGGCGGCCGGTTTCCGTGAAGTGGCCGGTGAGTTGCTGGATCAGCGCGGCCAGCACGATGCCGATCGCGACGGCGGTGAGCGCGAGGACCCGCGGGTCACCGCCGTGGCCCCGGACGGCGGCGTCCGTGACGCCTTCGAGGTCCGCGTACGAGGACGGCAGGTACGCGGCCACCGCCACGGCGACGAGCAGCAGGGAGAGGGTCGCGGAGACGAAGAAGCCCCGGTTGATCGCCGTCAGGCCGCTGCGGTCCTTGCGGCGCGGGACCACCGCGAAGATGCCGATCATCGCGGTGACCACCCCGATCGCGGGCACGATCAGCGGGAACGCCAGGCCGGCGTCGCCGAAGGCGGCCTCGCCGAGGATCAGCGCGGCGACGAGGGTCACGGCGTACGACTCGAAGAGGTCGGCGGCCATGCCCGCGCAGTCCCCCACGTTGTCGCCCACGTTGTCGGCGATGGTCGCGGCGTTGCGGGGGTCGTCCTCCGGGATGCCCTGTTCGACCTTGCCGACCAGATCGGCCCCGACGTCCGCGGCCTTGGTGAAGATCCCGCCGCCCACCCTCATGAACATGGCGATGAGGGCGGCGCCCAGACCGAAGCCCTCCAGCACCTTGGGCGCGTCCGCCGCGTACACCAGCACCACGCAGCAGGCGCCGAGCAGACCGAGCCCCACCGTGAACATGCCGACGAACCCGCCGGTGCGGAACGCGATCCGCATCGCCCGGTGCGCGACGACGCCACGGTCCCTTTCCGGTTCGCCCTTTCCCGAAGCGGCCGCCCGGGCCGCCGCGGCCACCCGCACGTTGCTGCGGACGGCGAGCCGCATTCCCGCATATCCGGTGGCCGCCGAGAACACCGCGCCGACCAGGAAGAAGACCGAACGGCCGGCCCGCTGATTCCAGTCGTCCGCGGGAAGCAGGAGCAGCAGGAAGAACACCGCCACCGCGAAGAGGGCGAGTGTGCGCATTTGGCGGGTCAGATAGGCGTTCGCACCTTCCTGCACGGCAGCGGCGATCTTCTTCATGCGGTCGGTGCCCTGGTCCGCCGCGAGGACCTGGCGCGCCAGGACGGCCGCCACCAGCAGCGCAGCCAGCGCCACGGCCGCGACGGCCACGACGATCAGACGGTTCTCACCGGTCAGGACCGCGGCGGCGGAGGGAGTGGAAGGGCCGATTTCCAGCCGGCGGGAAAGCTCCGCCATTCGTCCTCCTGGAGACTGGGACGTAGCTCGAGCCGTGGACGGATCGCAGGATTCGACCCGGTCACAGCAGATGACGCTGCCGGGTGAGGGGAATTCTCAGGCGCTTCGCATCCGCACGAGCAACGTAATGGCTGGGATGCGGTTTACCGGAAAGGGCCCGGGTGTGTGTCGGGTGGTGTTTCCCGAGGGCACGCCCATTCGGGTGGGCACGGCCCGGAACGTCGGAGCGCACCGTTCGAGCGCCGCAGGTCACTCGCGGGCGGGGGCCGGCCGTGTTCGGGCGCAGGCGGGCGCGTGCGCCGTGGGCCGCGTCGTGGGGCCCGGGGCGTGCGTGGGGCCCCGGGGGGGGCGGCTCGGTGCCGGGGCGCGGCCGTACGGGAGGGAGGAGCGCTGTGCAGGGGAGGGCGCGCCGCCGTGGGGAGACCCCGTCCGGCGGGCGGAAGGTCAGTGTCCCGGCTTGGGCCAGGTCATGCGGATGGAGCCACCGGACTCACCGGCGGTGACCTCGACCTCGTCCACCAGGCCGCTGATCACCGCGAGGCCCATCTCGTCCTCGCTCTCGGCGCTCTCACCGGAGATGACGGCGTCGGGGCCGGAACGGGGCGCTTCGTCCTCCACCTCGATCGAGAACTGCTTCTCCTCCTCGATCAGACGCACCTGGACCGGCGCGTCGATCCCCGCGCTCTGGTGCAGACCGACCGCGCGGGTGCACGCCTCGCCGACCGCCAAGCGCACCTCGTCGAGCACGGCCTCCTCGACCCCGGCCCGACGGGCCACGGCCGCCGCGACGAGACGGGCGGTCCGCACGTGCTCGGGGAGTGCGCTGAAGCGGAGTTCGACGGTTGTCATACGTCCCCCTCGGACGGGCCGGCGTGCTGTGCGGGGGACCGGGCCCGGGGCCCGGTCCCCCAGGGTCGTGCTGCCTCCCGGGACGGGCCCGGGAGCTAGATCGGTCGACACTCGGTCAGTATCAGCCGGTATCAGTCGGTCGCCGCGACGGCTTCCTCGACCGAGGTGTGGATCGGGAACACCTTGGTCAAACCGGTGATGCGGAAGATCTTGAGGATGCGCTCCTGGTTGCACACCAGGCGCAGCGAGCCCTCATGGGCCCGCACCCTCTTCAGGCCGCCCACCAACACGCCGAGTCCGGTGGAGTCGAGGAAGTCGACGCCCTCCATGTCCACGACGAGGTGGAAGCTGCCGTCGTTCACCAGCTCGACCAGCTGCTCCCGCAGCTTGGGCGCGGTATATACATCGATTTCGCCACCGACCTCGACGACCGTACGATCGCCGACGGTACGGGTCGACAGGGACAGGTCCACGGATCCTCCAGCACCTTGCTATCGAGCGGTCGCCCCTAGGGACACCTCGGCTTGAACCCCCGGGACGGATCGCCAGCCGCGTGGGCATTCAATCATGGAGCGCCCCCGAGACGACGGGGACAACCAAAGCCGTAGGAGCCCCGGGGGCGCCTAACAGTGATTGTCCACCAGACCAGTGACACACTCGGTGCCAATGGCCGATTTGACTAATCTTCCTCGCCCTTCCGGACCGGGGGCAGATGCCGGTGACGCCCCTGACGTCGTCCTCGGCCGTCTCGCCGCGCGGCAAGGGAGGGCCACCCGCATCACTCATACGGAGCACTTGCCCCCGCGTGCGGGCCGTCATGCCGAGTGGCCCGAGGGGATTCGGCCGGAGATCACCGCTGCGCTGCGCACCGCGGGCGTCGACCGCCCCTGGGCCCACCAGGCGACCGCCGCGGAGCACGCCCTGGCCGGCGAGTCGGTCGTGGTCGCCACCGGGACGGCCTCCGGCAAGTCGCTGGCGTACCTCGTCCCCATCCTGTCCGCGCTGCTGGACGGCTCCGAGGCGCCGAACGGCCGGGGGGCCACGGCCCTGTACCTGGCGCCGACGAAGGCGCTCGCGGCCGACCAGCACCGCTCCGTGCGGGATCTGGCCGCTCCGCTGGGCAAGGCGGTGCGCCCCGCGGTCTACGACGGCGACACCCCGTTCGAGGAACGCGAGTGGATACGCCAGTACGGCAACTACGTCCTCACCAATCCGGACATGCTGCACCGCGGCATCCTCCCCTCGCACCCGCGCTGGTCGTCGTTCCTGCGGGCCCTGCGGTACGTGGTGATCGACGAGTGCCACACCTACCGCGGCGTCTTCGGCTCGCACGTCGCCCAGGTGCTGCGCCGACTGCGCCGACTGTGCGCCCGCTACGGGTCCGAACCGGTGTTCCTGCTGGCCTCGGCCACCGCCGCCGAGCCGGCCGCCGCCGCGGGTCGGCTGACGGGGGTGCCGGTGCGGGAGGTCGCGGACGACGCCTCGCCGCGGGGTGCGGTGGTGTTCGCCCTGTGGGAGCCGCCGCTGACCGACCTGCACGGGGAGAAGGGCGCCCCGGTGCGCCGCACGGCCACCGCGGAGACCGCCGACCTGCTGACCGACCTGGTCCGCGACGGGGTGCGCACCGTCGCGTTCGTCCGGTCCCGACGCGGCTCCGAACTGATCTCCGTGATCGCCCAGGACCGGCTCGCCGAGGTCGACCGTTCGTTGGCCCGCCGGGTCGCCGCCTACCGGGGCGGCTACCTCCCCGAGGAGCGCCGGGCCCTGGAACGCGCGCTGCACTCGGGCGAGTTGTTGGGGCTCGCCGCGACGACCGCCCTCGAACTCGGCATCGACGTCTCCGGCCTGGACGCCGTCCTCATCTGCGGCTACCCCGGCACCCGGGCGTCCCTGTGGCAGCAGGCGGGCCGGGCGGGACGCTCCGGAACGGGTGCCCTCGCGGTCCTCGTCGCCCGTGACGACCCCCTGGACACGTATCTCGTCCACCATCCGGAGGCCCTCTTCGACCAGCCGGTGGAGTCGACGGTCCTCGACCCCGACAATCCGTACGTCCTCGCGCCGCACCTGTGCGCCGCCGCCGCCGAGATACCGCTCACCGACGAGGACCTGCCCCTGTTCGGTCCCGCGGCCCCCGAACTGCTGCCCCAGTTGGAGGCGGCGAAGCTGCTGCGGAGGCGCGCCTCGGCCTGGCACTGGACGCGCCGCGAACGGGCCGCCGACCTGACCGACATCCGCGGCGGCGGAGGAACGCCGGTCCAGATCGTGGAGGCCGACACCGGGCGGCTCCTCGGCACGGTCGACGCCTCCGCCGCGCACACCTCCGTCCACGAGGGTGCCGTGCACCTGCACCAGGGCCGCACCTACCTGGTCCGGCAGTTGGACCTGGACGACTCCGTCGCGCTCGTCGAGCAGGCGGCCCCGACCTACTCCACGGTCGCCCGTGACGTGACGTCGGTGTCCGTCCTGGAGACCGACGTCGAGGTCCCCTGGGGCTCCGCCCGGCTCGCCTACGGGTCCGTGGAGGTCACCAACCAGGTCGTGTCGTTCCTCCGCCGCCGGCTCGTCACCGGTGAGGTGCTCGGCGAGACCAAGCTGGACCTGCCGCCGCGCACCCTGCGGACCCGTGCCGTGTGGTGGACCGTCACCGAGGACCAACTCGACGCCGCCCGGATCGGCCCCGAACAGCTCGCGGGCGCCCTGCACGCCGCCGAACACGCCGCCATCGGCATGCTCCCGCTGTTCGCCACCTGCGACCGCTGGGACATCGGTGGCGTCTCCGTCCCGCTGCACGCCGACACCCTGCTGCCCACCGTCTTCGTGTACGACGGCCACCCCGGCGGCGCGGGCTTCGCGGAGCGCGCCTTCCGGACCGCCCGGGACTGGCTCACCGCCACCCGCGAGGCCATCGGGGCGTGCGAGTGCGCGGCCGGGTGCCCGTCCTGCATCCAGTCCCCCAAGTGCGGCAACGGCAACGAGCCGCTGCACAAGCGGGGCGCGCTGCGGCTGCTCACCACGCTCCTCGCCGACGCCCCGCAGCGGGACGCGGACCCGGACGGGAACACCGGCTGACACCGCCTCCTGCGGTCCCGCCCGGGCCCTGGCCCGGGCGGCGAACAGCCCCGTCCCCAGGGCCGTCCGCACCTCGGCGACCTCCCCGTCCAGCGCGCACCGCACGATCCGTGCACCGTTCGCCCCGGCGACCGTCCGCGCACGGGCACAGGCCGCCTCCCGGCCCCGCGTCCAGTGGTCGGCGGCGGCGAGCACCGCCAGGTCGGCCGCGGCCGCGGCCCGGTGGCGCGCCACCACGGCCTGTCCCACGGCCAGCAGCGCCACGAACACCGTTGCCAGCACGGCGAAGCCCGTGACGGCCCACACCGACGCCGCGCCCCGGTCCGCGGCTCCCGATCCGGCCCCGTCCCGCCACCGCCCGTCCCGCCACCGGTCGGGCCGCCATCGGTCGGGCCGCCACTGCTGTCGCCGCTGGGGGCACTGTGGGGGCTGTGGGGGCTGTGGGGGCACGTTCACCGCACCGCCTCCTCCGCAGCCGCCACCGCGGTGTGCCGCAGTCGCAGGAGGGGCAGGGCGTCCGGGCCCGGCGCCGGGGCGACGACCTCCACCCGGACGAGACCGCCCTCCCGTCGCACCGTGACCCGGGCACCCGAAGGTGCCGCCCGGTGCACCGCGGCCGACACCACGGCGTCCGGGTCCTGTCGGGCCGCGGCCCGGGCGCCCGCCCGCGCCGCGTCCACGCACTGGATCTGTGCGGCAGCCGCGAGCAGCGCCCACACCAGGCCCACCGTGAACACCACCAGGACCGGCAGGACGACCGCCGATTCCGCCGTCACGAACCCGTGGTCAGCGCGCCGGAGCCGCCGCGGGCCGCCGCGCCCCACCACAGTGAACCGCACCGGGGGCACGGGGCCCACCGGCACGGACCGGCCCGTCGGCTCAGAGCTGGACATCGAGGGCCCGCGCCACCAGGCCGTGCAGCGCGGCGCGCACCCGGTCACCGGTGACCACCTTGTACAACAGCCCGGCGAACCCCACCGCGGCGATCAGCCCCACCGCGTACTCCGAGGTGACGATCCCCCGTTCCCGGTGGTGTCCCCGTACCGCGTTCCGCACCACCGCGGCCACCGCTCGGCCGCCTGCGGCGCGCAGCCGCCGGCCCCGTCCCTCCACCCGCTCCATGTGGACCCCCGTCACCCGTGCCATACCGATCCCCGTTGCTCTCGTGCGTACTTGGTCGATTCTCGAAATCCCGTGCTGGGCACCCCTACTGACGCTGCATCAACAGTTCACCCCCCGTCCCCGCCGAGCAGGCGTCCCGCGAGTCCCATGACCACGGGCAGCACACCGATGACGACGAACGCGGGCAGGAAGCACAGCCCCACGGGGGCCGTGATCAGCACGCCCGCCCGACGGGCGCGGGCCGTCTGGGCCCGGGCCCACCCGGCCCGCACCTCGGCGGCGTACCGCGCCACGGGCACGGCGGCCGGAGCGCCCGACTCGCCCGCGCGCTCCAGCAGCAGGGCGAGCGTCCTCCCGTCCGGAAGGGCAGCCAACTCCCGCCACGCGTCGGCGGGTCGGGCGCCGAGCCGCACGTGCCCGGCGCCGCGGGACAGGGCCGAACCGACGGGCCCGCCCAGCGACTCGCCGACCGCCCGCGCCGCCACCACCGGCTGCGCCCCCGCCGCGATGCAGGCGGCCAGCAGGTCTGCTGCCAGGGGGAGTTCCGCGCCCGCCGACGGGGACGCGCTCGGTCCGGCCGCCGGCCGCCGCCGGTCGAACCACCGGGCACCGGCCGCGGTCAACGCCCCGACCACCACTCCGGCGACCCCCTCGACCAGGAGGAACCCGGCACAGCCGGCGCCGACGATCACCGCCCAGCGCCGCGCCCCGGCGGCTTCCGACCGCCACCGGGCCGACCAGCCCACCGCCCGTCTCAGCAAGCCCGCGCCCCGAGCCTCCGGCGCCCGGGAGCCGCTCTGCTCCCTCGACAGCCGGGTCCACCGCGCGGCGGACCGTTGGCGACGCCCCCTCACCCTTCCTCCTCCCCCACCGGTCGCTGCACCCACCCGCGCAGCCGTCACGCCCCGGCGCTCCGTACGATCCGCAGTGCCCACCACAGCCCCACCGCCTCCAACGCTCCACCCACCGCCAGGCACCCCAACCCGCCGGCGGTGTGCAGCAGCACCCGCAGCGGATCGGCACCCAGTGCCCACCCGAGCACCAGCCCCACCAACGGGAGTCCGGCGAGCATCACGGCGGTGGCCCGCGCCGCCGCGCACCCCGCCCGCAGGTCGCCCCGCAGGTCCCGCTCGGCGCGGAGGGCCGCCTCCACCCGTTCCAGCCCCGCGGCGAGCCCGGCGCCCTGGTCCACCGCCACCCGCCAGCACGCGGCGAGCCCCCGTAGTCCTTCGCCGCCCGGTTCCCGTGCGGCGGCACCCAGTGCCCCCGGCACGTCCCCGCCGAACCGCGCCGCGGCGAGCACCCGCTCCGCCGCCGCGCCGAGCCCGCCGTCGGGTGCCCGCGCCAGGGCCGCCAGCGCCTCGCCCGGTTGCCGTCCCGCCCGCACCTCGCCGACCAGCGCCCCGCACAGGGCGATCACCTCGTCGGCACGCCGCTCCCCGGCCACCCGCCGGGCGCGTGCGCGCAGGGCCCGGCGCACCACGGGCACCGAGAGGGCCGCCAGCAGCAGCGGTACGGGGGACTCTCCGGCGAGGGTCACCGCCGCCCCTCCGACCAGGACCCACGCCTCGGGTCCGACCAGCCCGCGCAGCCGGGCCACCACCGGGCCGCCCGTGCCGTGCAGGGCGCGACCGAGGGCAGCGCGCCGCCCAGCGCCCGGGAAGGGCACCCCGGTCCCGCCGGGCACCGGGGCGGCCACGAGCGCGCGTGACCGCCGCACCCGCACCGTCCGCCGGTCCCGTGCCGCGAGGACCGCGCCGCCCGCGCACACCACGGCCACCCACACCAGGACCGCCGAGCCGAGCGCCCCGGGGGCCGTCGCCCCGGCCCCGCTCACCGGGACTCCCCCAGTAGCTCCCGCAGCCGGGGCCACCCTCGCTCACGGGTGAACCCCTGGGGCGCCCAACGCAGTGCGGGAGCCGTCACCACGAGCCCCGAGGGGTCCCGTCCGAGGACGCTCACCTCGGCGATCCGCCGATGTCCCCGACGGTCACGCACCAGGTGGAGCACCACCGCCACGGCTGCCGCGAGTTGGCTGTGCAGCGCGGCGCGGCCGAGCCCGGCGGTCGAGGCCAGGGCCTCCAGCCGGGCGGGCACGTCGGCCGCGGTGTTGGCGTGCACCGTGCCCGAACCGCCCTCGTGGCCGGTGTTGAGCGCGGCGAGCAGGTCCAGCACCTCGCCGCCGCGCACCTCACCGACGACGAGGCGGTCGGGCCGCATCCGCAGCGCCTGGCGGACGAGGTCCTGGAGGGTCACCAGCCCGGCGCCCTCCTGGTTCGCCGGGCGGGCCTCCAGTCGCACCACGTGCGGGTGGTCGGGGCGGAGCTCCGCGGAGTCCTCGGCGAGGACGATGCGCTCGTCCGGGGGGACCAGGCCGAGCAACGTGCTCAGCAGGGTGGTCTTGCCGGTGCCCGTGCCGCCGCTCACCAGGTACGACAGCCGGGCGTCCAACAGGGCCCGCAACACTCGGTCGCCGCCGGGCGGCACCGTCCCGGCCGCCGCCAGTTCAGCCAGGGTGAACGCCCGCGGCCGGGCCACCCGGAGCGCCAGGCAGGTCGAGCCGACCGCGACGGGTGGCAGCACCGCGTGCAGCCGGGTGCCGTCGGGCAGCCGGGCGTCGACCCACGGGCGGGCGTCGTCGAGGCGCCGCCCGGCCGCCGCGGCCAGCCGTTGGGCGAGCCGTCGGACGGCCGCCGCGTCGGGGAAACCGATGCCGGTGAGCTGGAGGCCGTGCCCCCGGTCGGCCCAGACCCGGTCGGGTGCGGACACCAGGACGTCGGTGACCGCCGGGTCGGCGAGCAGCGGGTCCAGGGGGCCGGTGCCGACGAGTTCGGACCGCAACTGCTCGGTGGTGCCGAGCACCTCGGCGTCCCCGAGGACCACGGACTGGGCGCGCAGGGCCTCCGCCACGTGCGCGGGGGTGGCGTCGAGCCCGCTGCGGGCGAGCCACTGCCGGACGCCGTCGAGCAGGCGCTCACCGACCACCGCGCTCATCCGCCCGCTCCGTCCGCACCACCGGGCACACCACCGGACGTACCACCGTCCGCGCTACCACCCGCGTCACCGGGCGGGCCGTCGGACGAGACGTCGGGCGCGGCCCGTTCCCAGAACGCGGTGCAGAACCGGGCGAGCGGGCTCCGGGGGTCGTGGCCCGGCGGCCGGCCGTCCTCCTGAGCGGTCGACAGCTCGGCCTCGCGCGGGAGTTCACCCGCGTACGGCAGCCCCAGCAGGCGGGCCGTGCCCGGGCCGTCGGGACCGCCGCGCTCCGGTCGGCCGGCCGGGACGACCACCCTCAGGTCCCGCAGCACCGGGCGGACGGCCGCCGCCACCCGGCCCGCCGCCGCCACCGCGCGCAGGCCACCGGCCACCACCAGGAGCCCGACGTCCAGTTGGGCGAGGGCCTGCGCCGAGGCACCGTCGACCCGGCGGGGCAGGTCCACCACGACGGCCCCGCCCCGGCGGCGGGCGGCGCCCAGCACCGCGCGCACCGCCGGGGGCGGCACCGGGACGGGTTCGCCCCGGTCCCAGCTGAGGACCCGCACCCCGTGCAGTGCGGGCAGTGCCTCCTCCAACGCGGCGCCGCCGACCCGGCCCCGGGAGCCCGCGAACGCCGGCCAGCGCAAGCCGTCGACGTCCTCCCCGCCGAGCACCACGTCCAGTCCTCCGCCGAGCGGGTCGGCGTCGACCAGCAGGGTGCGGCGGCCGGCCCGGGCCGAGGTCACCGCGAGGGCGCAGGCCAGGGTGGAGGCGCCGACGCCCCCGCTGCCGCCGAGCACGCCCACCGTCAGGGCGGGCCGGTCCGCCCCTTCGGCGACGTCGGCGATCCGGTCGACCAACCACTCCTCGCCCTCCGGCAGCACGAGTGCGTGGTCGGCGCCGATCTCGACCGCGTGCCGCCACCGCTCGGGGTCGGCGGGCGCCCGGCTCACCAGCACCACGTGGCGCCTGCGGGTGGTGGCCCGCAGCCGGGGGACGGCGTCGGGCCCCACGAGAACCAGCGGGGCGGAGTCCCAACGGGCGGGCTCCGGCGGGCCCGGCCGCACCTCGGCGCGGGCGCCCGCCGCGGCGCACAGCCGCAGCAGGTCGTCGAGGAGGGCCGGGTCCTCGGTGAGCACCAACGGGCCTCCGGGGTCGCGTGATCGCCCCACCGGATCCGCGGCGGCCCCCGGCGTGACCCGGCGCACCGGAGCCGCCCGGGTCAACCCCGCGCCGGAGGAACGCCCCACCGCCCCCGACCCGCGCCCCGCCCCGTACGCAGGTTCCGCCCCCGGGGCCGGCCCCGCCCCGTACTGCGCGTCCGACCAGTACCCCACGTCCGACCCGTACTCGGTGCCCGACCCGTACGCCGGTCCCGACCCGTTCTTCCCCGTGCCGTCCATTCCGATCCCCGCCCCTCGTTCCGTACGCCCGGTGCACGCCGGACGCGACCCGCGTGCCCCTGCACGCGCTCCCTTCCTCGGCGCCCGCCCGGGGCCCACCGGACCCCGCGGGTCCGTGAATCCCGAACGTGGAGTTCCGTTCTCCGCGATACGCACGGCCGTCAGAATCCGGCCATGCGGACCGCGCCATAGCGAACCGTGGGAACTCCGTGGTCGACCGCGTGGGAATCACGATGCGCGGATCCCGGAAAACGTGTGGATCTTGGTCAAATACCGTGGACAAGGCCGCCCCTGTGAATAACTTCATCACCCGAACCAGTGACAGCGACGGCAGCGATCTGACGCTCACAGCGCAGCGCCTTCATCACCGTGTGTGACGGAGGGAGGGAGTGTGCAACCGGGGCGCCAGAGCGCGCGCAGCGGCGAGAAGGTCATCGAGCCGCGGGATAAACGGGAACAAACCGGTCCGGACATGCGACGACCCCCGCCGGGGGGGAGAGCGGGGGTCGTCCCCACGGCCGACTCGGGGGGGGGAGGAGTCGGGCCGGGTTAGCACGGTCGCGAACGATCCGTGACTTCCATGGTGTACCCGAAGGCCCTCCCAGGCAAACCCACACGCCCCGGCTTACGCCGAATGGTGGGCGCCTATGCTCAAGCCGTGGAAAACCACTCGTTGCCCCGCACAGCTGCCTTCTTTGACCTGGACAAGACGGTCATTGCGAAGTCGAGCACGCTCACCTTCAGCAAGTCGTTCTATCACGGTGGCCTGATCAACCGGCGAGACGTGCTGCGCACCGCGTACACGCAGTTCGTGTTCCTCGCCGGCGGCGCCGATCACGACCAGATGGAACGCATGCGCGCGTACCTGTCCGCGCTCTGCCGGGGCTGGAACGTACGACAGGTGCAGGAGATCGTCGCCGAGACGCTGCACGACCTCATCGACCCGATCATCTATGACGAGGCGGCGTCCCTGATCGAGGAACACCACACGGCCGGTCGGGACGTCGTGATCGTCTCGACGTCCGGCGCCGAAGTGGTGGAGCCCATCGGGGAGTTGCTCGGCGCCGACCGGGTCGTGGCCACCCGGATGGTCGTCGGCGAGGACGGCTGCTTCACCGGGGAGGTGGAGTACTACGCCTACGGCCCGACCAAGGCCGAGGCGGTCCGGGAGCTGGCCGCGACCGAGGGGTACGACCTGGCCCGCTGTTACGCGTACAGCGACTCCATCACCGATCTGCCGATGCTGGAGGCGGTCGGCCATCCGCACGCGGTGAACCCGGACCGGGCGCTGCGCCGCGAGGCGGTCGCGCGCACCTGGCCGATCCTCGACTTCCACCGTCCAGTGCGGCTCAAACAGCGCATCCCCGCACTGCGGGTCCCGCCGCGCCCCGCCCTGGTCGCCGCCGCGGCCGTCGGCGCCGCCGCGGCGGCCGGACTCGTCTGGTACGCCAGCAGGCGCCGCGCACCGGTCGTCTGAACGGAGCGCCCCCGCACCCGCCCCACCACTCCACAACATGTCCACTTCTGCACCTTTTAGGGGTAAAGGTAAAGAAGTGGGGCGAGGGGTTCCACTTCCCTGCGGACAGGAGTACAAAGGAGTCAACGGCCCGCGAGACCAAGGGCATCCGAGAGGATCACCCGAAGAAAGCAACCGTGGCCCCACGGACCGAGCATGGAAACCGGGCACCCACGCGACGTCGACCCGTCGAATACGGGCCAGCCGCACCAGGTGACGGGCGAAGCACCCGACCTGATGGGCAACACATCGAGGACGCTTGGTAACCGGGTGGACATGCCAGCGGCGGTACGGATCTTCGTACCGCCGCAACCCCGTTCAGGGGCGCTCGTTCACACCCCGGCGCCGGCGCAACACCGCCCCCGCGCGCCCGCACGGCACGGCACCGCACCGCAGCCCACCGAACCGCACCGGGCCGGCCGGCGCACCGCGTCAGGCGGCCCCGCGCTGCAACGCCTCGCACACCGCCGTGGACTCCCGCACCCCCAGCTCCACCGAACGGCCGCAGTGGGCGATCCACTCGGCCACCCCCTCCGGAGTGCCCGACACGTACCCCGCGAGCGCCGCCGCGTAGGACGCCCGCCCCTGCTCCGCGTGCCCCACCTCGGCCGGGCAGACGGCCTTCGGGTCCAACCCGCTGCCCACCAGGACGATCCGCTCGGCCGCCCGCGCGACGAGCCCGTTGTACGAACCGAAGGGCCGCACCGCCAGCAGCTCGCCGTGCACCACGGCCGCGGTGACCAGCGCCGGCGCCGAACCGCCCGCGACGACCAGCCCCGCGAGCCCGTCGAGCCGCGCGGCCACCTCCTCGGCGCCCGGCAACGGCAACGCGATCAACGGCTCGTCCACCGGCTCGCCCGGCAGCCGCGGACGCCCCACCGACCCGTCCCGCCGGGCGGCGGCCACCAGGTGCAGCCTCGCCAGCACCCGCAACGGGGACTGCCGCCAGACGGAGAGGAGTTGCCCGGCCTCGGCACCCAACCGCAGGGCGGCGCCCACCGCGCGGGACTCGTCGTCCACACCGAAGTCACTGCGCCGGCGCACCTCTTCCAACGCCCAGTCGGCCCCGGCGAGCGCGGCGGAACCACGGGCTCCGCGCAGTGCCGCCTCCGAGGTGACCTCGTTGCTGCGCCGGCGCATCACGCGGTGCCCGTAGACGCGGTCCACCGCCTTGCGCACGGCCGCCACGGATTCGGCCACCCGGGGCAGCTCCCCGAGGGCGACGAGCGGATCGGCCTGCGCACCTGACGTACTCATGGGTACGACCCTACGCACCCCGTGCCGCCGCCCCACGAAGGAGTGGTCTTCTTCACGTCCGGCACGGTCCGACCGAGGGGCGCCCACTAAGCTTACTGAACATGAAAACTGCTTTCGTTGGGAAGGGCGGCAGCGGCAAGACCACCCTGTCGTCGCTCTTCGTCCGGCATCTCGCCGCGACCGGCGCGCCGGTCATCGCGATCGACGCGGACATCAACCAGCACCTGGGGGCCGCCCTCGGCCTCGACGACGAGACCTCGGCCCGGCTGCCCGCCATGGGTGCGCGGCTACCGATGATCAAGGACTATCTGCGCGGCTCGAACCCGCGCATCGCCTCCGCCGACACCATGGTGAAGACCACGCCCCCCGGCGAGGGCTCGCGACTGCTGCGGGTCCGGGAGAACAACCCGGTGTACGACGCCTGCGCCCACCCGGTGGAACTCGACGGTTCCACCGTCCGTTTGATGGTCACCGGGCCGTTCACGGAGGCCGACCTCGGAGTCGCCTGCTACCACTCCAAGACGGGCGCGGTGGAGCTGTGCCTGAACCACCTGGTCGACGGTCGCGACGAGTACGTGGTGGTCGACATGACCGCGGGGTCCGACTCGTTCGCCTCGGGCATGTTCACCCGCTTCGACATGACGTTCCTGGTCGCGGAGCCGACCCGCAAGGGGGTCTCCGTCTACCGCCAGTACAAGGAGTACGCACGGGACTTCGGGGTCGCGCTGCACGTCATCGGCAACAAGGTGCAGGGCCCCGACGACATCGACTTCCTGCACCAGGAGGTCGGCGACGACCTGCTGGTGACCGTGGGGCACTCGGACTGGGTGCGGTCCATGGAGAAGGGGCGCCCGCCCCGGTTCGACCTCCTGGAGGACGTGAACCGCGCCGCCCTGCACACCCTCCAGAAGGCCGCCGACGCGACCTACGGCACCCGCGACTGGGAGCGCTACACGCGCCAGACGGTCCAGTTCCACCTGCGCAACGCCAAGTCCTGGGGCAACGAACGCACGGGGATCGACCTGGCCACCCAGGTCGATCCCGCGTTCGTGCTGCGCGAGCAGTCGGTCGACGCGCCGCAGCCCGTCTGAGGCGTCGACCGCCCGTCCGGGGCGGGCCGCCTCCCGCAGGAGCGGCCCGCCCCGGGGGCCGGGGGCGGGGCGTCAGCGTTCGCCGGCGGCCGGCGCCCCGGGCACGCCCTTGGGCGCCGGTGCGGGTCGGGCCGAGAGGTAGGACGCCCAGCCGCCCTTGGGGGCCTGACCGACCTTCAGGGTGCGCAGCTTGTCGAGGGTGCCCGGGTCCTGGGCGTCCAGCCAGTCGGCGAGTTGCCGGAAGGACACGCACCGCACGTCCTTCTTGGTGCACACCGACTCGATGGTCTCCTCGATGGCCCGCATGTAGGTGCCGCCGTTCCAGGACTCGAAGTGGTTGCCGATGATCAACGGCGCCCGATTGCCCTCGTAGGCCCGGTCGAAGCCCTGGAGGAGGCCGTCGCGCATCTGGTCCCCCCAGTACTCGTGCATCGACGGGTCGCCCTGGGAGGTCGTACCGGACTGGTTGACCATGAAGTTGTAGTCCATGGTCAACGTCTCGAAGGAGCGGCCGGGGACGGGGACGAGTTGCATGGACAGGTCCCACAGTCCTTCCTTCTTCTTCGGCCAGACCTGGTCGTTGACGCCGCTGGTGTCGTAGCGGAAGCCCAGTTCGCGGGCCGCCTTCATGAAGTTCTTCTGCCCTTCGAGGCAGGGGGTGCGGGCGCCGATGAGTTCCTTGTCGTAGTCGAAGGGCAGCGGATCGGCGCCCTTGAGACCGGTGTTGGTCTTCCAGTTCGTCACGAAGGACTTGGCCTGCGCGATCTCGCTCTTCCACTCGTCGACGGACCACTGTCCGACACCGCCGCTGCTGCCGCAGAAGTGACCGTTGAAGTGGGTGCCGACCTCGTTGCCCTCCAGCCAGGCGCCCCGGAGTTGGTCGACGGTGTCCTGGATGCCCTGGACGTCGTTGAAGCCGATGTCGGAGCTGCCCGTGTTGTGCTGCGGCGGGTCGTACAGCTTCCGCTTCTCCTCCGGGAGCATGTACACGCCGCTGAGGAAGTACGTCATCGTGGCGTTGTTGGCCTTCGACACCTTCCGGAAGTGCGAGAACAGTCGCTGACTGTCCTCGCCCGCACCGTCCCAGGAGAAGACGACGAACTGCGGCGGGCGTTGACCGGGCTTCAACCGTTCGGGACGCGGGAGCTTCGGCTGGGGGCCGGTGAAGGCGGTGGACCCGTCGCCGATCAGCTTCACCGCGTTCCTGGGCGCGGGGGCCGCGGACGCCTTCTTCTCCCCCGAACCGGTCTTCCGGGCTCCGGCGCTGTCGGGGTCGCCGCAGCCGGACAGGGCCATGGCGCAGGTCGCGGTCACGGCCAGGCCCGCGGCGATCCTCTGGGTGGCGGCCATCCGCCCACCTTCTTCCTGTACGACAAATCTGGGCGCCGCCAACGTCGCACGGGAACGTCAATACGTTTGTATGACAAGCCGATAAAAATGCCTATTCACTCACCTAGGTGATTGTTTGCGATCCCTAAGGCAAATGTTCGGCACGTCTCTTTACTCTGGATGACGATCCGTTTACCAACAGTTGAGTCATCCCGCCGCTGCAACGCCGTGACCCCACGGCCGCGAGCCCGCCCCCGCCCTCCGTGGGACCGGGGGCCCCTGTCCGCGACCGCGCCGCCCCGGAGGAGACGGGACATGCCTGCCTGCCCCCAGCCCGCCCACGCCACTCACACCCCCCACACCGCTCATACCGCTCATACCGACGACGAGTCCGAGCGCACCGCCTGCGCCCACCCGCCCCACAGCCCGCCGCCCCACGGCCCACCACCCGGTGCGGCGCCGCCCGTTGCGGCACCGCCCGTTGCAACGCCCCGCGGACCGCACGCCGGGCACCCCCTCGCCAGCGGCATCAGCGCGTTCCAACGCCACACGGCCCCCCTGGTACGGGGAGAGCTGGCGAGACTCGCCCGTGAGGGACAACGCCCCTCCCAACTCTTCCTCGCCTGCGCCGACTCCCGTCTCGTCACGTCGATGATCACGTCCAGCCGACCGGGCGACCTGTTCGTGGTCCGCAACGTCGGCAATCTGGTGCCCCGCCCCGGCGCCGACCGCGGTGACGACTCCGTGGCGGCGGCCATCGAGTACGCCGTGGACGTGCTGGAGGTCCGCTCGATCACCGTGTGCGGGCACTCCGGCTGCGGGGCGATGCAGGCACTCCTGTCCACCGAAGCCGCCGGAGCCGCCGGAACAAACACGGATACGGATACGGATACGGATACGAGTACGGAGCCGACGCCGCTGCGCCGCTGGCTCCGGCACGGCCTGCCCAGCCTGGAGCGGATGCGCACCCCCACCGCCGCACCGCCCCGCCTCTCCTGGCGCCCACCCGTCGACGCCGTCGAACAGCTCTGCCTCACCAACGTGCTGCAACAGCTCGCCCACCTACGGGAACACCCGTCCGTCGCCCGACGGCTCGCGCGCCAGCCCCTCGACCTGCACGGGATGTACTTCCACGTCGGCGAGGCCCAGGCCTATCTCCTGGACGAGCCGGAAGCGACGTTCACCCAGGTCACCGCCGTGGAGGACCCCCCGAGCAACCGGCGCGCCCCCGCCTCCCACACCTGACCGGCACCCCGGGCACCCGCCGTCCACCCATCCGCGACATACGCCACACAGGTCTAAACCAATTTTCGGCCAGCCCTTGTCAGCGGCCGTTGCTTCTGGTGAGCTGTGGCGCGGGACACAGCGGACCGGACCTCCTGGGAAAGGGAGAAGTCGTGAGCAACGAAAGCCTGGCCAATCTGCTGCGAGAAGACCGCAGATTCGTGCCTCCCGCCGAGCTGGCCGCACACGCCAACGTGACCGCGGAGGCGTACGAGCAGGCCAAGGCTGACAGGCTCGGCTTCTGGGCCGAGCAGGCCCGCCGGCTGAACTGGGCGACCGAGCCCACCGAGACGCTCGACTGGTCGAACCCCCCGTTCGCCAAGTGGTTCCAGGACGGCAAGCTCAACGTCGCCTACAACTGCGTCGACCGTCACGTGGAGGCCGGCAACGGCGACCGCGTCGCCATCCACTTCGAGGGCGAGCCGGGCGACGGCCGGGCCGTGACGTACGCCCAGCTCAAGGACGAGGTCTCGCAGGCCGCCCACGCCCTCACCGAGCTGGGCGTCACCAAGGGCGACCGGGTCGCCGTCTACCTGCCGATGATCCCCGAGGCGGTCGTCGCGATGCTCGCGTGCGCCCGCATCGGCGCCGCGCACTCCGTGGTCTTCGGCGGCTTCTCCGCCGACGCCATCGCGGCCCGCATCCAGGACGCCAGCGCCAAGGTGGTCATCACCGCCGACGGCGGCTACCGCCGCGGCAAGCCCTCCGCCCTCAAGCCCGCCGTCGACGACGCGCTCGGCCGGGTCGAGGGCGTCGAGAAGGTCCTCGTCGTCCGCCGCACCGGTGAGGACGTCGCCTGGACCGAGGGCCGCGACGTGTGGTGGCACGAGATCACCGCCCGTCAGTCCACCGAGCACACCCCCGAGGCGTTCGACGCCGAGCACCCGCTGTTCATCCTCTACACCTCGGGCACCACCGGGAAGCCCAAGGGCATCCTGCACACCTCCGGCGGCTACCTCACCCAGGCCGCGTACACGCACCACGCCGTGTTCGACCTCAAGCCGGAGACCGACGTCTACTGGTGCACGGCCGACATCGGCTGGGTCACCGGCCACTCGTACATCACCTACGGCCCGCTCGCGAACGGCGCCACCCAGGTCATGTACGAGGGCACCCCGGACACCCCGCACCAGGGCCGGTTCTGGGAGATCGTCCAGAAGTACGGCGTGACGATCCTCTACACCGCGCCGACCGCGATCCGCACCTTCATGAAGTGGGGCGACGACATCCCGGCCAAGTTCGACCTGAGCAGCCTGCGGGTGCTCGGGTCGGTCGGCGAGCCGATCAACCCCGAGGCGTGGATCTGGTACCGCAAGCACATCGGCGGCGACCGCTGTCCGATCGTCGACACCTGGTGGCAGACCGAGACCGGCGCCATGATGATCGCGCCGCTGCCCGGCGTCACGGAGACCAAGCCGGGCTCCGCGCAGCGCCCCCTGCCGGGCATCTCCGCGACCGTCGTGGACGACGAGGCCCGCGAGGTTCCCGACGGGGGCGGCGGCTACCTGGTCCTCACCGAGCCGTGGCCGTCGATGCTGCGCACCATCTGGGGCGACGACCAGCGCTTCCTCGACACCTACTGGTCCCGCTTCGAGGGCCAGTACTTCGCGGGCGACGGTGCCAAGAAGGACGAGGACGGCGACATCTGGCTGCTCGGCCGGGTGGACGACGTGATGCTCGTGTCCGGGCACAACATCTCCACCACCGAGGTCGAGTCCGCGCTCGTCTCCCACCCGTCGGTCGCCGAGGCGGCGGTCGTCGGCGCGGCGGACGAGACGACGGGTCAGGCCATCGTCGCCTTCGTGATCCTGCGCGGCAGCGCCGACGCCGACGACGAGAACCTCGTCGCCGACCTGCGCAACCACGTGGGCCGGACCCTCGGTCCGATCGCCAAGCCCAAGCGCGTCCTGCCGGTGGCCGAACTGCCCAAGACCCGCTCCGGCAAGATCATGCGGCGGCTGCTGCGCGACGTCGCGGAGAACCGGGAGCTGGGTGACGTCACCACGCTGACCGACTCCTCGGTCATGGACCTCATCCAGACCAAGCTGCCGGCCGCGTCCAGCGAGGACTGAACACCCCCGGCCCCCTGAGCGCCCGAAAGGGGCGTCCGGCCCGCGCACGCACCGCGTCGCGCGCCGGACGCCCCTTTCCTGCGTAGAGTGAAGATCATCCAGTACGCCCGTCGCACCACCGGGTAAGCTGTCCGTCGCGTCAAGGTCACGTCAAGAATCGGCGAACCGGACCACCGCACCACGGTGGTGCCGTACCCGCCGTCGGGGTCCGCCCCGAACCGACCGACCGGGTCCGTCCCGGTCGCCTCGACGCCGCGAGAACTACAGGTGCGCCGGGAAGTCTGGTCGGCAGCGCAGTCAGCGACCCGTTGGCCGTGCTCGCCGAACACGACCCGGAGGTCCGCACCCGTGGCCGCGCCCCGTTCCCCCCGCACCTTCCTCGGACGCCTCTCCCTGCCCGAGCGGAACTTCGTCGCCGAGGCCCTGCGCACCGAAACCGTCGGCGGCGTCCTGCTCCTCGTCGCCGCGGTCACCGCCCTGGTCTGGGTGAACACCCCCCTGCGGGACAGCTACGAGGCGGTGCGCGACTTCCACTTCGGACCCGCAGCCCTCGGCCTCGACCTGTCGGTCCAGCACTGGGCCGCCGACGGGCTGCTGGCGATCTTCTTCTTCGTGGCCGGCATCGAACTGAAACGCGAACTCGTCGCCGGGGACCTGCGCGACCCCAAGGCCGCCGTCCTCCCCGTGGTCGCCGCCCTGTGCGGCATGGCCGTACCGGCCCTCGTGTACGTCGTCACCAACCTCAGCGGCGGCGGCTCCCTCACCGGCTGGGCGGTGCCCACCGCCACGGACATCGCCTTCGCGCTCGCGGTCCTCGCCGTCATCGGCACCTCGCTGCCGTCCGCGCTGCGCGCGTTCCTGCTGACGCTCGCCGTCGTCGACGACCTGTTCGCCATCCTGATCATCGCGATCTTCTTCACCAGCGAACTGGACTTCGCCGCCCTCGCCGGCGCCTTCCTGGGGCTCGTCGTCTTCTGGCTGCTGCTGCGCAAGGGCGTCCGCGGTTGGTACGTGTACGTACCGCTGGGCCTGGTCATCTGGGGCCTGATGTACAACAGCGGCGTCCACGCCACCGTCGCCGGGGTCGCCATGGGCCTGATGCTGCGGTGCACCCGGCGCGAGGGCGAGGCCCACTCCCCGGGCGAGCACATCGAACACCTGGTGCGCCCGGTCTCGGCGGGCCTGGCCGTACCGTTGTTCGCGCTGTTCAGCGCCGGCGTACCGATCTCCGGCGGGGCGCTCGCCGAGGTCTTCACCCAGCCCGAGACGCTCGGCGTCGTCCTCGGGCTGGTGCTCGGCAAGGCGCTGGGCATCTTCGGCGGCACCTGGCTCACCGCCCGCTTCACCCGGGCCTCGCTCAGCGACGAACTCGCCTGGCCCGACGTGTTCGCGGTGGCGACGCTCGCCGGCATCGGCTTCACCGTCTCGCTGCTGATCGGCGAGCTGGCGTTCGCCGACGACCCCGCCCTCACCGCCGAGGTCAAGGCGGCCGTCCTGACCGGCTCCCTGATCGCGGCCCTGCTCGCCGGTGTGCTGCTGAAGTTCCGCAACCGCACGTACCAGCGGCTGTGGGCCGACGAGGAGCGCGACGAGGACCTCGACGGCATCCCCGACGTCTACGAGCAGGACAACCCGGAGTACCACCTGAGGATGGCCGAGATCCACGAACGGAAGGCCGCCGAACACCGCAGGCTCGCGAAAGTGATGGCCGGGGCAGGCGACGGGGGCGACAGTCCGGCATGATCTGACATCAAAGCGTCATCGCCGCCCCGTCGGGCGGCGGCGCCCGGCCGCCCCGGACCACCACTGCTCCGGAGCACCGGCCGGACCAGACGGACGCACCGGAACGACGGACACACCGGAACAGAGGGAGTACGCGATGAGCGCACCGGAGGCCCCCGTGGGCGCCGACCGCAGCCTCGGCACCTTGGTGGCCAGCGCCACCAGCGAGATGTCGGCGCTGGTGCACGACGAGATCGCGCTGGCCAAGGCCCAGCTGCGCCAGGACGTCAAGCGCGGCGCGTTCAGCGGCGGCGCGTTCGCCGCGGCCGGCACCGTGCTGCTGTTCTCACTGCCGATGCTGAGCTTCGCGCTCGCGTACGGCATCCAGGCGTGGAGCGGCTGGCACCTCTCCGTCTGCTTCCTGCTGTCGTTCGCCGCGAACGTCCTGGTCGCCGTGGTCCTCGGCCTGATCGGCGTGGCGTTCGCCAAGAAGGCGAAGAAGGGCAAGGGCCCGCAGAAGGTGGCCGCTTCGGCCAAGCAGACGGCCGCCGTGCTCCAGCACGCCAAGCCGCACCCGCGTCCGCTGGCCAAGGACGACGAGTTCCTCGACACGCCCGAGCTTGTGGCACGCTCGTCCTCATGACCGACCCGGCCACCCCCTCGGCGCAGCCGCCCTCACCCGTACGGATCGAGGGCCCCTGGACGCATCGTGACGTCGCCGCCAACGGGGCGCGCTTCCACGTCGCGGAGCTCGGCGAGGGGCCGCTGGTCCTGTTGCTCCACGGGTTCCCCCAGTTCTGGTGGGCCTGGCGGCACCAGCTGGTCGCGCTCGCCGACGCCGGGTTCCGGGCCGTGGCGATGGACCTGCGCGGGGTCGGCGGCAGCGACCGCACCCCGCGCGGTTACGACCCCGCGAACCTCGCCCTGGACATCACCGGGGTGGTCCGCTCCCTCGGGGAGCACGACGCGGCCCTCGTCGGGCACGACCTCGGCGGCTATCTGGCGTGGACGGCCGCGGTGATGCGGCCCAAGCTGGTCCGACGGCTCGCCGTGTCCTCGATGCCGCACCCGCGGCGCTGGCGTTCGGCGATGCTGTCGGACGTCCGGCAGACCGCGGCCGGCTCCTCCGTGTGGGGCTTCCAACGGCCCTGGCTGCCGGAACGTCAGCTGGTCGCCGACGACGGGGCCCTGGTGGGGCGTCTGATCCGGGACTGGTCCGGGCCCCGCATCGACGCGTTCCCCGATCCGGTGGTGGACGCGTACCAGCGGGCGATGTGCATCCCGTCCACCGCGCACTGCTCGATCGAGCCGTACCGGTGGATGGTGCGCTCGCTCGCCCGGCCGGACGGCTTCCAGTTCAACCGTCGGATGAAGCGGCCGGTACGGGTGCCGACGCTGCACCTGCACGGTTCCCTCGATCCGGTCATGCGCACGCGCAGCGCCGCGGGTTCGGGACAGTACGTGGAGGCGCCCTACCGGTGGCGGCTGTTCGACGGGGTCGGGCACTTCCCCCACGAGGAGGACCCGGTCGCGTTCTCCACCGAGTTGGTCAACTGGTTGAAGGACCCCGAGCCGGACCGCTGAGCAGCCCGGGAGACACGCGGCCAATTGCCGCGCGCATAGGCCAATTGGGGGCGCGCGGGGCGGTTACCGACCTTGGGGGCCGGGCACACGTCGGGTATGGGCTGGACGCACGACCACAGTGACGCAGCACGCGAGGGCCGCTCGGGTTCCGGGCCGGGCTCCCTCCAACGGAGCGGTACGCGCCGGGTGGGCGAGAGCCCCGGCGGACGGGCCATCGGCATCCCGCGCATCCTGCGCCGCCGCGCCCGCTGGGTGTCCGCCCGGCTCCGCCATCCCCGCCCCTGACCGGCCCCGCCCGCAGCTAGCCCCCGCCGGGCCGCTGCGGGCTACAGGGCGCAGCCCTGGCTGTCCACCTGCTGGTTGGCCTTCCGGCCCGCCTCGACGTCCTCGCGGACCTCGTCGGCGGTCAGGGCGTACCCCGTGTCGGGATCGTCCAGGGACTTGGCGAAGATCACTCCGTAGACCCGTCCGTCGGGCGTCAGCAGGGGTCCCCCCGAGTTGCCCTGACGCACCGTCGCGTACAGCGAGTACACGTCGCGGTGGACGGTGCCCCGGTGGTAGATGTCGGGTCCGTTCGCGGTGATCCTGGCCCGGACGCGGGCCTCCTGCACGTCGTACGCCCCGTTCTCGGGGAAGCCCGCGACGATCGCCCCCGCCCCGCTCTTCGCCTCCCGGTCCGTGACGAACTGGAGTGCGGGCGCCTTCAGCTGGGGCACGTCGAGCACGGCGATGTCCCGCTCCCAGTCGTAGAGCACGACCTTGGCGTCGTAGAGCCGCCCCTCTCCGCCTATCTGGACGGTGGGCTCCTCGACCCCGCCGACCACGTGCGCATTGGTCATGACCCGCCGCTCGGCGAAGACGAAGCCGGTGCCTTCGAGGACCTTGTTGCAGCTCTGCGCGGTGCCCAGGACCTTCACGATGGAGCGCTTCGCATGGGCGGCGACCGCGCTGTTGGCGAGCGCCGGATCGGGCGGCTTGACCTCGTTGATGGGCTCGTTGGCGAAGGGGCTGAAGACCTGCGGGAAGCCGTTCTGCGCGAGCACGGACGAGAAGTCGGCGAACCAGGTGTCGGCCTGCTCGGGCAGCGCCCGGGAGATCCCGAGGAGCACCTTGGAGCTGCGCACCTCCTTGCCGACGGTGGGCATCGTCGTCCCGGCCAGGGCCGAGCCGATCAGCCAGGCCACCAGCAGCATCGCGACGACGTTGACGAGGGCCCCGCCGGTGGCGTCGAGGGCCCGCGCGGGCGACCAGGTGATGTGGCGGCGCAGCCGGTTGCCCAGATGGGTGGTGAACGCCTGCCCGACGGAGGCGCAGACGATGACGATCACCACCGCGACGATGGCCGCGGTCGTCCCGACCTCGGCGTCGTCCGTGGTGCTGTCCCAGACGACCGGGAGCAGGTAGACGGCGACCAGGCCGCCGCCGAGGAAACCGATCACCGACAGGATGCCGACGACGAAGCCCTGTCGGTAGCCGACGACGGCGAACCACACGGCTGCCACCAACAGCAGGATGTCCAGCACATTCACCGTTCCACGCCTCGCCTTGCCTCGCCGTCCACCGTGGTCCCCGTCCGGTCGCCCACTGTTTCACGCACGCCAGTCGAGGGGGACCTGCCGGGACGGGTCCCAGGGGCGCTCCCAGCCGGCGAAGTGCAGCAGCCGGTCGATGACTCCGGCGGTGAAGCCCCACACCAGGGCCCGCTCCACGAGGAACGCGGGACCGGTGTGGCCCATCGGGTGGACGGCGGTGGCCCGCTTCGCGGGGTCCGTCAGGTCCGCCACGGGGACCGTGAACACCCGGGCGGTCTCGGCCGGGTCGACCACCCCGACCGGGCTGGGCTCGCGCCACCAGCCGAGGACGGGGGTGACGACGAACTGGCTGACGGGGATGTAGAGCTTGGGCAGCACGCCGAAGACCTGCACCCCCTCGGGGTCGAGCCCCGTCTCCTCCCACGCCTCCCGGAGCGCGGCCCGCACCGGGCCGTCCCCGTGCGGATCGCCGTCGGCGGGGTCGAGCGCACCGCCCGGGAAGGCGGGCTGGCCGGCGTGGGAGCGCAGCGAGCCGGCGCGTTCCATCAGCAGCAGTTCGGGACCGCGCTCGCCCTCGCCGAAGAGGACCAGGACGGCGGACTGGCGGCCCGCGCCGTCCGCCGGGGGGAGGAAGCGGCTGAGTTGCGGGGGCTGGACGGTCTCGGCGGCCAGGGCCACCGGGGCGAGCCAGGGCGGCAGCCCGCCACTGCTGACCTCGACCGCGCCGGGGACCTCGCGCACCGGGCCTGGACCCCCGCGCACCGTGCCGGGGACCTCGCGCACCGCGCCGGGACCCCCACGGACCGGGTCGGACCCTCCGCGCACCGGGCCGGCCGCTCGGACCCCGCCGGGGCGGCCGTCGCCGCCCGCTGCCGCGCCCGCGCCTTCCGCGCCGACCCCGCCACCGGTCCTGCCGGTGCCGGCACCGCTGCCACTGCCGTTGCTGCCCGTGTGTGTCATCGACACCCCCGTCCCTGTGGACACAACGCGCGTCCGCCCCCGTATCGTTCCGGCCCGACGCGCCGGGCGCGGGCGCCCCCGCACTCCCGGGCGCCCCGGAAGTCCCGGGCGCCCCGGCCGTCCGGGCGGGCCCCGGCGGGTGCGGAGCGCGTCATCCGGCCTTCCCGGCGGCCGCACCGGTGGTCGCACCGGCGTCCGCACCGGTGGTCGCGCCCAGCGGGGGCGCGGGCCGACCGCCCGCCTCCAGATAGGACCGCGGCGGGTTCAACCGCTGCCCCGGATAGCCGCCCTTCTCGTACTTGAGCAGCTTCTCGGCCTTGTCCGGGTCGGTCTCGCCCTCCCCGTACGCCGGGCACAGCGGGGCGATCGGGCAGGCGCCGCAGGCGGGCTTGCGCGCATGGCAGATGCGGCGGCCGTGGAAGATCACCCGGTGCGACAGCATGGTCCAGTCGCTCTTCGGGAAGAGCGCGCCGACCGCGGCCTCGACCTTGTCCGGGTCGGTCTCCTCCGTCCACTTCCAGCGCCGCACCAGCCGCCCGAAGTGGGTGTCCACCGTGATCCCGGGCCGCCCGAAGGCGTTGCCCAGCACCACGAACGCGGTCTTGCGGCCGACCCCGGGCAGCTTGACCAGCTCCTCCAGGGTGCCGGGGACCTCCCCGTCGTGTTCGTCCCGCAGGGCGGCGGCCAGACCGATGATCGACCTGGTCTTGGCCCGGAAGAACCCGGTGGGGCGGATCAGCTCCTCCACCCGTTCGGGGTCGGCGGTGGCGAGGTCCTCGGGCTTCGGATAGGCGGCGAAGAGCGCCGGGGTGGTCTGGTTGACCCTCAGGTCCGTCGTCTGCGCGGACAGGACGGTGGCCACCAGGAGCTGGAAGCTGTCCTCGAAGTCCAGCTCCGGATGCGCGTACGGGTAGACCTCGGCGAGCTCCCGGTTGATCCGGCGGGCCCGTCGGACGAGGGCGGTACGGGACTCGGACCGCTGCCCCCCGGCCGCCTTCCCGGCCGCCCCGGAAGCCTTCCCGGCGGTCCCCGCGGCACCGCGCCCGGCGGTCGCCGCGGTACTCCGACCCCCCGAACCCCTCGACCGTTTTGCCGCATTTGCGGCAAGCCCGGACGATTGTTCGCCCACAGCGGAATCCCCTCGTGCGGCCACCTGCGCAGCCCCCTTGGCCTGTGCTCTCACCGGCGTTTTGGACACCCGGCCAGCCTAAAGCCCGGCACCGACACCCGCCCGGGACCTGGAGGATCGGCGCCCAATTGGCCCCCACGGGCACTGTGCGGGACGTACGTACGGCAGACTTGTGACTGATCACACTGTTTGGACCGTCCGGCAAGATGGGGAGCACGGACCCCTGAGTCAGGTCGACAAGGAGAGAACTCGTGGACGACGTTCTGCGGCGCGCCCCGCTCTTCGCGGCGCTCGATGACGAGCAGGCCGCGGAGCTGCGCGCCTCCATGAGTGAGGTGACCCTCGCGCGCGGTGACGCCCTCTTCCACGAGGGCGACCCCGGGGACCGCCTGTACGTGGTCACCGAGGGCAAGGTGAAGCTCCACCGGACGTCCCCGGACGGCCGGGAGAACATGCTGGCGGTGCTCGGCCCCGGCGAGCTGATCGGCGAGCTGTCGCTGTTCGACCCCGGACCGCGCACGGCCACCGCCACCGCGCTGACCGAGGTCAAGCTGCTCGGCCTCGGCCACGGCGACCTCCAGCCCTGGCTGAACGCCCGCCCCGAGGTGGCCGCCGCGCTGCTGCGCGCCGTCGCCCGGCGCCTGCGCAAGACCAACGACCAGATGTCCGACCTGGTCTTCTCCGACGTGCCCGGCCGGGTCGCCCGCGCCCTGCTCGACCTGTCCCGCCGGTTCGGCGTGCAGTCCGAGGAGGGCATCCACGTGGTGCACGACCTCACCCAGGAGGAGTTGGCCCAGCTCGTCGGCGCGTCCCGCGAGACCGTCAACAAGGCGCTGGCCGACTTCGCCGGCCGGGGCTGGCTGCGGCTGGAGGCCCGCGCGGTGATCCTGCTGGACGTGGAACGCCTGGCGAAGCGCTCGCGCTGAGCCCCCGACGGCGCCGAGCCGTCCCCTGAACGCCGAGGAGCGCCCCGTGAGGTCACGGGGCGCTCCTCGGCGTTCAGGGCCCCACCGGGCCGGTCAGGGGTCTGCGCGCGGCCTAGATGAGCCCGTGCTCGCCCAAGTAGTCCAACTGGGCCCGGGTGGACAGCTCGGCCGCGGGCCACAGCGAACGGTCCACGTCCGCGTACACCCGGGCCACGACCTCCGCCGCGGTCCGGCAGCCGTCCTCCACCGCGGTCTCCACCTGGGCCAGCCGGTGCGCCCGGTGGGCGAGGTAGAACTCCACGGCGCCCTGCGCGTCGTCCAGGACCGGCCCGTGCCCCGGCAGGACCGTGTGCACCCCGTCGTCGACGGTGAGCGAACGCAGCCGGCGCAGCGAGTCCAGGTAGTCCCCGAGCCGCCCGTCCGGGTGGGCGACCAGTGTGGTGCCCCGACCGAGGACGGTGTCCCCGGTGAGGACCGCCCGGTCCGCGGGGAGGTGGAAGGAGAGCGAGTCCGCGGTGTGCCCGGGGGTGGGCACCACCCGCAGCTCCAGCCCGCCCGTGGTGATCACGTCCCCGGCGGCCAGCCCCTCGTCCCCGAGCCGCAGCGCGGGGTCCAGGGCGCGCACCCGGGTCCCGGTCAGCTCGGCGAAGCGGTGCGCCCCCTCCGCGTGGTCGGCGTGGCCGTGGGTCAACAGGGTCAGGGCGACGCGCTTGCCCGCCCGTTCGGCCGTCGCGATCACGGCGCGCAGGTGCGACTCGTCCAGCGGCCCCGGGTCGATGACGACGGCGAGCGGGGAGTCCGGCTCGGCCACGATCCAGGTGTTGGTGCCGTCCAGGGTCATCGGCGACGCGTTCGGCGCCAGCACGTTCACCGCCCGTTCGGTCGCCGCCCCGGAGACCACCGCGCCCCGCGGCTGGCCGGGCAGGGGAACCGTTCCGGTCATCGCGCACCTCCCGCGCCGGGCTCCGGCGCACCGTCCGGGACGGCCCCGGAGACGGGCACCGCCTTGGTGAACTCCTCGTGGCCCGGCCAGGTCAGCACCACCCGCTCGCCCTCCAGCCGCGCCCGCGCCAGGACGGGCGTCAGGTCCCGTCCGGGAGCTGCGGCCAACGCCTCGGCGGCCGTGCCGAAGCCGGCCAGCTGGCGCAGGGTCGCGATGGTCGGCGGCATCATCGTCAGTTCCCCCCGGTCGTACCGGGCGGCGGCCGCGGCCGGTGGGGTCCACACCGTGCGGTCGGCCTCCGTGGAGGCGTTGCGGGCGCGCTGCCCCGCGGGGAGCACCGCGACGAAGAACCAGGTGTCGTAGCGGCGCGGCTCGAACTCGGGGGTGATCCACCGCGCCCAGGCGCCCAGCAGGTCCGAGCGCAGCACCAGGCCCCGCCGGTCCAGGAACCGGGCGAACGAGGTCTCACGGGCCACCAGGGCGGCCCGGTCGGCCTCCCAGTCCTCGCCGGTGGTGTCCGAGACCACCGCGTCCGGCGCGGGGCCGGCGAGCAGCACCCCGGACTCCTCGTACGTCTCCCGCACGGCTGCGCACACGATCGCCTGGGCGGTCGCCTCGTCGGTGCCGAGCCGGGCCGCCCACCAGGCGCGCGAGGGGCCGGCCCACCGCAGGTCGCGGTCGTCGTCGCGGGGGTCGACGCCACCGCCCGGATACGCGTACGCGCCCCCGGCGAAGGCCATGGAGGCGCGGCGGCGCAGCAGGTGCACCCGGGGTCCGTCGGGGGCGTCCCGCAGCAGCATCACGGTGGCGGCGCGCCGGGGCGGGGCGGCTCTCAGGGTGCCGTCCGCCCACGCGCGGATGCGGTCCGGCCACTCGGGTGGGTACCACTGCCCGTTCACCATGGCGGGAGGCTATCCCGGGGGGCGCTGATGTTCGAGGGGGCCGTGGGGCCCGGCACCGGGGCTCACCACCGGCGCCGCGGCCCGCTACGGGACTACGGAACCTAGTCGGCGACCAGCTCGACCAGGACCTCGATCTCGACCGGCGCGTCCAGCGGCAGCACCGCGACGCCGACCGCACTGCGCGCGTGCACGCCCTTGTCCCCGAAGACCTCGCCCAGCAGCTCGCTGGCCCCGTTGAGGACCCCCGGCTGACCGGTGAAGTCCGCCGCCGACGCGACGAACCCGGTGACCTTGACCACTCGCGCGACCCGGTCCAGGTCCCCGGCGACCGACTTCACCGCGGCCAGGGCGTTCAACGCGCAGGTCCGGGCGAGTTCCTTCGCCTCCTCGGCGGTGACCTCGGCGCCGACCTTCCCGGTCAGCGGCAGGGTGCCCTCCACCAGGGGCAGCTGGCCCGCGGTGTACACGTACACACCGGTCCGCACGGCGGGCTGGTAGGCCGCGAGCGGCGCTGCGACCTGCGGCAACGTGAGTCCCAGCGCGGTCAGACGCGCCTCGACCGCCCCGCTCATTCCGACTTCTCGCGCTTCAGGTAGGCGACGAGCTGCTCCGGGTTCGGACCCGGAACGACCTGCACCAGCTCCCAGCCGTCCTGTCCCCAGGTGTCGAGGATCTGCTTGGTGGCGTGGACGAGCAGCGGCACGGTCGAGTATTCCCACTTCTTGGTCATGCGGCGACTGTATCCGCTGGGAAAGGCGGCCTCCTGCGTAGGCCGTGGCGCCAGTGGTTAGGCTCGCAGGTGTGAGCAGGTTCCAGGTCGTCAGCGGCAAGGGCGGTACCGGCAAGACCACGGTCGCCGCCGCACTGGCGCTCGCCCTCGCGACCGAGGGCAAGCGCACCCTCCTCGTCGAGGTCGAGGGCCGTCAGGGCATCGCGCAACTCTTCGAGACGGAGGCGCTGCCCTACGAGGAGCGGAAGATCGCGGTGGCCCCCGGCGGCGGTGAGGTGTACGCCCTCGCCATCGACGCGGAGTTGGCCCTGCTGGACTACCTCCAGATGTTCTACAAGATGGGCAGTGCCGGGCGGGCCCTCAAGAAGCTCGGCGCGATCGACTTCGCCACCACGGTGGCGCCCGGCGTACGGGACGTCCTGCTGACCGGCAAGGCGTGCGAGGCGGTCCGCCGCAAGGACAAGGCCGGCCGGTTCGCGTACGACCACGTGGTGATGGACGCGCCGCCCACCGGTCGGATCACCCGCTTCCTCAACGTGAACGACGAGGTGGCCGGGCTCGCCCGGATAGGGCCCGTGCACCACCAGGCGCAGGCCGTGATGCGGGTCCTCAAGTCCCCGCAGACCGCCGTCCACCTGGTGACCCTGCTGGAGGAGATGCCCGTGCAGGAGACCGTGGACGGCATCGCCGAACTGCGCGCCGCGAACCTCCCGGTGGGCCGGGTCTTCGTCAACATGGTGCGTCCCCGGCTGCTGGACGGGGCCTCGCTGGCGCTGCTGGACGGAGCGGACGGCGGCGTCCCGCGCTCCGCCGTCGCCAGGTCCCTGTCGGCGGCCGGACTCGGCGGGGCCCGCAAGGGCGGCAACGCCGAGAAGCTCGTCGATCCGCTGCTCGCGCAGGCCGCCGAGTACGCGGAACGCCGCGCCCTGGAACACACCCAGCGGGCCGTGCTCGAAGGCTCCGGCCCCCCGCTGGCCGAACTGCCGCTGCTCGCCGAGGGAGTGGACCTCGCGGGCCTGTACCGGCTCGCCACGGACCTGAGGAAGCAGGACAGCGCATGACGCCACCCACCGAGCGGGCGTTGGCCGTGGACCCCCTGTTGGACGACCCCCGCACCCGGATCGTGGTGTGTTGCGGCGCGGGCGGCGTCGGGAAGACTACGACGGCCGCGGCGATCGGGCTGCGGGCCGCCGAGCGCGGGCGCAAGGTGGTCGTGCTCACCATCGACCCGGCCCGCCGGCTGGCCCAGTCCATGGGCATCGACTCGCTCGACAACACCCCGCGCCGGGTGAAGGGCGTCGACGACGCGGCCGGCGGCGAACTGCACGCCATGATGCTGGACATGAAGCGGACGTTCGACGAGATCGTCGAGTCGCACGCCGATCCCGAGCGGGCCGCCGCGATCCTGGGGAACCCCTTCTACCAGTCCCTGTCGGCCGGTTTCGCGGGCACGCAGGAGTACATGGCGATGGAGAAGCTGGGGCAGCTGCGCGCGCGGGACGAGTGGGACCTGATCGTGGTGGACACCCCGCCGTCCCGGTCCGCGCTGGACTTCCTGGACGCTCCCAAGCGGCTCGGGTCCTTCCTGGACGGGAAGCTCATCCGGGTGCTGATGGCGCCGGCGAAGGTCGGCGGCCGGGCCGGGATGAAGTTCCTGAACGTCGGCATGTCGATGGTGTCCGGCGCCCTCGGCAAGGTGTTGGGCAGTCAGTTGCTGCGGGACGTGCAGACGTTCGTGGCGGCCATGGACACCATGTTCGGCGGATTCCGCACCCGGGCGGACGCGACCTACCGGCTGCTCCAGGCGCCCGGTACGGCGTTCCTGGTGGTGGCCGCGCCGGAGCGGGACGCCCTGCGCGAGGCCGCGTACTTCGTGGAGCGGTTGGCCGCCGACGACATGCCGCTCGCGGGGCTGGTGCTGAACCGGGTGCACACCAGTGGCGCGGCCCGGCTGTCCGCGGAGCGGGCGCTCGCCGCGGCGGAAGCCCTCGACGAGCGGGCGGCGGCGGAAGCCCCGGACGGGCGGGAGGCGGACGGTCTCGACGGGCCGGCGGCGGGCGGGGGCCCTGCCGGGCGGACGGCGGCCGAGGGTCCCGATGCGGAAAATCTTGCCGGGCGGGGCATTGTCGATCAGGGGGACGGGAAAGCTGGTCTTCGGAGCGGTGTGGCTCCCCCCGAATCCCCCGAGCCCCCCAGCTCGCCCCGATCACGGCCGGAACGTCCCGAAACCCCCGATCACCCGCGTGGCGCGAGCGACCCGGGTGACCCCGACCCCCGCCCGAGCGACCGCGGTGGACCCGACCGTCTGACGGCCGGCCTGCTGCGGCTGCACGCCGAGCGCATGCAACTGCTGGACCGCGAGCGGCGCACCCGGGACCGGTTCACCGCGCTGCACCCCGAGGTGGCCGTCACCGAGGTGACCGCACTACCGGGCGACGTCCACGACCTGGCGGGCCTGCGGGACGTCGGCGAGCGGCTGGCCGCGCCGCCGGCAGCCACCACCGGGGGGACGGGGACTCCCGCCGGCTGAGCGGCCGCTCCCGCCCGCCCCCGGCAGACAGAGCACGCCGGGTGCGCGAGCAGGACGAGCACGGCGGGCACGGCGGGCACGGCGGGCACGGCGATCAGGAGGGGGTGGACGGAGGACGGAAGGCACTCGGCAGAACGATCACCGTGGGCCGAGCAACCTCGGGCCCCGCCCCCACGTCTTCCTCCACAGCACGACCCGGCGCCTCCCCCGGCACCGCTCAGCACCGTCAGCAGTTCCCGGCACCGTCAGCGCTGTCAGCACCGCACGCGGCGCACGACACGTACCCGCACGGCACGCACCTGTACGGCATGCACACGTACGACACAGGGCACACGAGCATCAGCGCACGTCGCACGACCGTTCGGCGCGCCGGCGCACGGGTGGTGCACGGGTGGTGCACGCACAGGGCTCGCACAGCGATGCACCCGAGCGGCGCGCGCCCGCGCACACCAGTGCGCGAGCAGGGCACGTGTTCCCGTACCGACGCACGGGCCGCTCCCACGACATCCACCGAACGAGTGATGTTCGGTGCACTCAGTCCACGGTTCCGTCTACCCGACGGCGGCGTAGCTCTCGTAGCGCTCCTCGTACGAAGCCACTTCGTCCATGTCATCCATCTCGCGCATGTCGTCCACGTCGTCGATGTGCACGGGCAGCAGGCCCGCGCCACGTTCGTACTCGGTGCGCGCGGTCTCCAGCAGTCTGCGCCAGGACGTGACCGTCGGGCGCCGGCGCAGCAAAGCGCGGCGTTCCCGCTCGGTCATGCCTCCCCAGACGCCGAACTCGACGCGGTTGTCCAACGCGTCGGCCAGGCACTCCGTACGCACCGGACATCCGGTGCACACCGCCTTCGCCCTGTTCTGCGCTGCTCCTTGTACGAACAGTTCGTCCGGATCGGTAGTGCGACAGGCCGCCTGCGCACTCCAGTCGGTTACCCAGCCCATACCGGCGCCGTCCTCTCCCGAATTCGAGGCTCCCCCACGGCGGCAGCGGCATATTCACCGCCGCCAGTTGAGGACGTTACGGAAGGCAGGCACAGCGCAACACCCCCTTCGGGCCCAATCTTGAATGGCCCGAACGGACTATGCGTACGCGGCAGATCACCCAACGGAGTGACGCCTGGACATGCGTGAGGGAAGCCACAAAGCAGGAGGGTTCCCCTACGTCACTCCGGACGCGGGGCGACACAGGAGGCGGAATCGGACACTGCCCCGCGGGCCGCCGACGCCTCCGGGCGCTCGGGGGAACTTTCCTCGGGCGGAAGGGGTTTGACCATCTGAAGGGTTGATGTCCGGCCGTACTGCTGTGACAGTCGTGAGCAGCTTAGGCCAAGGCATATACGTGTGTCCGGCGAATCAGAACGTAGGCTGCCTCCATGCCAAACAAGCGCTCGGGCGGTGGGCTGTCCCCCACGCAGCAGGCCGCCAAGTTCCTCGGTGTCAGCGTGCTCGCTGGAGTGGTGCTGGCCGGTATCGCGCTGCCCGCAGCGGGCGCGCTCGGCCTCGCGGCCAAGGGCTCGGTCGACAGCTTCGACGAGATCCCCGCCAATCTGAAGCGCCCGCCGCTGAGCCAGCGCACCACCATCCTGGACTCGGAGGGCGGCCCGCTCGCCACGGTCTACTCGCGCGACCGCACGGTGGTCCCGCTCAAGGACATCTCGCCGTACATGCAGAAGGCGGTGATCGCGATCGAGGACTCCCGCTTCTACGAGCACGGGGCGATCGACGCGAAGGGCATCCTGCGCGCCCTCAACGAGAACGCGCAGAGCGGCGGGGTGGCCCAGGGCGCGTCCACCCTGACCCAGCAGTACGTGAAGAACGTCTTCGTCGAGGAGGCGGGCGACGACCCGACGAAGGTCGCCCAGGCCACCCAGCAGACCCTCGGCCGCAAGATCCGCGAGCTGAAGTACGCGATCCAGGTCGAGGAGGAACTGGGCAAGAAGCGCATCCTGGAGAACTACCTGAACATCACGTTCTTCGGGCAGCAGGCGTACGGCATCGAGGCCGCCTCCCAGCGCTACTTCTCCATCCCGGCCAAGAAGCTGAACGTCGAGCAGGCCGCGCTGCTCGCCGGCATCGTCCAGTCCCCCAGCCGGTACGACCCGGTGAACGACGAGGCGGAAGCCACCAAGCGGCGCAACGTCGTCCTCCAGCGGATGGCCGAGGTCGGGGACATCACCCAGGGCGAGGCCGCCAAGGCGAAGGCCAAGCCGCTCGGCCTGAAGGTCAAGCGCCCGCAGAACGGCTGCATCACCGCCGTCAACGGCGGCGGCTTCTTCTGCGACTACGTGCGCAACGTCTTCCTGACCGACCCCGCGTTCGGCAAGACCAAGGAGGACCGCGCGAAGATCTGGAACCGCGGCGGCCTCACCATCCGCACCACCATGGACCCGCAGGCCCAGGAGTCCGTGCAGGACTCGGTCAAGAAGCACGTCTACAAGAGCGACAAGGTCGCGACGGCCATGTCGATCGTGGAGCCCGGGACGGGCAAGATCCTCGCCATGGGGCAGTCCCGCCCCTACGGCCTGGGCAAGGGCGAGACCGTGCTCAACCTCTCGGTCGACAAGGACATGGGCGGCGGCGCCGGCTTCCAGCCCGGTTCGACGTTCAAGCCGATCGTCGCCGCGGCGGCCATCGAGGGCGGCGTCCCCGCGACGAAGGTGTTCCCCTCGCCGTACAAGATGCCCTTCCCCAGCCCGGTGGACACCTGTGGCGGCGGGAAGTACGTGAACACCTCGAACGAGGAGCTGGAGAACGAGAACGAGAGCGAGGTCGGCCCGTACGGCATGAAGGAGGCGACCGCGAAGTCGGTCAACACCTACTACGTCGAGCTGATCAGCGAGATCGGCATCTGCCCGGTCACCACGCTCGCCAAGCAGATGGGCGTCGAGCGGGCCGACGGCGGCAAGCTGGCGCAGGGCCCGTCGATCGCGCTGGGCACCGAGGAGATGTCCCCGCTCACCATGGCGGGCGCGTACGCCACCTTCGCCTCGCGCGGCACGTACTGCACCCCGGTGGCCATCCAGTCGATCACCAACGCCGAGAAGAAGTCGCTGCGGGTCCCGAAGACCACCTGCTCCCGCGCGATGTCCGAGCGGACCGCCGACACCGTGAACACCCTTCTGCGGGGTGTGGTCGAGGCCGGTACCGGCAAGGAGGCCGGTCTGGGTTCCCGCCCGAGCGCGGGCAAGACCGGTACGACGGACTTCCGCTACGCCGCCTGGTTCGTCGGGTACACCCCGAACGCGGCCGGAGCGGTCTGGGTCGGTGACCCGGCGCACAAGCAGCGGATGGTCAACATCACCATCGGCGGCCAGTACCACGACAAGGTCTTCGGCGGTCAGGTCCCCGGTCCGATCTGGCGCGACGCCATGACCGGGGCGCTCGCCGACAAGGCCGCCCCCGACTTCAAGCTGATCAACATCCCCGACACCCCGCGCAAGCCGAAGAACGAGGACGGCGAGGGCGACGGGGGCGACGGGGGCGGTGACGGCGACAACGAGGACGGTCGCCCCGGTGACGGCCTGATCGGCGGACTCCTCGGCGGCACGAACGGCGGCCGGCCCGGTGGCACGGGCGGCCCGGACACCGACGTCCGCCCCGGCACGAGCGGCGGCGGTGGCGGTAGCGCCGGGCGCAGTGGCGGCGCGGGCGACGGGCGCGGAAGCGACTGATCCGCGCCCCCGCCGCCCACGGGTGGCGGGCACCGAACAAGGCTGAGGGGCGCCCCGGCACACATCGCGTGTGCTGGGGCGCCCCTCAGTCGTGCTCGCCGGATACGCCGCGCGTCCGGACCCCGTCCGGGCCGCTGCCGGCGGCTCCGGGTGGGCTCCGGCGTCGCACCGCCGCAGGCTTCGTCAGCCCGCGAGGAGCTGCTTGACGAGGGCGGCGACCCGGCCGCCCTCCGCCAGACCGGCCACCTTCGGGTTCACGATCTTCATGACCTGACCCATCGCACGGGGCCCCTCGGCGCCCGCCGCACGGGCCTGGGCCACGGCCTGCTCGACGATCTCCCGCAGCTCGTCGTCGCTGAGCTGCTTCGGCAGGTACTCGGCGAGGACCTCGCCCTCCGCCTTCTCCCGCTCGGACTGCTCGGCCCGGCCGCCCTGGGCGAAGGCGTCGGCGGCCTCACGACGCTTCTTCGCCTCGCGGGCGATCACCTTGCGCACCTCGTCGTCGGACAGCTCACGGGCCTGGGTGCCGGCGACCTCTTCCTTGGTGATCGCCGTGAGGGTCAGCCGGAGCGTCGAGGAGCGCAGTTCGTCGCGCCCCCGGATGGCGGTGGTGAGGTCTTCCTTGAGCTTGGACTTGAGCGTGGTCATGGGGGGATTGTCGCAGGCGGGACCGGCCGGACGCCCGGCGATTTACGCAGCGCCGCGGGAACACCCCCGCCGCACGTCCCCGCGCGGGTCCGGGCGCGGGTCCGGGCAAGGCTTGGTCGCAGGTCCGGGCGCCGCCGAATGATCACACCGATCGCGGGTGAGTTGTTCGAGTCTGACACGATGGGGGCATGCGAGCGCGTTATGGAGTACCCCTGTCAATCGCGGCAGTCGGCGCCGCCGGCCTGCTCTACTCGGCGGGTTTCGAGGCCCGTTCGTACCGTCTCCGACGGGTGACCGTTCCGGTCCTCCCGCGGGGGATGCGTCCACTGCGGGTCCTCCAGGTGTCGGACATCCACATGGTCAGCGGTCAGCGGAAGAAGCAGCGGTGGCTGCGTTCCCTGGCGGGCCTGCGCCCCGACTTCGTGATCAACACCGGGGACAACCTGTCCGACCCGGAGGGCGTGCCCGAGGTCCTCGACGCGCTCGGCCCGCTGATGGAGTTCCCCGGGGCGTACGTGTTCGGTTCGAACGACTACTACGGACCGACCCTGCGCAACCCCGCGCGGTACCTGTTCGAGAAGGCCCGCGGACAGCACGGCCTGAACGGCAACCCGCCCGCCGTGGGCGTGGTCCGCAACCCGTGGGAGGACCTGCGGGACGGCTTCGACGCGGCCGGCTGGCTGAACCTCACGAACACGCGGAGCACGCTCAAGCTGGCGACGGGCGCGAGCGGCGTCGAGATCGGGCTCACGGGCCTGGACGACCCGCACATCAAGCGGGACCGCTACGCCCAGGTGGCGGGCGGCCCCGACCCCTCGGTCGACTTCTCGATGGGCGTCGTGCACGCACCGTACCTGCGGGCGCTGGACGCGTTCGCCGAGGACGGTTACCCGCTGATCCTGGCCGGCCACACCCACGGGGGCCAGCTGTGCATCCCCTTCTACGGTGCGCTCGTCACCAACTGCGACCTCGACACCGACCGGGTCAAGGGCCTCTCCACGCACACCGCCGCGGGGCGCACCTCGCACCTCCACGTCTCCGCGGGCTGCGGCACCAGTCGGTACACCCCCGTCCGGTTCGCCTGCCCCCCGGAGGTGTCCCTGTTGACCCTGGTCCCCGCGCCCTGACCGGGTGCGCGGACGCCCGCCGGAGCCCGGGAAACCGGATTTCGTCTCCGGCCCCCGGTGGGCTAAAGTAATCGACGTCGCCGCGATGCGGGGACATCGGGGTGTGGCGCAGCTTGGCAGCGCGCTTCGTTCGGGACGAAGAGGTCGTGGGTTCAAATCCCGCCACCCCGACAGCCAGTAAGACCAGGTCAGGGGCCTGATCCGCGAAAGCGGGTCGGGCCCCTCCTGCGTTTTCGGTGATCGTTTGGGAGAAATCCGGGAGACGATCTTGGTGGGTTTCTCCCAGCAGATGATCACTTGGCAGGGGCGGCACACCTTCCACGTGTTCGCTCACACCTGCACGTTCGCGAACTCCAGTCGCCCGCTCGACCCGAGGACTGCCTGTGGACCACAGTTTCGGCAGCAACAACGACGCCGACAACAGCTCCGCCGAGCACACGGGGCGCCCGTGCGCGGTCTGCGGCACATTGATGGAGTACTGGCGCCCGCGCAGCCAGAAATACTGCTCCGATCCCTGCCGCACTTCCGCCGCCAAGAAGCAGCGGGCTGAACTTCCGAAGGGCGCGCCGAGGGTGCGGCGCCCAAAGCAGACACTCACGCCTGGGACGCCGCCGGTGCCTGACCTCGCAAGGACCCGTGAAGTCCGCGGCGATCCCTACTGGAACCCGATCCTCGCTGCTGCCGAACGTGCCACCGGCGGTCAACCTTGCCGGATCTGTGGCAAGCCCGTTCCAAGGAGCGCCCACTGGGAGCATCGTGACCGGCACGTCTGCTCGGGTCGGTGCAACACCACGCTCAAGCGGCGTACGAAGGCGCGGATCGAGCGGGGTGAGATCGACGTGGGCGCCATCGCGGATCACGGTGACCGATCCTCCGCCAATGCCGACCAGCGCGCTCGGTTCGGGGCGGCGCGGGAACCGCGGGTCTTCTGCACCAGGACCGCCGAAGGCGACTTCCCCTACGAGTTCTACGGGCTGAGCCCCATCAAGGGCGATGTCATCGAGCGGCACGGATCCGTCACCACGTACGCCACCGCTACCTCCCTGGGTGCCGACGGTCTCGTCGCCTTGGTGCGAGCCGGCTCCGAACCCGACGTCGAGCCGATGGTCGCGATCCACCAGCAGACCGGAGCACTCCTGGCCTACACGGGCCGCGTCCTGTGGTGGACCAAGGTGCCCGGCCAGCAGCACCCCCTCGGCCAGCAGACGTCATTCGAGGGGGACGACGGGCGGCATTGGCACTGGCAGAACGAGATCTTCCGTGACGTGGACGAGAGCGGGAAGACCTACGACTGGGAAGCCTGGGTCTGCGTCACCGAACCGACACCCACCCTCTGGACCCCGGCATACACTGCCCACTCCGAGAAGCAGCGGCGCTCCACTCGGGCCCGGAACAGCTACCAGGCCCGCATGCGCGGCTACGGCTCTCTCAACGCCGACGCTGACCAGGTGGACCCGTTCGACATCTACGGACGCGACCAATGGGTCTGCCAGTTGTGTCGTCGCGTGATGAACCCCGCCGTTGAATGGCCCGACCCATGGTCCGCCACCCTCGACCACATCAAGCCTGTCGCGGAGAGCGGCGCGCACACAGCCGAGAACCTTCAGGCAGCCCATTGGATCTGCAACATCCGCAAGGGAGACGCCTGGGGCCCCGGAGACGCCCGGCCCTCCGCTGGGGAGGGCCAGGCCTGACCTGACCTGGCCCCAGGACGAGCGATTGCTAGAGCCTGGCCAGTAGCAGCCGGCCCAGCACGGCGACGGATGACCCGGGGCTCATCAATCGACGAGCGTCGAGGGCCGCCTCCCACTGCTCGGTCAAGCCGAGCATGAGGTGTTTGTGCATGCCCGGGGTGACGTGGGCGTAGCGGGCCGAAACGGAGCCGTCGATGTGGCCCATGCACTCGCCCATGAGGACCTTCTCGGTGCCGAAGTCCTCCATCATCGTCCGGTGGGTGTGGCGGAGGCCGTGGGTGATCGGGAGCCAGCAGGCGTCGCCCGGTTGGCGGCGCCGCGTTCCCGTGCCGAAACGCCGGGCCACGGCTCGCTGAACAGAGGGACGGGCCAGGCCTCCTGTGGGGGCCTTCTTCGGGTACCAGCCGGAGACCGCAGGGGTGAACAGTCAGGTTGCAGAACCGCCTCTGTGCCAGTGGGCAGCAGGCGTCGGCGCCGCCCCGCCCTGCACGAACCCGAGGTCCGCGATGGCCTTCTTCACCCGTGCCCGCGAGGCTTCGGTGACGCGGTCGAAGTGGTTGAGGACGTTGGAGACCGTCCCCGAGGAGACCCCGGCGAGACGGGCAAAGTCGACGAGTGCCGCTCCCTGGTGGCCACCCGTACGGGCCGCTCCCTGGCCACGGACATACGCTCGTCCGTGACAGGTGCAGGGCGTCGGCCTCGTACGGACGATGTGGTTGAGGACCAGGGCCGACAGTCAGTCCATCGAGTCGATGGTGTGGTACCTGTCGTCCTTGGGCGGGCGACTCGTCCCTTCGTCTGGCTGTAGCAGGCCCGGCCTCAACGGTCAGACCTCAGCAGGTTCCCCCTGGACGCAGCAGCCCAGGACCGCTGATCGCGAGCCACGGCGTACACGGCGTCGGCCTGCTCAGGGCTCAAGGCTCCAGCCAAGGGGCGCAGCGCGGACAGTTCCCGATCTTCGATGGCCCGCACGTCCTGCAACGTGGGCTCCACCGTGAGTTTGGCCGGCCTGACGAAGACGAGCACCGGGTTCACCGGGACGGAGAACCCGCATCCGCGATCTAGCACACGCTTCACGATGGCGGCCTCGCGCCGACTGCTCCGCGGGTAAGGGCGTCCCTTCCCGTAGTTGATCCGAGTGGCATGGTCACCGACCCAGACGCTCTTGTTGCGGTGGTTCTTGGTGTTGATCGAGAAGACGCCGCCGGGCCCTATGAGGAGGTGGTCGATGTCCCAGGTCGAGGAGAGCGGTACGGAGTGCAGTGTGCGCCAGCCGTGACGCTCCAGTCGCGCCAGCTCACGGCTGACCAAGCGCTCGCCGCGAAGCCCGGCCCTCCAGGAGGCGTCTTCAGTACGACGGCGCAACAGCCACGTGAGAATGCGCCCCGGTAGGGTCGGGGAAACTTCCCTGATCTTGTCTTTCAAGGCATCACCGGGGCCACGCAACGCGAGGTCGTACTCCTCGGGTGGCGGAGTGCGGCGCGTGGGTTCGACAGCATCGGACACGCCGGCCGTCCGGGTCACGTAGGGCGTCAAGGCATCCAGGATCGGCTGCCGCAACGACTCGTCAACGACCTCGATGTGTCCCGTGCGCCGATCGAACCACGCCACGGCCTTGCCATCGGGCGAATTCACGTAGAGCCGATCCTGACCGTGCCGCTTCCACTCCGACACCCGTAACGCGACCATGCCCACCCCCAGCAATCGGGTACACCGAGCTCCCATGGGATCAGGAGCGAACCACATCCCACAAGGTCCCCTAACTGTCGTTCCCTGGGGCGTCGTTACAGGTTTCCCTGCCGCATCAAGGCACCCGGTGCGGGCGCTCAGACTCCGGGATGGATGCGAGGCGCCGTGCTCACTTCGGGCCGGGTTGTCGGGGGGTGGCGTCGGGGGTCGCGAGGAACTCCCAGATGGTGATCAGGGCGATGACCTGGGCGATCAGATAGGCGACCTGGAGCGAGTAGTAGCGCATCTGGTAGACCGACAGGAGCAGGCCCAAGCGGCTCTGCCAGTACCGCCGTTCACCGCGGAACGTGTCGAAGTCGACGCCGATGCCCGTGACCGTCAGCACGAGCAGCATCGTCGACACCGACAGGGCGAGGCTCGCCGTGCTCTCGCCGGTGAACCGGTACACCAGCACGTCCACCCCGACCGGCAGGGCGAAGGCCACGGTCACCGGTAGGGCCTTCGCCGCGCCGCGCCGCCCCGGGAGATGGCGCCACAGCGTGCCCATGACGAACGCCGCCCCGGTCCAGGTCGCCATCCAGAACACGAACTCCAGCAGGACGTCCGGCAATCCGAAGTGGTTCTGTAGCGTCGACTGCCACGCCTCGCCGCTGACCTTCCAGGCCCAGGTCATCAGCAGGGACGCCGGCACGGCCGGGACGAGGGAAAGGCGGGCGCAGCGGCTGCCGTTGGCCCACCAGTCGTCCCGCGGCCCGAGTGCCAGTGCCCCGTCCACCACGGACACGCCCGCCGGGAGTCGGTCGGCGCCGCCGCCAGCGGGCCAGTCGTGCAGGGCGTTCAGTCGCCTCTCCAGGTCGATCCGCTTCGGCGGTACGTCCCCGAACATGCCCTGGTCCAGTCGACGCAGTTCGGCGTGGATCTCACGATAGGAACGGGACTTCTCCAGCAGCACCGCGCGAGCGGCGGGGTCCGCGGACTCGGCCAGGGGCCGTCCCGAGCGTTCGAAGGGCTGGGCGAGTACCGAGCGCCCGGTGAAGAGGGCCACCGTCCCGTACAGCGCGAACGCGGAGAGGGGTATCCACAGGGGGGTGAGCAGCGAACTGCTCAGGAAGTAGCCGCCGACGAGCGCGACCACGTGGGCGAAGAAGGTGAGGAGCAGCAGGCGGTCCGCGGGGGCGTCGAGCGGGGAGAGCCCTGCCGGGGAGAGCCCTGCCGGGGAGGGGCCGGCCGGGGAAGGTCCGGCCGGGGAGGGGCCGGTCGGGGGGCGCCAGGTGCGCAGCACCGCGAGGATCGCCACGGCGGAGAGGAGCCAGGTGCACCAGATCAGCCAGTCCTGCGCGTTGGCGGCGGACCACATCGTCTCCCACACGAAGTCGTTCCGGTGTTCGACGCCGAAGAGCGGGTCCGTGCGGTCGCTCAGCCAGGCGGCCCGTTGCCACTCGCGTTCCTGGGTGAGCGCCCAGCACACCGCCACGACGACCGACCACACCAGGATCACCGGGCCGGCGATGCGGAGCCTGAGCACCCGGGTGCGGCCGGGGAACCTACGGCTCGTCGGGAGCAGCCCGCCGTCGGTGGCCAGGCGCCAGGCCGCGGCGACGAAACCGAGCAGCGTGAGGGCCAGGAGGCACCAGGCGGCGAGTGCCTGGGCCAGCAGGGCGGTGACCGACGCCTCGTAGGGGGCGGAACGCGGTACGTACAGGCCCAACCCGTGCGGCCAGGCGGCCACCACCACCGGCGGCAGGGTCAGCAGGGCGCCCGCGCGCCAGATCCGCGGGGTGGGTCTGGCGGTGCAGAACAGCACGGCGGCGGCACCGAGGGCGAACGCATGGACGCGGACGGTCTGGACGTCCTGCCACAATCCGCCGGCCCACCGGTCCGCGTAGCGCGCGAGCACGTCGTCGGACAACGTCAGCGCGGCCAGGCCGACCAGGGCGACGGCCCACACGGCGAGGTTGTGCAGCGTGCGTTCCTGGGCCGCGGTGGGAACCGCGGGCCGCCGCCGGTACAGGACGTGCGCGTACAGCAGCAGCGCCGCGATCACGGCCGTTCCGAACAGTGCGGCCGCCCGGTCCAGTCCGACGGCGACCAGTCGGTCGCTCTGTGCGGCCCAGGAGCGTTGCCACGGCGGTTCGAGGGAGACGGTGACGGCCGGCGGCGGCTCGGACCCGGCCCGCTCGCGCTCCGGCTCGGCGACCCGTGTCTTCCCCGCCTTCGCCGTCTTCCCGTCGCCGTCGGGCCTGCTCCCGCGCACCGCCTCGTGCTCCATGTGCCCCTCGGGGGCGGGGGGACGCCAGACCAGGGCCGCGGTGGCGCTCCCCCCGTCGGGGCGGGGCCGGGCGGAGTGGGCGCCCGGGCCACCGGGATCGACCGTGATGCGGTGCCAGTGGGCGTCCTTCAGCGCGGTCGGCGGGCGCAGCGCGAGGGTCCAGCGCTCCGCGCCCGCGCGGATCCTCCAGACCCCCACGTCGAGGTGTTCCCGGTAGGCGTTGACCCAGGAGTGCGTACGGTCGACGACCGTCACGCCGCCGTCCCCGGACGAGGACACGATCGGGGGGCCGCTGCGTCGTTCGTGCCAGCGGCGGTGCTGGCCCGGCTCCGGTCGGGACAGGCAGGACATGGCCCGGACGTAGCGTTCGCTGTTCTCGCTCAGCAGCAGGTCCCCGGCCAGTGGCCAGGTGCCGGGGACTTCGACGCGTAACTCGCTGACGATCTTGCTGAAGGTCCGGTCGCGGTGCTCCAGCCGCACGGTGGTGCTCACGCGCGCCGCGGCCAGCGAGGTCGACGTGCAGGGGTCGGCCTCCGGGGCGGAGGAAGGAACGGGAGCCGTGGGAGACGCGTCGGCACGGGCGGTAGCGGTAGCGGTAGCGGTGGTGGCGGAAAGGAGGGCGAGGGCGAGGGCGCACAGTCCGGCCGACACGGTCCTTGCCAAGGCGCGTTCACCCAAGAGACCAGCTCCCCGAGCGGAATCGGTACCCACCATGATGGGGCACGAGGACCTGCCGGGTACGTCGAACGGCCAAGTGCCCGGGGAGCCGTAGGGCGCGACCCGTCAGTGCGGGCGGGGACCGTCGCCGTGCTGACGGGTCCTCGTGTCGCCCTCCTCCGTCGCGGGGAGCGCAGGTGGGCCCGTGGCGCGCAGGGCCGCCGGGTCGAAGCCGCGCAGGGCCGTCGGGTCGAAGCCGGGGAGGGTGGCGCGGGTGAGGAGGGCGGCGGCCAGCTGTTCGGCGTAGGCCGCGCCGGTGCGGGCCACCTCGATCTGCGTGTCGGCCCGCAGCGCCTCCACCCGCTCGACGTGGGCGTGCCGTTCACGTCGTTCGCTCGCCTGCCGCTGGTACGCGACGAGGGTGCGCCGGTCCTCGCGCCAGTAGCGGGCGGCCAGCCCGTAGGCGGCGGCGGTGACCAGGGCCCACAGCAGCAGGGGCAGGGACAGTCCGTCGGCGTACGCGCAGACACCGGTGAGGGCGAGTGCGCCGGAGGCGGCGAACGCGGTTCCGGCGAGGGCGGGGTCTCCGTAGCGGCCGAGGCTCGTGCAGACCCCGGCCGCCGCCGCGGCCAGCGACAGGAGGGCCATCAGCGCCGCGTTGCCGACGGAGTGTTCGGCGCCGTTGGCGTTCCAGATCCGGGCGAGGACGAGCACCGCGGTGGTGGCCACCGCGGGGGCCGCCCTCGGCACGATGACGGCGAGCCGGTGACGGGCGACGGTCCGGTCGTCCATGCCGGCCGCCTACTGGAGTTCGCCGAGCGCGCCGACGACGGCGACGGTGAACTCGTTGACCGGTCCCGCGGCGCTGGTGGAGGCGAGGAGGAAGCCGAAGAGGACCGCGACGAACGCGGCGCCGAAACCCAGGGACTTGGAGCGGAGCAGGATGAACAGGATGATCCCGAGCAGGAGCACCAGGGACACGGTCACGACCACGGCGGGTTCCTTCCAGTGGGGGTGGGGCCGGCCCGGATGCGTTGGCCGGAGGTCCGGCGGCGGCGACTACGGAGCGGGACGGCCGCACGCCACCAGCCGTAACCTAGCGTGATCGTTGACGATTGGGTGGGAGCGAGTGGGGTGCGGGGCTTCGATGCCTCCCTCCGGGGTCGCGGTGGGCCCGCTGGTGAACTGTTGTCCGGTGGACGCCTGATCAGAGCAGGTGTCGCTGCCGGTGCGGGCGGTCGGTGCCGGTGCGGGGCGGCCCGTGCGGCGGACCCGGCGCGGAGCGGTCCGCACCCCGGGTTCCGTCACGCTGCGCTGCTACTCGGGTGGGGGGCCCGGCGTCTCCGGGGGGACGGGGCGCGCCGCCCGGTACGCCCTCGGGGTGGTGCCCGTCAGCCGACGGAAGTGGCGGCGGAAGCTCTCGGGGGAGCCGAAGCCCGTGCGCGCGGCGATCTCGTCGACCGTTCCGTCCCCGGCGGCCAGCAGCTGTCGGGCCCGGTCCAGCCGGACGTGCAGCAGGTACTGGCGCGGGGTGAGCCCGGTGCGTTCCCGGAAGCGGCGGTTGAGGCTGCGCACGCTGGTCCTCGCGTGGGCGGCGATCTCGGCGAGGGTCGGCGGGTCGTGCAGGTTCGCTTCCAGCCACCGCACGGTCGGTTCCAGGCCGGCGGTCCCGGCGAGTTCCCGCTCGATCTCCTGCCGGGTGGCCCCGGCGTGCTCGTACAGGGGCGCGATCAGCTGTCGGGCGGTCCGTGCGGCGACCGCCCGGCCGTGGTCGAGGCCGACGAGGTGGAGGAAGAGGTCGATTCCGCCGAAGACGCCGGCCGAGGAGTGGAACGGCCCGTCCGTCACCAGGAGGCCGGCGGGGTCGACCTCGACGTGGGGATGGCGTGCCGCCAGCTCGCTCGTGCGGCACCACTCGGTGGTCGCGCGGCGTCCGTCGAGCAGCCCGGTCGCCGCGAGGGTGAACGTACCGGTGCCGACGGCCGCGATCCGGCTGCCGCGGGCCGCCGCCGCGCGCACCGCTTCGCGCACTGCCGGCGGGGGCTCGGCCAGGTAGCCGGCATGGCCGGCGAGCACCACCGTGTCGGCGCCTTCCAGTCCGTCCGGCCCCCAGGGGGCGGTGATCTCCAGGGGGACCGGTCCGGCGGTGGTGAGGGCGGGCCCTGGGGAGCAGATGCGCAGTTCGGTGCGGGCGGGTCGGTGGACGCCGGCGGCGGCCTCGAAGACCAGGCCCGGGGTGGTGAGCTGGTGCCCGGGGACTCCGTCGAGGACGAGGAGGGCGACCACGGGCATGGGACGACGGTATCCCCGCGGTGGGGTCCGCACGGTGTCACGCCGTCCGGGGCGGTCACCGGGTCCGGCGGTCCGGTCCGTCGGCCTGGTCCGTCGGCCCGGTCTGGTGGCGCGGTCCATGGGCGGGGTCCGGCGGCGGGGTCAGCGGTGCTGCCGGATCGTCTTCGTGATCCAGGTCTTGTGCGCGGCCACCGAGGTCCAGACGCCGGGCCCGTCGGCACACTGCGGACCGGTCAGGGGGTTCCCGTCACCGGAGGTGGCACCGACCAACTGCCAGCGTCCGCCCGCCCGCTGGATCTGGGGGCCGCCCGAGTCGCCCCCGCACCCCATGGCCCGGGGGACCGACGACCCGGTGCACAGTTCGGCGCCCGCCTTGAAGGGGGAGCACGCGGAGTCGACGATCCTACGGGTGTCGAGTTGCTGGAGCCGCTCGGCGAACGACCAGCCGGAGCCCTCGGCCGTGTTGCCGAAGCCGAGTATCCGCGTCTGCGCACCCACCGCCGGGTCCCGGTCGGCGATGCGCGCCGGCTGCTGGCGGACCGGGCGGTCCAGTTGGAAGAGCGCGAGGTCGTGGTGACCGCGCGGGGCGTCACCGAACGCGTAGTCCGGGTGGCGGACCGTCTTGACGATGGTGCGCACCGTCCCGCCGGAGCTGCGGTGCTCGCTGCCGATCCGGACCGTGCCCGCCGGCCGGGTCTGGGGGATCTCCGGATGACCGGAGCAGTGGGCCGCGGTGAGCACCCAGCGGGGGGCGATCAACGTGCCGCCGCAGACCCCGGACACCGGGCCCCCGGTGGTGTCGAGCACCTGGGGGACGGAGACCATGAACGGATAACGCCCGCTGGAGTCCTCTCCGTTGACGATCGCCCCGGCACTTCCGGACGTACCCGTGAGGGCCAGCGCGGTGACGGCGAGGACGGTCGCCGAGCGGGCGGCGGGGCCACGCGGCGGCCGGCGGTCGGATCGGATCTGGTGCTGCTGCGGGGTCGGACGGGCCATGGTGAACATCCCTTGCACGGAGCTCTGGTGGGGACGCCCGGGCGGGCGCACCCTCATCCTCCGGGCCGCCGACGGACCGGAAACAGCGCCCGCGGTGCCACCGTCGGTTAAATTCTGGCCATGGCAGTGGTCGCCCTCCTCGTGCTCGACGGCATCCCCGGAGCCCAGCTGACCACCCCCGGTCTGCTGCTCGGAGCCGTCCCCCGTGACCGGCACGGGAGGGCCCCCCACGAGCTGCGGATCTGCGCCGGCCCCGGCTTCCGCACCACGGCCGGGCCGGGCCCGTTCGGGCTCGCCACGCGGTGGGGACTCGACGGGCTCGACGGCGCCCGTACCGTGGTCGTGGCCGGATACCGCGGCTTCCGGGACGGGCCCCCGGCCGCCGTGCCCGATGCGCTGCGCGCCGCCGCCGCTCGGGGTTGCCGACTCGGTGCGGTGGGCACGGGTGCGTTCGCGCTCGCGGCGGCCGGGCTGCTCGACGGGCGGCGGGCCACCACGGACTGGCGGCACACCGGGGAGTTGGCCCTACGGTTCCCCCGGGTCGAGGTCGCCCCCGCACAGGAGGTCGTGGCCGACGGGCCGTTCCTCACTTCGGCGGGGGTGCTCGGCGGCAAGGACCTGTGGCTGCGGCTGATCGAGGAGGAGCACGGCGGGTCGGTCGGGCGGGAGGCGGACCGACGTCTCTTCCTCCCGCTCCCCGAGCCGCCGCCCGAGCCGGTCGGGGAAGGTGCGCTCGGGCCGACGATCCGGTGGATGGAAGCGGACCTGCACCGTCCGCTGACCCTGGCGGAGATCGCCGCGCACGCGGGGACCAGCGTCCGCACCCTCAACCGCCGGTTCCGCGCCGAGACCGGGCTGAGCCCGCTCCAGCACCTGCTGCGCGTCCGGGTCGAGCGGGCCCAGCAGTTGCTGGAACGCGGGGACCTCCCGGTGGAACACGTCGCCGCGCGGACCGGGCTCGGGACACCCGCGAACCTGCGCCACCACTTCCAGCGGCTCAACGGCACCACGCCGGGTGCGTACCGGGCGGCCTTCCGGTCGATGGTCGCGATGTTCACCCAGGACGCCCGGGACGCCCGGCACACCCAGGGCACCGGGAGCCGCGCGCCCCGGCCGCCCCGACCGTCCGGGTCAACCGGCGGTCAGGGCGGGGACCGCCACGGTGACCGCGGGGAGCAGGGCGAGGACGGCGCCGCGCACGCAACGGTTCTTGGCCCGGGCGACCCGACTGGTCCCGGTCAGCGCCCGTAACAGCCGGGGACCCGGGTCCGCACCGCCCCTGCCCAGGCCCGCGCACAGCGCCGCGCCCGCCTGCGCCGAGAGGACGTCCTCGTAGTAGGCGAGGACCGGCACGGGTCCCTCCGTCCGCACGGTGGTGCGCGGAACGAGGGCCATCAGCAGGAGCAGCAGCGCCCCGGTCGTCATGACCGTCGCGCACCACCACAGCGGCAGGGCCGGCGTGCCGCCGGACGGGCGGCGGGCGAGCAGCAGGCCGAGCAGGGTCGCGCTGGTGGCGAGGAGCACGGCGGCCTTGCCGTCGGCGCGGCCGATCTCCTGGTGGTTCTGTGCGACGAGTTCCCGGGACAGCCCCGTACCGTCGTCCCCGAACCGACCCGCCGCGTACCGACCCGCCGCGTGCCACCCCGCCCCGTACCGACCCGCCCCGTACGCGTTCACGCCGAACGCCGGTGCGCGCCGGTCCCGTTCGCACGGGTCCCGTTCGCACGGGTCCCGTCCGAGGGGACGCCGTCCCGTTCCATGCGCCGCAGGACCTCGTCCCCCTGGGGCACCCCGATGTCGCTGAGCATCTGCGCGACGTTCGCCCCGACGAACCCGCGGTCCGTCCGGTCGAGTCCGCGCAGGGTCGCCGCGAGCGTGTGTTCCCAGCCGTCCCGATCGGTGAGCAGGTCACGGTGCTCCACCGTCCACGCCAGGACCTCCCGTGCCTGGTCGGGGTGTCGGAGGAGCCAGAAGGCGGCCAGGTCCGCGGGGCCGCCGGCGACCACCTCGCGGTAGAAGCGGTACGCCTCCCGGTTCACCTCGCCGAAGACGGGCGGGAGGTCCGGGCCCGGATCTGCCGCTCCCGTCGGGTGTCCGGGTGCCGGGTCGAGCAGCCAGTAGACGATGCCGGCGGCCTCGATCGTCCTCGGCTGCCCGGGCGGCGGGGCGGCGTGGGTACCGGGTGGCGGGGGCGGCTGGCGCAGCGGGTCCGGGGCCCCGGACGGGGTTCCGACGTCCCGGGCGATCGCCTGCCGGGCCCCTTCCCCGGTCAGGCCCCAGCGGACGGCGGCGACGGGGTCGCTGATCCGCCAGGCGACCCGGTGGCACTGCGGCGGGCGCAGGGGGTGGCCGGTGGCGACGTCGACGGTGCAGGCGTGCTCGGCGAGCGAGACCCGCTGGACCGAGCGGAACCGGCCCCGCCGGACCCGGCTGAGGGCCGGCCGGGGGTACGGGGTCCAGGCCCACGGGTGGCCGCGCGGCGCTTCCACCCGGTCGTCGCCGTCTTCGGCCAGGAACACCAGGGCGGTGTGCGGCTGCGGCACCAGGCGCAGCCGCAGCAGGTGCCAGAAGGGCGACGAGGCCAGCGGGGCGATCAGGGGGTCGGTGATCACGAAACGGTCCTCTCCGGAGGGACGGTGGTGCGTCGTCGGTGGCGGCGCAGCAGGAAGGAGGGCATCCCGCCGCACTCCCCGGCCAGCGCGGTCAGGAAGGCGGGCAGGGCGTCCCGGTGGTGCGGCGGGGAGTCCTCTTCGGCGTCGAGGAGCCCCTCCATCACGGCCTGGCGGACGTCCGGGACGTCGAGGGCCTCGGACACCAGGGCGAGGGCCTGCTGCGGGTGCTCGCCGATCACGTCGGCCAGGCTCACCTTCCGCGGTCCGGACCTGCCGGGCAGCGGGAACGTCGACACGGCCATCGCTTCGACGGCTTCGGCCGCGAAGGCGTGGCGCTGGGTGCCGGCGTCGGCCCGCAACCACCGGTGGAGTTGGTCGAGCACGGGGACGCGGTTCGGCTCCTCGGTGAGCAGCACGCTGAGGGCGAACGAGACGGCCGGGTGCACGCTGCGCACCGTCTGTTCGTCCCGGGGACCGTTGAGGACCGCGTCCAGCAGCCGGAGCGCCCCCGCGGGGCGGCCCAGTCCGTAGGTGCCGGCGCAGGTCTCGGCGACGGTGCACCGGACGTTCACCTGACGGGAGCGGCTCCAGCGGCGCAGTTGGGCGTGGACCGCGCCCTGGGAGTCGACGTGCTGGGCGGCCTCCCCGAGGGCGAAGGCCACCAGCCGGCGTTGCCAGCGCAGCGAGGACGCGGCGAAGGGGGCGAGTTGGTCGAGTGCGTCGGGCCCGGTGGCGTGGGCCAGCACGGTGCCGATCGCCCGACCGGCCGCGAGGTCGGTGCCCGGCTGGTGCGGCAGGTCACCGAGCGCGCGCCACACCAGTTCGGGCATGCGTTCGTGGTCGAGCCACAGTTGCCGCAGCAGTGCCTCGGGGCGGTGCCGGCCGACGAAGTCGACCGGTTGCACCGGGTAGCGGCGCCAGTGGGCCGTGCCGTACTCGCGGGGCAGGAGTCGCGCGCCCACCGCGGCGAGCCGGTCCGCGAGGGAGGGGCCGAGCACATCGGGTCGGTCGGGCCGCTTCCCCACCGGTTCGGTTCCGGCGGGTTCCCCGAGCAGGGGGCGCAGCCGCGCGGCGAAGCGGGTGACGACCGTGCGGTCCTGACGGGGCAGCAGGGCGACCGCGGCCAGCAGCGCGACGGCGTCGGCGCTGTGCCGCGCCTTGTCCAGGGCGAGCCGGGCGGCGGTGTCGCTGCCGAGGCGCAGCCCCTCCAGCGCGGCGGCGACCGGCCGGTCGGCGCGCACGGCCGCGGCCAGTTCCTCGGTCAGCTCCGCGCCGTCGCCGGGCAGGCGGTGCGTCCCCAAGTACGCGTGGACCGGTTCGGATTCGAGGTGGGCCAGGGCCGTGGACAGTCCGGCACCGGTGAGCTTCCCGGCCGCGGCCAGGGCGTGCAGGTGTTGGACGACGACCTGGTGGGGCGCCGGCGGTACGTGCGCCACCTGCCACGGCCGGGTGTCCGCCGCGAGCCCCACCTCTTCGCCGACCGTGACGACGAGATGGGCCCCGGCCCGGCGCAGCAGGTCCGCCAGGGCGGTCAGCTTCACCTCGTTGAGGGCGGCGGCGGCCTGCGGGGAGAGTCCCTGGAGCAGATAGCCGCGCCCGCCCTTCGGTTCCCAACGCACCAGGTCGGCCTGTGGATCGAGCCCGGTGACGCCCGCGACCCCGTGCCGTTCGGCGAGCAGGGCGAAGCCCGCCGTGCCCGCTCCGGTGCCGCTCTGCGCCCTGAGCAGCAGGACCCGGCCGTCCAGCACCTTGCGGCAGCGCACGTGCGAGGGGGGCTCGACGAACCCGCGCAGCTTCCGCGTCACCTCGTCCGCGGGGTAGGGCCCTTCCCGCAGTCGGGGCTTGAGCACCTGTTCGCTGACGAACTCGTCGGGGAGCACGCCCACGATCAGGTCCCCGTGCACGTCCCCCATCACCGCGGCGCCGCCGCCCTGCACCTGCTGCCGGTTGTCGCGGTAGGCGTCCCCGGCGGTCTCGGCGCCCGGGGCGGGGTCCTGTTCCGCCCGCGGTCCGTCGCCGTCGCCGACGGCGGGGTCCGGTGCCGGGTTCACGTCCGGTTCCCGTCGACGTGCTTGTCGCCGGAGACGTTGTCGCCGCCGCCCCAGTGCTGGTTGGTGCCGTGATACTCCGTGGACGTCGTGGAGGTGGTGGACCGGCCGGTGTACGTGAAGTCGCCGCCGATGTCGCCCATCACGGCCGCGCCCTCGGTGACCTGCTGGCTGTTGCCCTCGTACCGCCGCTGCGGCTGCTGCGGCTGCGCGGTGGGCGCCGCGGGCTCCGCGGGCGGCGCCGCGGGTTCCTCGCGGGCCGGGAGCACGCCGGACCGCAGCAGGCCGCTCGACGGGGAGGGCACGTAGAGCCAGGCGCGTTGGGCGAAGTTCTTGCCGTCGACGGTGGCCGGCACCTCCAGGCAGCGGTCCGGGTGCAGGGCGGTGTACCCGCCGAGCACGACTTCCTCGTGGACCCGGTCGGAGATGATCGCGGCGAGGTGGGTGACGTGGGCGCTGCTGTCGGCGAGGATCGCCTTGACCGGGCGGGAGTCGAGCAGCCGGTGGACGTCGTTGCGGGGCGTGCCGTTGCCGTCGCCGCGGCCGCCCCCGTCGGGCAGCGGACCGACGTGGACGCTGGCCCGCAGCCGGATGCGCGGCCCGACCTCCTGTTGGTGGTAGGCGCCGAGCACCCCGTCCAGGACGTCCAGGAACGGCGCGAGCACGAACGGCAGGTGGACGGGGTCGAAGCCGAAGACGATCCCGTCGCCGGTGCTGGCCGGGAACCGCTTGGCGTCCCGCAGGGCGTGCAGACCGGCGCGTTCGAGGGCGTCGTCGACGAGTTCGGGGATGAGTTCGCTGACCGCGGCGTGCTGGACGGCGGGCAGCCCGGTGAAGTCCTTCGCGTCGACGGCGAGCAGGGCCCGGTACGGCGGCAGGGGGCGGCTCTCGGCGTTCGGGACGGGCGGGGTGGTGGTGACGGGCATGCGGAGGACTCCTCGGGAGCTCGGGCCTGGTGTCGGTGCCGCCGGAAGCGGCCGTACCGAGACTGGCCCCGTCCGCCCGGCCCGAGTGCCCAGCGCAGGGCGGAACCCGGGTGGCCCGCCTCACACGTACCGCCCGCGCCCCACGCGTACGGCCCGCGGCTCACACCCGCGGCCCTCGGGTCACTCCGCCGCGGCCCACCGCCGCAGCGCGACGAGGTCCTTGACGACGATCACCCGGCGGGCCGTCTCCACCGCGTCCGCCTCCCGCAGGCGCTGGAGCCCGGTGCTGGCGGCGTTCCGGGTCACGCCGATGGCCTGGGCGAGTTCCTCCTGCGCCAGTCCGCTCAGCCGTACGCTGCCCGAACCGTCCTGCTGGCCGCCCAGTTCGGCCAGCCGCAGCAGGGCCCGCGCCAGCCGCACCACCACCGGCAGGGTGAGCAGTTCGGCGCGGTGCGCATCGGACTCGCGCAGCCGGGTGAACGCCTGGCGCATGAGGTCCATCACCAATCCGCGTTCCTCGACGAACCGTTGGAACCGCCGGGCGTCCAACACGATTGCGGTGCACGGGGTGAGGGCGACCACTTCGGCGCTGCGCGTCGTCCCGTGGAACACCGACACCTCGCCGAGCAGGTCGCCGCGGCCCCGGAAGGCCAGCCAGGTCACCGTGCCGCCCTCCTCCCGGCGCAACACCTGGGCGACGCCGTCGGTGAGGGCCAGCAGATGGGTCCCGGGCGACCCCTGCCGCAGCATGACTTCACGGGCCCGGAACCGGCGGGTCGTTCCCTGGGCACGCAGCTCGCGCCAGACTTCCTCGGACAGCAACGGATCCTCCGACGGGATGCTCGTCCACGCCTACGGGGTCTACCGGGTCTACCGGACCAGGCAGTTGTACGCCCCCGGGCGCCCACGGGACTCCCGAACCGTCCACTTCGGCCGAGAACGTCCCCCCGCACACGGATCGTCCGACGGCGGTCCGGACGGGTGCGCGACGCGGAGCGTTGTCAGTGGGCCGCCCTAGGCTCGTTCGCATGGCGCACACCCTCATGGTCTACGACGGCACCACGGACGCGACCTCCGCCGGACCCCGTACCGGTGGCCTGCCCCTGGCCCCCGCGGACTTCGACTGGCCCCGGTGCGACACCTGCCGCGGGGCGATGCAGTTCCTGGCGCACCTGCCGTTCGACGACGTCGTGGTGGCGGTGTTCAGCTGTGCGAACGAACCCGGCCGGTGCGCGCAGTGGGAGGCGTTCGGGGGCGGCAACCGGGCGTTCCTGTTCCCGCCCGACGGGCTGGTCCCGGCGACCGTGCCCGAGGCGGGCGAGACCCGGCTGGGCGCGGTGACGGCGATCCGGACGGAGGTCGTCGACGAGGACGCCTACGACGACGCGCGCGGGGTGTACGGGGCGCGGGTCGGCCGGGGCCGGGCCGTCCTGGGCTCCTGGGGCGGCGAGCCCGACTGGTACGACGCGGACGGCTGGCCGTCCTGCCCGCGGTGCGCGCGGCGCATGGACTTCACGGCGCACCTGGAGGAGGGCTACGAGCGCAGGACCGCCGCCGACTTCGGCGGCGGCCTCGGCTACGTACTGACCTGCGCGCCGTGCACGCGGGCCGTGTTCCTCACCCAGGGCTGACGGCGTCCCCGGCGGCGGCTTCCTGGGCGGCGGCCTCCCGCACGGCGGCCCGCCGCTCCGGCGCGAGCACCCGTTCGGCGAGTTCCCCGAAGAGCAGCCCGAAGGCCGTCCACAGGGTGGCCTGCACGGCGAGCGCGGCGATGCGGAACTTCCACACCACCGTCGCCGGGAAGTCCGCGGGCATCTCGTTGACGGACGGCAGGAACGCGAAGGCGAGCCCGACCACCAGCACCAGGAACGCCCCCGCGGCGACGGTCGCGTTCCAGTTGCCGAGCCGGGGCGCGAGCCGCTGCCCGAGGATGACCGCGCCGACGGTGAGCAGCACGCTCAGGACGAGCATCAGCAGGTAGAGCGTGGTGCGCCGGCCCACGCTGTCGTCGGCTCCCACGGCCGGCGGGTTGGCGGGGTACTTGAGGAACGGGACGACGTACACGGCGACGAGTCCGGCGACCGCGAGCAGCAGGGCGGTGGCGCGCGGCGTGAACCGCCCGATCCGGCCCAGTGCGTAGCAGTACGCGAGGGCGGCGAGCCCGCCGAAGGCGACCCCGTAGACGAGGATGCCGGTGGCGAGTCCGCCGGTGGCCTGGAGGTCCCGGCTGACGAGCGGTTCCTCCTCGGCCGCGCCGTGGTCGTGGCCGGCGGCGCCGTGGTCGTGACCGGCGCCGGCCGTTTGGGCGTCCTCGTACGCGATGGCCGAATCGACCTGCGGTTCGCCGAGGAAGTAGGCGACGAGCAGGGCGAGTACGCCCGCGGCGAGCCCCGCGAGCATGCCGCGCACGAGGAGCCGTCTGACGGTGGTGGAGTTCATGAGCGCGGTCCGGTTCCCCTCAGTGGCACGGGTAGCCGAGGAGGTGGCGGGCGTCGTGCACCCACTCGTGCACGCCCTCCCCCGAGACGAGCGCGACGGCGCCTTGTTCGGCGCCGATGAAGTACAGCAGGACCAGCATGAGGACGCCGCCGAACACGGCCCAGGGCGCGATGTCCTTGAGCGGCAGTGTGGCGGGCGGTGCGGTGGGTGCGGCGGTCGGTTGGGCGACGGACTGCGCCATGGGGCAGGACCTCCTGGGGAACTCGCGTCCCGGCTCGGTGGTGCACAGGGACGAGGACCGCGGGTCTGACTCACCCGCACCCGCCCGAAGGCGCGTACGGGCACACAGTGGCGCGACCGTGCCGGATTCCCACCGGTTTCCGCCGTGCCCTCGTCGTTGACGTGATGGAGTGGTGCACGCACGCCAGGTTGGCGTGTACGCGACGTGAAGGTACCGCGTACCGGGTGGCGGGGAAAGAGGGCCTTGACGTGCGGTCCGCCCTGTTCACCGGACCGTCATGGGCGACGGGTCCCTCCGGGGTGCGGTGCGAGGGAGTTGGCTGAATGACGACGACACGGGTGACCCTGGTGGCGCCGGCGCTCGGACGGGACCTGAGGGAGGCCAGGTTCTCCGGGGACGGCCCGCTGGACCCCGCATCCCGGGCCGGGGCGACCGCGGCGGGCGCCGAACTCCCCGCTGCGGCGCGCTGGTTCTGCTCCCCCACCGGCCGCTGCCGTGACACCGCCCGCGCCCTACGCACAGCCGCCGAGGCCCGGCCCGTCGCGGAGCCGCCCGCCCTGGCCGGTCTGGACGTGGGCCGTTGGCGGGGCCGGACGCTCGGGGAAGTGAGCGCCGACGACCCCGCCGGTCTGAGCGCCTGGCTCGGCGACCCGGCGGCGACGCCGCACGGCGGCGAGTCCCTGCCCGCCCTGCGCGCCCGCGTCGGCACCTGGCTGGACGCCCTCACCGACGAGGGCGGCCGGGTCCTGGTGGTCGCCGAGCCGGACGTGGTCCGCGCCGCCCTCGCCCACGCGCTGGACCTGCCGGGACCCTCGTTCTGGCGGCTCGACGTGGAACCGCTGGCCTCGGTGGACCTCAGCGGACGGTCCGGCCGCTGGAACGTCCGCCCCGGCCGCCCCCTCGGCTGAGGTCCGGTACGGTCACACCGACCCCGTCACACCCCCACCTCCCGCCCGCACATGTCGTCCAGCGACTCGCGCCGGACCAGCAGCCGGGCCCGGCCGTCCCGTACGGCGACCACCGGCGGGCGGCCCACCAGGTTGTACGCCGACGCCATCGACAGGTGGTACGCCCCGGCGACCGGCACCGCGAGCAGGTCACCGGGGTGCACGTCCCCGGGCAGGGCCGCGTCCGCCGCGAGCACGTCCCCCGCCTCGCAGTGCCGTCCGACGACCGTCACGACCGCCGGTTCGGCCTGCGAGGCGCGGCCCACCAACCGGGGCGCGTACCGGACCCCGTACAGCGCGGGCCGTGGGTTGTCGCTCATCCCGCCGTCCACCGCGACGAACAACCGGGCGCCGGTGCGCTTCACGGCGAGCACCCGGTACAGCGCGACCCCGGCCGGCCCGGCGACCGCCCGCCCCGGCTCCACGATCAGCCGCGGCACCTCGATGCCCGCGGCGGCGCACCCGCTGGCCAACTCCGCGCGCACCTTGTGGGCGAGGCGGGTGACGTCGAGCGCCGGCTCACCGGGACGGTAGGCGATGCCGTGACCGCCCCCGAGGTCCAACTCCGGCAGCACCAGCCCGTGTTGCCGGTGCAGCCGGGCCATCAGCCCGACGATCCGCCGGACCGCCGCCAGATACGGCTTCACCGCGGTGATCTGCGAACCGAGGTGCACGTGCAGCCCGGTCAGGCGCAGTTGCGGCTGGTCGAGTATCCGGGCGATGGTGTGCTGCGCGGAGCCGTCGGTGAGCGACAGCCCGAACTTCTGGTCCTCGCCGCCCGTCCGGATCTTCTCGTGCCCTCCGGCGACGATCCCGGGAACCACCCGCACCATGACCTTCTGCGAACCGCGGGGCCCGATCGCCGCGGCCAGCCGGGCGACCTCCGAGGCGCTGTCGATGACGATGCGCCCCACGCCGAGCCGCAGCGCGGTGTCCAGGTCACGGGGGCTCTTCGCGTTGCCGTGCAACACGATCCGCTCGGCCGGGAACCCGCTGGTGACCGCCAACTCCAGCTCGCCCGCCGAGCAGACGTCAAGACCCAGCCCCTCGTCCCGCACCCAGTGGACCATCGCCCGGCACAGGAACGCCTTCGCCGCGTACACCACATCGGCCTCGGCCGCGGGGAACGCCGCCCGGTACGTCCGGCACCGCTCCCGCACCTCGCCCTCGTCCAGCACGTACGCGGGGGTCCCGTACCGCTGTGCGACCTCCGTCAGCGAGACCCCGCCGACCGCGAGGTCACCGTGGGCGAGGTGCCCCGCCGAAGCGGGCCACACGGACAGGTCGTCGGGCCCCGGCGCACGGACGGCGTCGGGCGCCGCGTGCACGGTGGTCATCGCACACCCGCCGCGGTGGCCGCGAACAGGACGGGGGCCCCGGTCGTCGCACCCCGCACCGGACCCGCCACGAGCACCGGGTCGACGGTGAGCAGCGCCACGCCCAGCGGCACGGTCAGCGCGCGCAGCGCGGGGGCGGCGAGCCGGACGTACGCCTGCCCGGCGCCCAGCGCCCGGGCGAGCCGGTCCGCCGACGTGAACCCGACGGCCGTCCGCTCGCCCAAGGGCGTACGGAACAACCGGGCCGCGCAGCCCACCGTGCCGGCCCGCACCGGCACGTACAGCGCGGCGCCCCCCTCGGACGCCGACCGCTCGGACGCCGACCGCCCGGGTTCGGTATCCGGAGGCTCGGGTTCGTCCGCGCAGGCGCTCGCGCCGCCGGAACCGTCGGCGTCGGGGCGGTCGCTGCGCGCGCTGCTCACGCCGGTGCGGTGCGCCATGGGGTCCTCCGTGGAGTGCGGGGTGGGTGTCCGGGTGGGGGCGCCCCCGGGCCCTCGGGAAGGCAGGGGCCCGGGAGGCCGTACGGAGACGCTATGCCCGGCCCGACGGCCCCGGGGACACCTCCTGACGTGATGCTGATGCGCAGGGGGCGGACGTTGATGCAGGCGATACGCAGGCGCATCCGCTCCCTCGGGCCCACCACTCTGGACCCAATCTCGCCCATATGTGTCCGACTTTGAAAGGACATTGTCTTCTTGTAGGCAAAATCAGTACTGATCGCACTCATCAGGCCAATGTCCCTTATCCATCAGCTTATCGGCGCTTATGATGTTCTCTTATGAGAGAGGACGGAGCGGCGGAAGCCGCCGGCGACAGAGCCGACGTGATCGTCCTCGGCGCGGGCCCCGCCGGGCTCGTCGTCGGGAACCTCCTCCGTGCAGCGGGCGTCGACTGCGTCATCCTGGAACGGGCCACCCGGGCGGCCCTCCGGACCCGGGCCCGCGCGGGCTACCTCGCCCCGAACACCGTGCGCGTCCTCGAACGGCACGGCCTGGCGGATCGACTGCACCGGTACGGCCAGCAGCACTCGCTCTGCGAGTTCCGCACCCCGCACGGCCGGTTCCGCCTGGACTACGGCTCCCTCGGCCCGGGCGAACCGCACACCGTCTACCCCCAGCAGGAACTCGTCACGGACCTGCTGGCGCAGTACGTCGACACCGGGGGCCGCATCCACTTCGCCACCGAGGCGACCGCCGTACGGGACGCCGACGGCACCCGGCCCTCGGTCCTCGCCCGTGACGCGGACGGCCGCACCCTCCGCTGGCACGGCAGGTACGTGGCGGGGTGCGACGGCCGGCACGGGGCGGCCCGCCGCTCCCTCCCACCCGGCACCGTCCGACGGCACCACCGCGACCACGCCGTCTCCTGGCTCGCCCTGCTGGCCCGGGCACCGCAGAGCATCGACGCCGTGGGGTACGCCGTGCACCCCGCAGGATTCGCCGGACAGATGGCGCGCGGCCCCGAGGTCACCCGCTACTACCTCCAGTGCCCCCGCGGCACCCCCGCCGACGCCTGGCCCGACGACCGCATCTGGGCCGAACTGGACCTGCGGATGCGCGCCGCCGACTACGGCCCCTTACACCGGGGCCCCCTCCTCCAACGCCTCGTCTTCCCCCTGGAATCCGACGTGTTGGAACCCCTGCGCCACGGCACGCTCCTCCTCGCGGGCGACGCCGCCAGCCTGCTCGGCCCCTCCGCCGCCAAGGGCGCCAACCTCGCGGTGCTGGAGGCGGAACTCCTCGCCCGCGCCCTGACCGACGACCTCCTGCACGACGACCCCCGCGGGCTCAACGCCTACTCGGACCGCTGCCTGACCCACATCTGGCGGGCCCTGCGGTTCTCCCGGTGGATGGTCCACCTCCTGCACGACCTTCCCGTCCCGCCCGGCCCGGGCGCCTCCGGCCGACCGCCGGACCGCGACGCCCTCCCCCGGCGCCCCTGCCTGGAAACGCTGCGCACCTCGCGCGCGGAGCAGGACTGGTTCGCCGAGAACTACACCGACGTCTGACCACGGCCCGGGCACCGGGCCGTTCGCCGAGCCCCGAGGAGGCCCCACGATGCCGTCGACGACACCGACTCCCGCCACCGACACGGACCGGCTGCGCACCGCGGCCCGCTTCGTCCGGAGCCAGGACACCACCGCACTGCTGTCGTCACTGCTCCCCGGCCTCGACGACGGCAGGACGCGGACGCTGGCGAACCGCTGCCGCTTCTCGCACGCCGCCCTGCTGATCTTCCCGCCCGACCCGCGCACGCTCCACGCCCAACTCGCCGCCTGCGGGCTGCCGGTGGACGAGCGGGTGATCCCGGTGCCCAGTGTCGTCGTACGCGACCGGCTGGCCGCCCGCCATCGGCGCGCAGCGCGCGAACTGGACGTCCGCATCCTGCGCCCGTCCGCCCCCGGGCCGCACGGCACGCACCGTACGGTGGAGGTGTTCGTCCTGCTCGTGCCGCCCGGCTCCGACCTCACCGAGGTCGCCGACCACGAACGCGCCCGGGACCACGAGGCGCACCTCGCCTTCGAGGTCGACGACCCGGACCCGTCGGTGCTGCGCGGCGTGCACGCGACCCTCGTCCAGCACGGTGCGATACCCGAGGGCGGGGGCTACAACCCGCACGAGGACGGCACCGTGTTCTACTTCGTCGCCCCCGGCCACGCGCACGGCGGCTACCGGAGACTGGAACTGTACGCACACGGTGACCACCGCGACCTGCTCACGGCCGCTCCCTGAGCCCCCACCGCAGCCGCAGGCAGTTCCCAGTGGCTCGGCTCCGGCAACCGCGGCGTCGTCTACGCGGTGGGCCGCAGAAAGTCGATGACGGCCTCCTTCTCCCCGTCGATCCCCTGCTCGATCCGGGGCGGGACGGGTGCGAACGCATCCACCTGGACGGAGCGCGAGCCGGGGCCACGGGTCCAGGTGGCGACGGCCAGGCCGTCGGCGATGACGGTGGGCCGGATGAGGCCGCCCCCCGGCCAGACGCGGGCCCGGTGCGCAGCCGGGACGGACAACTCGCGGGTGCGGTAGCCGATCAGGTAGTCGTCGTAGGCGGGCAGCAGGCGAACGTCCGGGGCATCGGACGGGCCCGGGAGTTCCTCCACCCGCCCGGCGAGCACGGTCCGTGCACCGTACTCGGTGATGACGCCGGATTCCGCGAGCGTTCTCCAGGCCCTGCGGGCCCAGGTGAGCGGCAGTCCGGACCAGGTGGCGAAGTCCTCCGGGGTGGCGGGGGCGTGCGCGGCCAGGTAGCGGCGGGCCAACTCGGCGAGCGCGTCGTCGCCCTCCCACCGCACGCGCCCGGTGGGAGGCAGCCAGTCGTCGAACAGCACGTACGTGGCCTCACCGGCGCGCTGCGGGCCGTGGCAGAGGACACCGGTGAGTGCCGCGTGGCGGATCAGGTGGAACGGCGCCTGCCCGTCCGGCGGGACACCGAGGGTGGTGAGGTGTTCGGTCAACTCGGCCCGGGTGAGCGGGCCGTGCGCGGCGAGGACGCGCCGGACGAGACGGTCGGCGCGCTGGCGCAGGTCGTCGCCCAGGCCCAACTGCTGGTAGCGGCGGCCGGCTGCGGCAAGGATGCGCGGGGACAGCAACCGCAACACCCAGGGGGCGTCGTCGCTGGGGACGGTGTGCAGGGTGCCGCGCAGGAACCAGTTGCGGACGATGCTCCGCTCCTCTTCGTAGGCCGTGCGGACGGCCTCGGCGGTGAGGTCCCGGCCGCGTACCCGGATGCCCAGGTCGGCGGCCGTGGCGTCCTGGGCCTGGACGGCGAAGACCCGACGGACGACCGCCTCGGCAGAAGCCTCGCGCGCTCCGCCGGCCAGGGCCTGCGCACGGGCCCGCAGCCTGCGGACGCTCTCCTGGTCAGGCATCGGGCCGTGCCCCTCGGCCGGCGCGCTCAGGACGCGGCCCGGTCGAGGACACGGGCGAGTTCGGCGGGCGCGGACAGCATAGGCCAGTGCCCGGTGGGCAGGTCGAAGCGCCGCCACGGCGGCTGGTCCAGGAAGGCCAGCATCGGCACCCCGGCCTCCAGCAGCCCCGTGAAGTCACGGCAGGCGATCAGGACACGGTCCACACCGGGACCGGGCTCGACCGGGCCGGCGAGGCGCTGGGTGAAGGTGCCGAACGGCTGGGGGGTGGCACGCGTGCGCAGCGCGTTCCGCCGGCCCTCGTCGAGCCCGTCGAGGCTGCTGGACGCGCCCAGGACCTCGAAGGGCGGCATCGGTAGCCGCCACCCGTCGCCGGAAGCGTCGACCTGCTGGCGCAGTTGGTCCGCTGCCTGCGGTGGCATGAGGTCGAGCATGCACATGCCTGCGGCGAACGGGCCGCCGTCCACGTAGACCACGCGCTCCAGCCGGTCGCCGAGCCGACCGGCCGCCCCGGTCACCGGGGCCGCCGCGTAGCTGTGGGCGACCAACGTGACCTCGCGCAGACCGTTCCGCTCGACGAATCCGGTGATGTCCGCGATGTGCGTGTCCACATCCGTCTCGGGTCCGCCCCGGTCGGCGTGCTCGGCCAGGCCCGTCAGGGTCAGCGGCAGCGCCGTGTGGCCGCGCTCCCGCAGGGCGCGGACGGTGTCTTCCCAGGCCCACGCCCCGAGCCAGGCGCCGGGAACGAGTACGAAGGTGGCCATGTGATCTCCCAGAAGTGAGGTCCTGGGGGGAGCGTAGAGTCGATACAGGACAGAATCCGCCCTGAAATGCGCGCCGAAATGCCGAGGGATCCGTGTCGCACCCCCTGACCCGTGTGCTGACCCTGCTGGAACTCCTCCAGTCCCACGCCCGGCTCACCGGGACGGAGCTGGCCGACCACCTGGACACCGACGTGCGCACGGTGCGCCGCTACATGTCCCACCTGCGGGACCTGGGCATCCCCGTGGAGGCCGAACGCGGCCGCTACGGCGGCTACCGGCTGGCCCCCGGCTACCGCATGCCACCCCTGGTCCTCACCAATGACGAGGCCCTCGCCGTCGTCCTCGGCCTGCTCGCCGCGGACCGGCTCGGCATGGGCACCGCCGCGCCGGCCACTGCCGGTGCCCTGGCCAAGATCGAACGGGTGCTCCCCCAGGCCCTGCGCGAACCGCTCGCCGCCATGCGGCAGACCCTGTCGTTCACCGCCGACGCCGTCATCGGGCAGGCACCAGGAACCGGCGTCCTGCTGGCCCTGGCCCAGGCCTCCCGCGCCCGCACGACCGTCGCCATCAGCCACCGGTCCTGGCGCCGGGAACACACCGAACGCGACCTCGACCCCTACGGCGTGGTCTTCCACACCGGCCGCTGGTACGTCGTCGGCCACGACCACCTCCGCGACGACCTGCGCACCTTCCGCATCGACCGCATCGCCTCCGCCACCCCCCGGGCCCACGGCTTCACCGCACCCGACGGCTTCGACCCCGTGGACCACCTGACCTCGACCCTCGCCCAGGGGCCCTACCGCTGGCAGGTCGAGGTCACGATCCACGGCCCGCTCGACGAGATCGCCCGCCGGCTGTCCTGCTCAGCGGTGACCCTCACCGCTGAGCCCACCGGCGTTCGCCTGCACGCACGGGCCGAACGCCTGGACGGCATGGCCCACCTGCTCGCCTCCCTGGAATGGCCCTTCACCGTCCACCAACCCGACGAACTGCGGCAGGCGCTCGCGGAACTGGCCGACCGGCTCGCCGCAGCCGCCCGACGAAGGCCGGAGGAACCACCGCAGCAGTAGACGCCGGATCTCGGTCGCACCCCGCACAGGGGTCAGCCGGGCGCCCCGTGGAACACCGCGACGACGATCACCGCGAGCAGTCCGCCGACCGAGGACGTCATCAGGACGCCGCCCCAGAAGACCCCGTCCAGGCTCACCGCGCGACGGGCCCGGTACGGACGACGCCCGTGCCGCAACCGCCTTCGCCCACCACCGCGCCGCCGCCGTTCCGTCCCGTTCACCGGCCCGACACCCCCTCCGGCGGCTCCAACTCCGCGTAGTCCGCGAAGGTCCTGCGGTACCGCAGGTGCCTGGTCTCCTGCGTGTGCGCACGGAGCCAGTCCTCCACGTCCGCCGGGTGACCGCACGCCCCGGACTCCGCCCCGCAGTCCGCCTCCGCCCCCGACACGCACCGCGCCGCGTACTCCGGCTCCGCGGTGGGGTCCTGCGCGATGGTGAACGGCACGTACCGGAACACCCGCCGCAGCCGCCGCGACCGCGCCTGTGACCGCTGCTCGGAGCGCTCGTTCACCACCCGCAGCCCGGCGCTGATCCGCTCCTCGGTGGTCGCGGGCCGCAACCCCGCGAACTCCGCCTCCCACTCGCGTCCGCCGCCCACCGGACGCAACAACGCGTACGGCCCCGACTTGGCCTGGTACTGGCCCACTTTCTGTCGAACGGGATCGAACACAACAGCACCGCTAATCAATTCCTGGCCGTCGGCTTCCACTTGCTTAACCATGCCCACTCCGTAAGCGAAACCCGTCCTGACACGACGGATGCTCAATTACTGTTCGTACGTGCAGCGTTGCGCAACGGAAGCGTGTCGCTCAATGCTGCGCGTGTTCCAACTGGTCCATGTCACGGAAGGGGCGCCCTGTGAGCCAACGCAACGCCACGGGGGAAACGGGAACCATCACGTCGGCCGGCATGTTCGGAGAGGTCCTACGACATTTCCGCAAGGCCGCGGACTACACCCAGGAGGGCTTGGCGGCGGACATCCCGTGCGATCGCTCGCTCGTCACGCGGGTCGAGTCGGCGACGAGGGTCCCCCAGGACAACTTCGCACGTCGCTGCGATGAGTTGCTCAACACCGGGGGCGTCCTCATAAAGCTGTGGGGCAAGGTCAACTGGTACCCAGCAGTCGAACATCCGGACTGGTTCAAGCGGCGCGCCGAGATGGACGCGGTGGCCGTGGCGTTGTACGAGTACCAGACGCAGGGCATCCCTGGATTGCTGCAGACCGAGGAATATGCCCGTGCGCTGTTCTCGCGGGTGGCCTCAAGCGTTCCCGTGGACGAACGAGTTCGAGCACGAATGAGCTGCCAGCAACGCTTCCTTGCTCCTTACGGGCCGAGCTACGTCGCCCTACTCGATGAAAGTTGCCTGCGCACAGCCGTGGGCGACTTCTCAGTCATGCGCGAGCAGTGCGCGCACCTCCTCGCCGTCAGCCAGCTACCCAACATCCATCTCCAGATCGTCCCGTCCGGCGACCCCACCCTCATCCGCCCGAAGACGCCGTTGTCCTTGATCGTCCTTCCCGGCGGAGAACGTTGGCTCTACTCGGAGTCATTGGAGCGTGGCTACTTCAACAATGATCCAGCCGTTCTGGCCGCTCGGAGCCGCGTCTATGATGCGCTCAGGGCAAACACCCTGTCGGCATCAGAGTCCGCCGCTGTGATCGGCGAGGCATTGGAAGGGTATGGCGACCATGGACAAGCACGGTCTGTCCTCGACCAGCTGGATCAAAAGCAGCTACAGCGGGGACGACGGCGGCAATTGCATCGAAATCGCCCCCGGATTCCCCGACCGCGTCCCCGTAGGTGACACCAAGACCCCGCACGCACCGGCACTGTTCGCGAGCCGCACGGCCTGGGCAACGTTCGTCACGGGAGTCAAGGATGGCAACTTCCCCGCCTGAACCAACGGCAACGACCTGGCACCGTTCCTCGTACAGCGGGGACAACGGCGGCGACTGCGTCGAGTGGTCGCCGTCGCCCGCTCAGGCCCCCGGCAAAGTAGCCGTACGGGACAGCAAGCGGGCGGGGGACGACGGGACGGTCATCGTCACGTCCCCCGAAGCCTGGACGCACCTCCTCAGGTGGACGACGACACAGCACAGCAACTGAACACGCACCCCGCGGGGCCGCGACCCACCAGGTCACGGCCCCGTACGGGTGCCTGGAGGGGGTCACGCGGGTAGCCGCCAGGACGGTCCGTCCGGAGCGCCGAGCCACACGGTCTGGACGGAGTCGGTGACGGTCATGCCGAAGTCGCGTTGCCCGGGCGAGCCCGCGTCGATCCACGCGGCGATGCCGTGCTCGACCTGGTCCCACAGCCGCAGCGGGCCGTCCTGGTGGACGACGCGGACGCCGTCGCGGAGTTCGGTCCACGCCTGGGAGCCCGTCGCCACGTCCACCAGGACCGGTTCCGCCCCGAGGTGCAGCAGTTCGGCGGAAGGTGCGGCGAGTTGGGCGACGAACAGGGCCGTCCAGTCGTCCAGCAGCGCCGGGTCGATGCGGGTGGGGCGCACCTCGCCTTCGTGCCGGTGCAGGGACGGCCGGGGCGGACGGTCATGGGGGCGGGCGAGCATGTAGGTGATCTCGTCGCCGGTGAAACGACCGTGCGCGGTGCCGTCCTCGTCCAGGGCGAGCCGGATCAGCCCGGCGCCGAACATCCACCCGCTGAGCGTGAACGTGAGGCTGCCGCCGTCCGCGAGCTGCCACAGCCACGCGGGCGGCACGGACCGCACCGCGCAGGTGGCGACGACCGCGTCGTAACCGTCGGCCCCCGCACCGTCCTCGTACCCGTCGAGCCCGTCCCCGACGACCAGGGTGGGGCCGGCACCCGCCGCGGCGAGGTGGCGGGCGGCGGACGCGGCCACCCGCGGGTCGTACTCGATGCTGGTCACCCGCTCGTCGCCGAGCCGGTGGCACAGGACGGCCGTCGAGTACCCCGTGCCCGTGCCGACTTCGAGGACCCGTTCCCGTCCGCGCAGTCCGGCCGCGGCGAGCGTGCGCACGACGACCGACGGCAACGTGGACGAGGAGGTCGGCGCCCCGGAGACCGGCCCCTGGGCCGCCTCGGCACCGATCCCGTCGACCTGCGTGACCCAGGTCGTGTCCGCACGGGCCATGCGCAGCCAGGCGTCCTCCCCCACGTCAGCGCGTCGGACCGGCGCCCACCCGGTTCCGTCCCGCCGGAAGACGGCGTCCCCGAGGAACAGTTCCCGGGGCACGGCGTCGACGGCGGGCAACCAGTCCTCCCCCACGCCCGCGAGTCGTTCGCCGACCACCTCGACGAGCGACCGAGGGGGGCTGACGGCGTCTGCGTGTTCACGGGTCATGCATACGCTCCGGGGCGCTGGAGTCGGTCGGCCAGGGCTGCGGCGATCCGACCGGTGATCGGCTCGGGGAACCAGGCCCACTGACCGTTGGGATTGCACTCGTACATCCAGGGCCGGCCGTCGCCGTCCACACCGAAGTCGAAGGCGCCGAAGACCAACCCGAACGCCCTCAGATACTCCCGTACGCCCCGGACCAGTTCCCGGGGCGTCTCGACCAGCTCGTACGAGAGGTCTTCGTAGTGCCGGCGCCAGTCCAACCCCGGGGACCCGGTGATCCGCACCGTGAACAGTTCGTCGCCCACCGCCGTGAGGCGCAAGTCCGCCACGGCGGGCACCCGGCGCTGGAACAGGTGCGCCGTGAGGGCGACCCCGTCACCGATCCCGTCGGGTTCGACCTCGTCCACCCATACCGTCAGGGCCGTTCCGTTGGCATCGGCGTACTCGGTAGCGCGTAGCGGCTTGTAGACCACTCGCCCCTGGGCTCGGGCGAACTCCCTTGCTTGAGCAGGGTCGTTGGTGAGCAGGGTGGGCGGAACCGGCAGCCCGCACCGTGCCGCCGTTGCCAACTGCGCGGGCTTGTACTCGGCTGCCCGGTTGCGGAACGGGTGGTTGACGTAGGCCGCGCCGGGCAGGGCGGCCAACACACCTCCGAGGCCGTACCGGGCCTCCTCCATGCACCACGCGACGTCCTGCGGGGGCAGGAAGGGGTCCGTGGTCGCGTAGGGACTCGGGCGGCGCCAGTAGACGGATCCCACCCGGTTCAACGGGAGGGTGCGGCTGTCGCTCCGCACCGTACCGCTGAGCCCGTCGGGTCCGAAGCGAGCAGACAGGACCACCGAGGACGGAAACCCGCCCGGGTCGACTCGTACGACCGGAACGTCTCGCCGGTTCAGCTCGCCGATCACCACGTCCGCCGTCACGTCATCGGGCTGGGTGACCACGAGTACCGGAGGGGCGCCGGTCAATCCGCGTCTCCGTCCTGGTCATGACCCTCGTCCTGAGTGCCGTCGAGGCTCGTCTTGGGCTTGGTCTCCGCCCAGGTGCGCGAGCGCCGGTGGCGGCCGGACGGCACTGTCGGACCGTCCGGGTCCAGCCACACGCCGGTCTGGGTCTCCGGATCGACCACCGCCCGGCCCGGCGGAACGGACACCACGTCCGGGTAGGGCCTCATCCGGGTCAGGCCCCAGGGAACCAGGTGGGAAGAGGGCATCTCACACCTCCGTCACGTCATCGCGGGCCCCCAGCGTGGCAGCCGGGCCCACCCGGAAGAAGACGGCACCGCACCCCCGCGAACCGGGCGCAACGCCCTCCCCGACCGGGCTCCGCGACCGTCCCACACCCTCCCCGAGCTGCAACGACCGACCACCGAACCCTTCGGCGACACGACCGATTCCCGAGCAACTGCCCCCGCTCCGCCCGATGTTCCAGCCGCACACTGTCACATCGGCTCCCTGCTCCACGCGGGGTAGAAACCCGGCACGACCCGGATGCCGCCACACCGATCGGCTGAGCAACGGAAGGGAACGACGACCATGGACGAACACGACCCGACCCCGACCACCTGGATCAAGAGCAGCTACAGCGAATTCCAAGAAGCCAACTGCCTGGAGTGGTCGCCGTCGCCCGCCCGGGCCCCCGGCAAAGTAGCCGTACGGGACAGCAAGCGGGTGCAGGAGGACGGAGCGGTCATCGTCACGTCCCCCGAAGCCTGGACCCACCTCCTCAGGTGGACGACGACCCACCACACCCACTGAACACGCACCCCGCGGGCGGGTACCGGCGAACCGACCGCACGGTCAGGGCGTCGTCGCCCGCTGCCCCGTGGTCTCCCACTCCTCGTGCGCGGCGCGGACCCGGTGCCACAGATCCGCCCGCTCGGGGGCGGTGACGTCGTTCAGGTTCAGATGGAACACGTCGGCCAGGACGCCGTACCAGTCGTCGGCCGAGTCGACGGTCCTCTCGTACGTGCCTGCGGCGTCGATCCGGCGCAGCAAGCAGCCGCGCAGCACGTCCACGCCCTCGGCATCGCGGAGCTGGGCCTGGAGGACCCGGACGAACCCGGACTCGGGGGAGGTGGACAGCCGCTCGTGCTCCGCGGCGAAGGAGGACAGTTCCACGGGCTCCGGCGCGAAGACCATCGCCGTGAACGCGCCGCGGGGGTCATGGGTGAACCGCCAGCCGCCGGGCACCACCGTCGACGGCGCCATCGCGTAGGTGAACGGCCCCTGGGTGTAGGTGCCTTCGCGCAGCGGCAGGGGCTCGTACATGGCGCCGGCGAGCCCGGTGTCGACGAGCCACCGCTCGCCGTCGAGCCCCACGGTGAGTGCGAGGTGGTCGCCGCCCGGGCCCTCGGGGTCCTCGACCTCGTCCTGCACCCCGGCCCGGTGCAGGGTCACGTCGTAACCGAGGGCCGTGAGCAGCGCGGCGAAGGCTCCGTTGAGGTGGAAGCAGTAGCCGCCGCGCCCGCGCAGGACCCGGGCCACGGATTCGGCGGCGCCGATGCCCGACGGCCGTCCCAGCTGGTTGTCGAGCGTCTCGTAGGCGACCCGCTCCACCTGCGCCCGGTGCAGCGCCCACAACGCATCGGCGGTCGGGGCCGCCGGTCGCTCCACCCCCAGCACGGCCACGTACCCGTCGACGTCGATCATGCGATCAGCCTAGTCGGCGGTGCCTCCCGTGCGCGGGGGCGCATGCGCACGGGAGGCGCCGCCGACTAGGCGGGAGGGGGCTCCTGCCGCTCGTGACCCGTGCGGCGGACGTGCACGGTGCCGGCGTCCAAGTCCACCCGGAAGGGCGGGTCCTGCGCCGGCCTGACGTTCTTGCGCACGCGTTCCTGGTCCATGGCCCGCTTGACGGCCTGCGCCCCGGGGTCGCCCTCCTGGACGAGGTCCACGCCGATGGACGACAGCCCCTTGGTCCTGCGCCAGTAGATCCAGCCGCGGGCCTCCATCGCCAGCAGCACCCGGTCCGCCAGGAACCCGGCGAGGCACAGCCCGACGACCACTCCCGCGACCACCCACACCGTACCCACGTCAGCGCCCGCGCCTCAGCTGCGCACGGCCCCGTGTGCGAAGCCCCTGCGACGAACACCTGGCGCCAGCCCCCTGAAGGAACCCGGGACCCGTGAGGACCCCGGTGAAGGCCCGAGTCGGTAAGAACACGTCCATGCCCAGGAGCGTACTTCGCCGTCCTTCGGCTCCTCACGATGTCAGCCGTCACGGCACGTAGCCAATCGGGACGGCGAGCGGGCATAGGGGGAAACGTCACGGGAAAACTTCGGCATGGCCACTCCCCCAGCCCTCCCCGACCCCGGGTACGTCACGTGGACGGAACTCCACAAGGACGGCCTGCGGCCGATCCAGGAGCAGACCGTGCCGCTCTACCAGCGGACGGAATCGTTCCGTGTCTACGCGTCCAACGTGATCCCGGGGATGCTCCAGACCGCCGGATACGCCACCGGACTACTCAGGTCCATCACCAAGTTCCAGGGCACCCCGGACGACGTGGCGGAGGCAGCCGCAGCTCGGCTCGCCCGATCCCGGGTCGTCCACGACGAGCACCGGCACTTCTCGTTCCTCATCGAGGAGGCCGTCCTGTCGTACCCGGTCTGCGACGACACTGACCTGCGTGAGCAGTTGGAACACCTGCTGACCTTCGTGGAGCGGCAGAACGTGGCGCTCGGAGTCATTCCCCGGCGCGCCCCGCGAACGGTGTGGCCCCTGGAGGCGTTCTACGCCTTCGACGACGAACGGGTGGACGTCGAGACGTTGACGGCCGAGATCAACGTGACCGACGCGGCAGAGGTCGGGGCGTACCTGCGGGCCTTCGCCGCGCTGTCCCTCTCCGCAGTGCGCGGTGCTGCGGCGGAAGCGCTCATCAGGTCGGCGCTCGCCCCACTCGATTGACCGGCGGGCGCCGTACCGCGGCGGAGCCGTTCAGGCGCGGCGGGTCCGCCAGAGCCAGGTTGCCGCGCCGGCCATCAGGACGAACACCCCCAGGTTGGCGAGGAGCGCCGGGGTGCCGACCTCCGGACCGCCGCCGGACAGGTTCGCGACGCCGAAGACCACGCTCGGCAGCACGGCGACGAGCAGCACGCCGGAGGTCTTCTGGACGGCGGTCCAGTGCACCGAGGTGCAGAGCAGCACCGCGCCGGTGATGCGGAACAGGACGCCGAACACCGGCCCGGGCTGGTCGGGGAAGACCAGGATGAAGGGCAGCGACAGGGTGAGCATCAGCAGCGGGACCAGGGGGTGCACCTTGCCGCGCCGGGCGGGTGCATCGCCGGCGCCCGGCGCGCCCGGGGCCCCGGCGGACCCGTGCCCCGCCTCCGCCAGTGCCGTCGCGGCGATCGTGCGGGGGTCCCCCAGGTCCGTCAGGATCTCGCTGATCGAGGCGTCGGGGCGCTCGGCGAGCGTCACCTCCACGTGTTCGACGAGGTCGGCGAGGAGTTCCTGACGGCGTTCGACGGAGAGGGCGGAAGCCTCGCGCTCGACGACGGACAGGTAGTCACGGACGGGGTCGGCGGTGGTCTTCATGCGGGGTCTCCGGTGGCGGGGTGCGGGGTGGCCGGGGAGGCCGGGGCGGTCAGGAAGGCGTCGACGGCGTTGCGGAAGCCGGGCCAGACGCGGGTGAACTCGTCGAGTGCGGCCCGACCGCTGTCCGTGAGCGCGTAGTAGCGACGGGGCGGACCGGAAAGGGACTCCTGCCAGGTGGTGGTGACCAGGTCGTCGCGGCGCAGCCGGGAGAGCAGCGGGTAGACCGTGCCCTGACTGGTGGCGAGGGCGCCGGACTCCTCCAGCGCCTGGAGGAGTTCCACGCCGTAGCGGGGACGGTCCCGCATCAGGGCGAGTACGCAGTACTCCAGGACTCCCTTGCGCAGCTGGGCGGCTGCCCGGGCCTGCTTGGTCGACTCACCTGGTTCCATGCGATGCAAGATACCTGGTTGGGCAAGTAAACGCGAAAGCGCGTGCGGGGGCGCCCCCGCACGCGCCGGAGCGCCCCCCGCGGCGCCCGGTCAGGCCACGAGGAGCCGCAGGCCCAGCTCCGCCGCGTCGAGGCCGACCAGCTCACGGTTGCGTTCCGCCCACCGGCCCGAGGCGAGGTCGTCGCGGAGCCGGCCCACCGCGCGGTGCTCGGCCTCCGGCCCGACCCTGGTCCACGCCGACACCGCACGGCGCACGCGTTCCTCCAGATACGCCTCGGGTCGGCGCCAGTGGGCCTCCAGGAAGCCGTCGGAACAGTCCCACGGGACGAGCACCGGCTCCAGGCGGGCCCCGATCGCGGCGGCCAACTCGTCCACCGGGGGCCGGCCGGCGACCAGGCCCGCGATCTCGGGCAGGTAGTCGCGGGTGAGCCAGAACCGGTGACGCCATCCGGTGTCACTCGCGTCGTGCGTGAACACCACCACCCGGCGGGCCACCCGTCGCATCTCGCGCAGCCCGGCGATCGGGTCCTGCCAGTGGTGGACGGTGCTGAAGGCCATCGCGGCGTCGAAGCTCCGGTCGGCGAACGGAAGCCGCTCCGCCCGCGCGGCCACGCACGGCGCCGCGTCCGCGGGGCGTTGCGCCCGCATCACCGCCGACGGTTCCACCGCCGTCACCTCCCGGTCGGCGGGCTCGTAGGAACCGGTGCCGGCGCCGACGTTCAGCACCGTCCGGGCGTCCCCGAGCGCCGCCCAGACCTGCGCGGCGATCCGCGGCTCGGTGCGCCGCGTCGCCGGGTAGTCGGACCCGATGGCTTCGTACAACTGCGCGCCGAACATCTTCAGTTGGTCCTCCGGTGCGGTGTCGATCCCCATGGCACGTGCCTCCAGTTCCCGGTCCAGAGCGGTCACCATGGCGGCGGCCCGGTCGCGCTGGTCCAGCAGCAGGCCGCGGAGCCGGTGCAGATGGGCGACCGCGTCGGTGGTCGGGTCGTCCACCAGGTCCGCGATCTCGCGCAGGCCGAAGCCCAGCCGCCGGTACGCGAGCACCTCCCGCAGCCGCTCCACGTCGCCCGCCGCGTAGGCCCGGTACCCGGACGCGGTCCGCGCGGACGGCCGTACGAGGCCGATCTGGTCGTAGTGGTGCAGCGTGCGGACGCTCACCCCGGCCAGTTCGGCCACGCGTCCCACGGTCAGGTGCCCTCGCTGTCGCATGGCACCGACGGTGCGGCATGACGTCACGTGAGGGTCAACCGCCCCGCCCCCGACGACGAACAAACGGGGCGACCGCGCACCGCACCTCCCGCTACCGTGCCCCGCATGACTCCCGCATCCCGCCCGCCCGCACGCCCCGCGCTGCTCGTCATCGACATGCAGAACACCATGGTGGGCATCGCGCACCGCCCCGTGGAGACGGTGACCGCCATCGCCGGGCTCCGTGCGCGGGCCAGGGCGGCGGGCGTGCCGATCGTGACCGTGCAGCACCAGGACGGCGAGATCGCGCCGGGCACGGACGGCTGGCGGATCGCACCGGAGCTGACGCCCGGGGACGACGAGGTGGTCGTCCCCAAGTCCACGCCGGACAGTTTCGTGGGCACGGACCTCGACCGGACGCTGCGGCGGCTGGACGTCACCGAGGTCGTCGTCACCGGCTTCGCCACCGAGATCTGCGTGGACACGACCGCCCGCTCGGCCCTCGGCCTCGGCTACGACCTGTTGTTGGTCGAGGACGGGCACACCACCTCCGTCCGACCGGACACCGGCCCCTACGCCGCGCCGGACCCGTCGATCGCGCACCACAACGAGATCTTCCGGAACCTCCGCTACCCGGGCCGCCGCAGCCGCGTACTGCCCGCCGCACAGGTCGACTTCGACGCCCGTTAGCCTGATCCGCCCAGGTCAGCGACCGCCCCCACGCGCTCGACCGCCCTGGAAGCGTTCCCACCTCCGACGGTGCGGGGGAGAACGACGGGGGCACCGTCCGCACCCGCGCGTTCACCACCCACGGGGCCGAGGAAGGGGAAGCCCGGCGAGGTGAACGGGGTCCCGACGGTCGCCCGGGCGGTCACCCACGAGACCGACGGCCCGCTCAGATGAAGTTGTTCGGCCAGATCATGGTGCGCCACATGTGGGCCACCGGGGAGTCGTCGAAGCCCAGCCCCTGCGCGGGCTGGGCGAAGTGGCGGCCCACCACGTCCTCGAACTCCGCGAACTCGATGTCGACCTCGGAATCGAAGGTGTACACGTCGTTGACGGTGACCATGCGGGCCGACATGTACCAGCGGTGGCGGCGGGCCTTCGCGTAGGCGGCCCGGGTGTGGGCCGGCGGCTGGTACTCGGCCCCGAAGAAGTCCCGGTACGCCTCCGGGTAGCCGTACCCCACGCTCTCGTCGGGGAAGTAGCGCAGGACCTCGTGCTGACGGATGGCCCAGGCCACTTCCTCGTCGACGTACGGCTCCACCAGTTGGGCCCCCCAGTGACCGTGCTGGCTGCGCAGCAGACCGGCGAGCGCGACGTCGTGCAGGAGGCAGGCCAGCACCACCTTGTCGCCCATGCCCTGCTCCCGGGCGCGGCGCGCACTGTGCAGCATGTGCCGCACGGCGAACGGGTCGAACGCGAACCGCAGCCGGAAGAAGTCGGCGAGCGTGGGCCGTTCGGGCATGACGGGGAGGGCGGGGTTGTCCCCCATCATGAACACCTGCCCCGGCCGGCGCGAGGACAGCCACTCGCTGCCGGAACGGTGGTCGTCGGTGCCGAGGGTCGCGGCGGCCGGCGGACAGATGATGCGGAGGTGCTCGGGCTGACCCTGGGACATCTACGACCTTCCTGAGGGGGGCACCGGCCCCGGGCACCGGGCACCGGAGCTCCGATCCCATCAGGCGGAACCCCGCGCAGCGCTCCGCGTTCACCCGTACGGCGGAGCGTGCGACGGGAAAGCCCCCGGCGCGGTGGAGCCCGGCCACCCAGGTACGGCACGCCGCGCCCCACTCCCGCTCCCCGCTGCCACGCCCTACTCCGCGTACACCGTGGTGTTCTGATTGGCCGTCAGCAACCACCTCCCGTCCTCCTGCTTGGTCATCACGTAGAGCGGGCTGCCCTCCTGCGGGCCCTCCGCGTGGTGGTAGACCTGCTTGACCTTGACGGCCGCCACGTCGGGCCGCAGGAACTGGAGGTGCACCACCTCGTAGGTGACCTCGCCGTCCTGGGGCGCGTCGGGCAGTACGGAACGGGTGAACTCGGCGATCGCGTCGAACCCGATCAGGACCTTGCCGTGTCCGGTGGTCCACAGGGCGTCGGGGTGGAAGAGTGCGAGGAAGCCCTCGACGTCCCGGGCGCGCTGGGTGCGCTCGACGGTGGCGACGACCTGCTCGATGGCCTTGATGTCTTCGGTTTCCGTAGTCATGGGCGTCAGCCTGCCCCCTCAAGTTTGGTTGAGGTCAAGCCCCGGTCCACCGTGAGGTACGTCTCCGCAACCACCAGGAACAATCACCCATCAGGGTTGCATCTGCGGCGTGATTCTCCCTAACGTGGCGCACATGCCGTCGTACACCATCGGGCAGGCCGCCCGTCTCCTGGGCGTCAGCCCCGACACCGCCCGCCGCTGGGCCGACGCCGGGCGCGTCGCCACCCACCGCGACGAGAGCGGGCGCCGACTCGTCGACGGCGTGGACCTGGCCGCCTTCTCCGTCGAGCTGGCCCAGGGCACCGGCACCGACGAGGAGGTCCCGTACACCTCCGTGCGCAACGCGTTCCCCGGGATCGTCACGGCCGTGAAGCTCGGAGACGTCGCCGCACAGGTGGAGATCCAGGCGGGACCGCACCGGCTGGTCTCCCTCCTCACCCGCGAAGCCGTCGAGGAACTGGCCCTGGAGGTCGGCGCGCAGGCCACCGCCCGGGTCAAGTCCACCAACGTCCACATCGACCGCGCCTGACGCCCCTGCGCCGTCCCTCACCCACCGCACCCCGCCCTCGCCCAAGGAGCCCCATGCCCCGCGCCGCCCGCGCCGCCCGCGCCCCGCACCCCCGGCCGCTGCGCACCCGCGCCCGGATCGCCGGACTCACCGCGACCGCCGCCCTGCTCGTCCCGCTCCTCGCGGCCTGCGGAAGCGACGACGAGAGCGACGGCGACCGGAAGGGCGGACAGGGCGGCGAAAGCGCGGGCCCGGCCTCCTCCGGCAAGCTGACCGTCCTCGCCGCCGCCTCCCTCACCGACGTGTTCAAGACGGTGAAGACCGCGTACGAGGACGCCCACCCCGGGGTCGAGCTCACCTTCTCCTTCGCGGGCTCCCAGGAACTCGCCGCACAGGTGCGACAGGGCGCCCCCGCCGACGCGATCGTCACCGCCGACACCAAGACCATGGACGGACTGCGCGCCGAAACCGGCACCCCCTCCGTCATCGCGAAGAACCGGCTGGTCATCGCCACCCGCGAGGGCAACCCCGACGACGTCAAGACCCTCAAGGACCTCGCCGACCCGAAGCTGAAGGTCGTCCTCGCCGCCGAAGAGGTCCCCGTCGGCCGCTACAGCCGCCAGGTCCTCGACGCACAGCAGGTCGACGTCAAGCCGGTCTCCGAGGAGCCGAACGTCCGGGCCGTGCTCAGCAAGGTCGAACTCGGCGAGGCCGACGCGGGCATCGTCTACAAGACCGACGCCGACACCAAGCCCGACAAGGTCGACGCGATCGCCATCCCCGACGCGCAGAACGCCGTCGCCCAGTACCCGGCCGCCGTCCTCAAGGAGTCCGGCGACAGCCCCTCCGCGCAGGCGTTCGTGGAGTGGCTGTCCTCGCCGCCCGCGCAGAAGATCCTGCGGGACGCCGGCTTCCAGAAGCCGTGACCCGGGCCGCCACCCGGCCCGCCCGTCCGCCATTGGCCCTGGCCCTCCTCGCCCTGCTCGCGGTCGCGTTCCTGCTCGTCCCCCTGCTGGGCGTGCTGGTGCGCACCCCGTGGGACGACCTGGGCACCCACCTGAGCGCACCGGAGTCTGTCACCGCGCTCAAGCTGTCCCTCGTCGTGTCGCTGAGCGCGCTCGGCGTCTCACTGGTGCTCGGCGTGCCGCTCGCCTGGCTGCTCGCCCGGGTCCCGTTCCGCGGCAAGGCGCTCGTCCGCTCGCTGGTGCTGCTGCCGATGGTGCTGCCGCCCACCGTCGGCGGGGTCGCCCTGCTGCTCGGCTTCGGCCGGCGCGGACTGCTCGGGCCCTGGCTGGAGGACTGGTTCGGCGTCACCCTGCCCTTCCACACCGCGGGCGCGGTGGTCGCCGCGACGTTCGTCTCGATGCCGTTCCTGGTCATCAGCCTGGAGGGCACCCTCGCCGCGCTCCACACCCGCTACGAGGAGACCGCCGCCTCGCTCGGCGCGAGCCCGCTGCGGGTGTTCCGCACGGTCACCCTGCCGATGGTCGCCCCCGGCCTGGCCGCCGGGGCGGCGCTCACCTGGGCCCGGGCACTGGGCGAGTTCGGCGCCACGATCACCTTCGCGGGCAACCTCCCGGGCACCACCCAGACCCTCCCGCTCCAGGTGTACCTGCTGCTCCAGGACGACCCCGAGGCGGCGACCTCGGTGTCCCTGCTGCTGCTCGCCGTCGCCATGGCCGTCCTGATCGCCCTGCGCGGACGCTGGACCACCGCCCCCGCCAAGACCGCACCGGCCGAGACGCCCCCCGCCGAGGCACCCGCCCCGCAGCCCCCCGCTCCCCGCCCGACGGCGGACGACCCGCCGCGCCGCGACCCCTCGGCCGCCCGCCTCGACGCCCGCCTCACCGGCTACACCGACCTCGCGCTCACCGCCCCCGGCGGCACCACCCTCGCCGTGGTGGGCCCCAACGGCGCCGGCAAGACCACCCTGCTGCGCGCCCTGCTCGGCCTGCCCACCCAGTCCGCCGCCCGGCTCGCCCTCGGCGGCACCGACCTCTCCGCCGCGCCCCCGCACCGCCGCGACACCGCCTGGGTGCCGCAGGACCCGGCCCTGTTCCCCCACCTCACCGCCCTCGCCAACACCGCCTACGGCCCCCGCGCCCACGGGGTGCCGCGCGCCGAAGCGCTGCGCACCGCGCGGGAGTGGCTCGACCGGCTGGAGGTCGGCCACCTCGCCCACCGCAGGCCCGGCGAACTCTCCGGCGGCCAGGCCGGCCGGGTCGCCCTGGCCCGCGCCCTCGCCTCGCGCCCCCGGCTCCTCCTCCTGGACGAGCCGCTGGCCGCCCTCGACCAGACCACCCGCGGCCGGGTCCGCCACACCCTGCGCCGCCATCTGGACGCGTTCGACGGGGTCTGTCTGATCGTCACCCACGACCCGGTGGAGGCGGTGTCCCTCGCCGATCGGGTGCTCGTCCTGGAGGACGGCCGCACCGTGCAGGACGCCCCGCCCGCCGAGGTGGCCCGCCACCCCCGCTCCGCCTGGGTGGCCCGGATGCTCGGCGCCAACGCCTGGCCGGGCACCGCCACCGCCGACGGACTCGTCACCGCCGCGGGCACCCGGGTGGTCGCCGCCGAACCCCTCGTCCCCGCCACGGACGCACTCGCCGTCTTCGCCCCCGAGGCCGTGGCCCTGCACCGCGAACGCCCCTCGGGCAGCCCCCGCAACGTCTGGCCGGGCACCGTACGGGAACTGACCGCCGTCGGCAGCCGGCTCCAGGTCCTGGTCACCTCGCAGGAGGCCCCCGACCTGGTCGCGGAGGTCACCCCGGGCGCCGCCGCCGACCTCGGGCTGCACGACGGCAGCGCCGTCTTCACCAGCGTCAAGGCCACCGAGATCACCCTCGTCGCCCGCTGAGGCACCCGACCGGCGGGGCACGGCGCCTTTCCCCGGGGCGAGGGATGACAAACCGTGACCCCGGCCGCCTCCTGACGTTGAAGGGGGCGTGCGGACGTCATTCCCCCCGACACCCCGCACGGACCACCGCACAACCCAACTGAAGGAGTACGTGATGTCTCGCATCGCGAAGGCGGCCGTCCTGGCCGTCAGCTCGGGCGCCGTGATGCTCGGTGGCGCGGGCATGGCCACCGCCGACGCGGGTGCCGCCGCCGAGGCCATCGGTTCGCCGGGCGTCCTGTCCGGCAACATCGTGCAGATCCCCGTGCACGTCCCCGTGAACGTCTGCGGCAACACCATCGACGTGATCGGCATCCTGAACCCGGCGTTCGGCAACACCTGTGTCAACGGCAGCGGCCCCGCCGGCTACGGATACTGAGCACCGCGTACGGAGACCTCCGTCCCCGTCACGCACCCGCCCCCGTCAGCAGACCGGCCGACGGGGGCTCCGCCGTGGCCACGACCCGGTCACGCGTAGCGGTAGATCCCGCCGTGCTGCTCCAACGAGGCCGGGGTGACGTCCCACGGCGGCATCCGCTCGTTGCGGGCGACGATCCGACCGCGCTCCAGCGAACCGAACCCGGGCGGCTCGGCCGGTTCGTACGCACCGTCCGGATGCGCCTTGCGCCACCGCGACCACAGCAGGTCGACGAACGAGTGGTGCAGCCAGAACACCGGATCGTTGACCGACGCACCACCGAGCATGGTCCCGCCGACCCAGCGGTGCACCCGGTTGTGGTTGCGCCACCGGCCGTCCCCCGTCCGGGCGCCCGTCCAGCCCTCCAGGCCGTTGCGGAAACCGGACGACACGGTGGAGTTCCAGGGCTCCACGTCGTACACCGACTCCCGCATGGCCAGGGCGAGTTCGTCCTTCGACGGCAGGGGGAACGGGTTGGACGGGCGCCCCAGGTCCCGGACCAGGAAGTCGTCGTCCGTGATGTTCTCGCGGACGATCCAGCCGTTGGCCCGGGCGAACGGGCCGGTCGCCACTCGGCGTTCGGTGCCCCGACCGGTGCCGCCGAGGAGGTCGTCCGTCCAGGGGGACCCCACCGGGGAACGCGCCGCCGTCCAGTCCCAGTACGGGACGGTGACCCCGGGGGCCTCCCGCTGGAGCGCGCGTTCGAACTCCAGCAGGAACCTGCGGTGCCACGGCAGGAAGGACGGCGCCATGTGGGCGACCCGACGGTTGGTGTCCCCGTCGGCCACGTAGTAGTCGATGTGGATGCGGACGAACTCGTCGTAGCGCCCCTGGCGTTTGAGCGCGAGGACCGCGTTCACGAACCGTTTGCGCTCCGCGCTGCTCAGCTCGGTCACGTTCTTGCGGGTGTACACCACGTGCGTTCCCTCTCCGGAGGCCGGTGCCGGTGCGTTCAGGCGCGGTGCGTCGGGGAGGCGGAGAGGTGGGCGGCGCCCAGTTCGTCCACCGCGGCCCGGGCCGCGGCCAGCGGTGTCGGGTACGAGACGTAGTGGTCGACCACGGTGAGGTAGCCGCCGTCCGCGCGGCGCATCAGGTGCAGCGGGCGTCCGTCCACGGTGACGCGCAGGGCGTCCGGTGCGGTGCCGGTGCCGGTGCCGTGTCCGGCCGGGGAGCCGGTGCGGCGGCCCCGTAGGTGCCGTCCGCGGTAGGTCTCGTCGAACAGGACCTCACCGCGGAGGGCGCCGGGGGCGCCGGGGGCGCGGGGCGCTCGGGGGCGGCGGGCGTTGCGGTCCGCGGTGAGGACGGGGGTGAGGGCGGCGGCTGTTCCTCCCGCCAGGGCGGTGAGGAACAGGGCCCTCAGCAGGGCGCGGCGGGTCGCTCGCAACGGTGGCCTCCCGGGTCGGTCTGCGCGTCGTCGTGCCCAACGCGTGAGGGTGCGTGAGGGCACGCATCCCTTTGGCGGGGGCGTTCCGGTTGTCCTCGGGGTGCGATGTCCCGTGCGGGTGCGCCGTGGTTGCTCGCGCAGTTCCCCGCGCCCCTATCGGTACGTCCACCTGCGGGTGCGCTGTGCTGGTGCCGTGCGCACGGGGGTTGCGCAGTTCCCCGCGCCCCTATCGGTGCGTCCAGCTGCGGGGTGCGCTGTTCCGTGCGGGTGCGCTCCGGTTGCTCGCGCAGTTCCCCGCGCCCCTGAGGTACGTCCGGCTGGACGGGCGTTGTCCTGCTGGGGCGGACCGACATCCGAGTGCCCCGATAGGGGCGCGGGGAACTGCGCGAAGCTGGGACGCACCCCGCAGGACAGCGCAGGCCCAGCAGAACGCACCTGTTAAGGGGCGCGGGGAACTGCGCAACACCGGGACGCACCCCGCAGGACAGCGCACCCGCAGGTGGACGCACCGATCAGGGGCGCGGGGAACTGCGCGAAAGCGGGACGCACCTCGCGGGACCGGTGGGCGGGCAGCGGAGCGTACCTACGTGTAGGTACCGTCAGGTGAGGTGGAGCCAGGCGGCGGGGGCGGTTTGGAGGGGGGGCGTACGGAGCCCGGCAACGGGCAGCGCGGCGCGCGGCAGCCCGAACGAATCGGGTCGGGGCCCACTGACCGGCGCGTCGAACGACACCCCGGGCGTACCGACGACCGCATCGGGCCCCCCGACCACCGCAGAGGCCCGTTCGGCCCCGCCCCCCACCACATGGGGCACCAGCGACTGAGCCGCGACCCCGGGCAACGGCACGCTGAACGGCACGACCGGCACCAGCCCGGCCGGCAGCAACCGCCCCTCCACGTACCGGGGCCCGTCCACCGCCCCGGGCACCGGAACCGGCAGCTGCGCCCCGACCCTGGGCGCCGGGATCCCGAGCGCGTGCTCCACGCCCTCCATGGGCACGGAGACGGGCACCCGCTCCCCCGCCACGGCGGACCCGGCTCCCGCGGTGACGGCCGCACAGGCCAGGAGCGCGGCGAGGCTTCCACGCGTCGGTGACTTCATGTCAACGGTCCCCTTCGGGGTCGGCAGGTCTGGACATCCGGTTAACGAGGGAGTCCGGACGACCGCCGCAGAGTTCCCCCGCAGGGGGCAATCGGCGGGTTGTCGGACCGGTGGAGGGGGTCCCGTCCCCGACGGACCCTCAGGTGCGCAGGCTGCGCGCGGGCAGCAGACAGTGCGCGGCCCCCGCCAGCATCTCCTCGTCCCCGGCGAACGCGGACAGCGTCGCCTGGGTCATCTGCACGCCGGGCGAACCCTCGGGCCAGGGCCGGGTGGCGAAGATGAAGTACGCGTGACCGCGCTCCCGGACCGCGGCGAGCCACTCCGGCGGTACGAGGCACTGGGCGTTCAGATGGGGCATGTTGACGACGGCCTGCCCGGCTTCGACGAGGAGCGAGACGGGGAAGCTGGGGCGCGTCGTGGCGTCGACGACGGGTCCGCCGACGGGCAGCCCGGTGTTCTCCAGCAGGGTCCGCACGGCGGCCGACGTGCCCTCGGCACCGCCGGGCCCGTCACCGAGCGCGTAGGCGAGCAGGAAGGCCAGGTCGCCCCGTTCGTCGGGGTGTTCACCGCTCCAGGCCATGACGGCGAGGGTGCCCAGTTCGGCCGGGTGGAAGGGACGCTTGTCGGTGGGGGTTGAGGTCACCCCGGCACCGTAGCGACTTACGGGGAGCACCCGGATGCCCGTGTCACTCGTCCGGGCGACCCGTGCTCCCGGATCACACGATGGGGGCCGCGCACGCGGCGCGGGGAGGGCGCGGGGCCGGTCCGCGCGCCGGTGGGCGGGACGCACCGTCGCACGGACCGCCGGGCGGCCTACTTGCCGACCGGGAGTCCGCCGAGCAGCGGGGCGGCCTTGGCCCCGCCGGCGTTCATCTGGTCGGCGGTGGTCTGCACGCTGTTCAGGAGGGTGCCCTCCTTCTCCGTGTCGAGCGCATTGCTGTGCAGGGGCTGCGCGTCGAGCGTGGACTGGGTGGTGAGCGTCTCCAGAGCGCCGTTCAGGCTGGTGGGCGTCGGGGTGGTGGCGAACGCCGGTGCGGCGGCACCGACCAGGGCGAAGGACCCGGCGACGACTGCGGCAGCCTTGAGGGGCTTCATCGTGTTCCTTTCTTCGGCGGCCTCCGGCGACCGCCTGTGGGAAGGCGTACTACCGCGTTGACTAACGACCTCCGCCCGCACCGGAAACCCCCGGTACGTGAATTCCACACAACCCCCACCCGAAGGAGTTCCGGCACCGTTCTCCGGGAGGATCGGAAAAACCTTGGCAATCATCTTGTATGAATAATTCTCGGTCTGGGGATCACCCATTCCGTTCGATGGGAATTCCCGCGTCCGGGACCGAAAAGGCCCGTCGGGGCCGGCCCGGGTGGGCCGGCCCCGACGGGCCTTCGTCGACGTGTCAGCCCTGTGGCGCCGGAGCCAGCGGGAACGGCAGCGTCGAGGGGGCCCCGCCCTGGTGGAACAGCGACTCCAGGGAGGCGAGCGGCGTCAGCTCGGTCGCCGGGTCGGGCGCGGCCGGCGGCTGTGCGGCGCCGTCGAGCCCGAGGGAGGCGGCGTGCTCGGTGGCCTGCTCCACCAGGGTGGAGGTCTGCGCGGCGAACGCGTCCGCGTCACCGGCCACGGCGGCCGCGACCAGGGCCTCCAGGGTGCTCTGGACCGCCTCGGGCGTGACCGGATCCGTGGCGTCCTTGTCGTGGTCGGGTACGGGTGCCCCGCGGGCCGACCGGTCCGGGGCGGACGGGGCGGCGTCGGAGGCGAACGCGGGAGCGGCGGCGCCGGCGAGGAGGGCGGCGCACAGCGCGGTGGTCCCGAGGCGTCGCGCCAGAAGAGCGCGCATGAGGATGTCCCTTTCGGTGGGGGATGGAACTCCCCCACCGTCGAATCCCCCGCACCCCGCCGCAACCGCTCGGCGCACCGGCGCACCCGGTCCGCGGCGGGTCACGACGCGTTCCCGCTGTTGGGCGCGGCGGTTCGCGGTCCGGGTGAACCGGCGCCCGTTCGGGTCACCGCACCGGGCCGCCCCGCCCCACGGACGAGCCGCCCGTACCCCGGGCGGGGCAGGGCGGCTCGCGCGGCGGTGGAACGTCAGTCGTTGACGCAGGTGTTGCCGAAGGCCGGGTTCAGGATGCCGACCACGTCGATGGTGTTGCCGCAGACGTTCACCGGGATGTGGGCCGGGACCTGGATGACGTTGCCCGAGAGCACACCGGGGGACCCCACGGCGGCACCATGGGCACCGGCGTCGGCAGCGGCGATCCCCGAGGTGCCGGCGACGGCCGCGGCGGCAACGGTGGACAGGACAAGAGCCTTCGCGGTACGCGACATGAGAAGTACTTCCTAGGTCGTTGGGTGACGCACCGGGCGGGGATGCCCGGCCCAAGGACCAACGCCCGACCACGCCGCGGGTTCCGCGCCCGAAAGGGTGATCTCTCGCCGCGTCGGCTCGGCAACACCCGGAGGAGTGCCGAACGGAATCACGGATACGCATTAGTCCGACACACTGACTTCCGCGGTATCAGCAGCAAATAAGCTCGGCGGTTAGAGTGGCCTTCCTCGCCAGCTCGGCCGAATCGCCCGCGAGCGTCACACGGTATCGAAGTGCGATGGTCATACTGCCTTTCGACGGGTTCAGTAGGCTTATCTCCCGAAAGGGCAATACCGGTCATGCGCAATTCCCTCGGTTCCGTTCTCCGGCGGCTCGTACCGCCCCGCACGTCGGTGTGCGTCCTTTCCCTCTGTGCCGTGACGGCGGCGGGGGGCATCGCCGCCGCCCCGCACGTGCACGGCGCGCCGCCGTCCGACCACGGCGCGGGGGTCGAGACGCCCGCGCTGCCCGCTTCCGTACCCACCGCCCTGCCCGCCTCGCCCACCCGGAGCGAGCACGCGGAGGAGGCCGAGGAGGTGCCGTTCACCCAGCGGTTCCACGCCGTGCAGCACGGCGGCATCGTGCGCGCCGCCAACGTGTCGATCACCTGCCGGGGCGCCGAGTCCACGAGCACCCCGGCCGACGGCGGCGAGGCGGTGTCCTGTGCGGACGCCCGCGCCGGGAAGGCCGCCGCCACCAACGACGAGTTCGACATGTTCTACACGGACGTGGACTCCGACGCGAACACCTACAACTCCAGCCGCGCCGAACTGCGCGTCCCCAGCGGCTCCAAGGTCTCGTACGCCCGGCTGTACTGGGGCGGCAACCTGCGGGCGGGCGAGCAGAAGCCGGCCGTCGACAACGACCGGGTGCTCGTCGCCGAACCGGAGGGCCAGTACAAGGAGGTGCTCGCCGACAGCGTCGTCGGGCACCGGACCGCGGGCGGCGCCGACGCCTTCCAGGCGTCCGCCGACGTGACCGCGCAGGTCCGCGCGGGCGGCTCGGGGCAGTGGACGGTCGGCCAGGTCAACGTGGCCATGGGGACCTCCGGCGCCGGGGCCTGGGGCGGCTGGACGCTGGTCGTCGCGTACGAGAAGCAGAGCGAACCGCTGCGGCAACTCGCCCTGTGGGACGGCTTCGCGTACCTCGGCGAAGGGCACCACGAGGCCGCGGTGCGGCTGGACGGGGTGACCGTGCCGGCCGGCGGCGGGGGCACCGCCGGGTTCGTCGCGTACAACGGCGACGCCGGGACCACGGGGGACGCGCTGACCGTGTCGGTCGGTCGGCGCGAGGGGAGCACCCTCAAGGACGCCCGCAACCCGGCCGGCGACCTCCTCAACTCCACCGTCAACGAGTCCGGTACGCAGGGGAGTCGGAACCCCTCGTACGCCGGGACCCTCGGGTACGACTCCGACGTCTTCGACCTCGGCGACGCCGTGGCCGCGGGCGGTGGCCGCCTCGACGTCCGGCTGACCGCCGAGAAGGACGTCGCCTGGGCCGGGGTCCTGTTCGCCGCGGTCGACACCGACGCCGATGCCCGCTGAACCGGGCCCCGCGCTGACCTCCGCGACGGTGACGCCCGGAACGGCGGCGCCCGCACCGGCCGGGTCGCGGTCCACGGGCCCGCCGCTCGTGCTGCACGTGGTCCAGCCGGTCGACGGCGGGGCGGCCCGGGTGGTGATCGACCTGGTGCGCGCCCAGTGCGCCGGGCCGGACGCCGTCCGCGTCGTGGTCGCCTGCCCGCCGGACGGTCCGCTGGCCGAAGCGGTGACCCGGGCCGGGGCCTGCTGGCTCAGTTGGCCGGCGACCCGCTCCCCGGGTCCGGCACTCATCGGCGAAGTGCGCGCACTGGCACGGCTGTTGGACGCGGTCCGACCCGACCTGGTCCATGCGCACAGCGCCAAGGCCGGACTCGCCGCACGGCTCGCGGTGCGCGGTCGGGTGCCCACCGTGTTCCAGCCGCACGCCTGGTCCTTCGAGGCGGTCGGCGGCCCGCTGGCCCTGCTCGGCCGGTGCTGGGAGCGGTACGGGGCCCGGTGGGCCCACCGGATCGTGTGCGTCAGCGAGGCGGAGCGGGTCACCGGCGCGGCGGCCGGGGTGCAGGGGCGGTGGACGGTGGTCCCCAACGGGGTGGACACCGGCCGTTTCCGACCCGGGCCGGCCGCCGACCCCGCGCCCCCTTCGGCGGAGCCGTCCCCTTCGGCGGAGCCGTCCGCGGCAGCGGGGCCGACGGTGTCAGCGGGTGTGTTGCCCGCGCCCCGGGGCACGCACGACCTGCGTCGCGCGCTCCCCGCGCTGGCGGACACGGCTCCCGACGCGCCCCTCGTGGTGTGCGTGGCGCGGCTGTGCCGGCAGAAGGGGCAGGACGTCCTGCTCCGGGCGTGGCGGGAGGTGGCACGGGTCGTCCCCGAGGCCCGACTCCTTCTTGTGGGGGACGGCCCGGACAGTGCCGCGCTCCGCGCCTCCTCACCCGAAGGGGTGATCTTCGCGGGCGCCGTCGACGACCCGCGCCCCTGGTACCGGGCCGCCGACCTGGTCGTCCTCCCCTCCCGGTGGGAGGGCATGGCCCTCGCCCCGCTGGAGGCGATGGCCTGCGGGCGCCCGGTGCTCCTCACCGATGTGGACGGCGCGCGCGAAAGCCTGCCGCCCGGTCACGCGCCGTACTGTCTCGTGCCTCCCGGGGACCCCGGCGCGCTGGCGCGCGCGACGGCCCGGCTGCTGCTCGACGCGCCGCGGCGCACGGTGCTCGGCCAGGAGGGTCGCCGGCACGTCCTCACCACCCACGATGTGCGGCAGTCCGCCGACGCCGTCGCGGCCGTGTACCGCGAACTGCTCGGCGTGGAGCGCACCCAGTGCAGGGAGTCCATCAACTCGTGACCGCGGACAGCATCGTTCCTCCGCCCGTGGGACAGCCACGGGCGGGACGCGGCGTCACCTCCCCACCGCCGCCCACCCCGTTCCGACCGACGGCCCCGACCCAGCCCACGGCCCCCACCCGCCCCACGGCGACCACCCGATCCACCACGTCCGTCCGATCCACCACGTCCACCCGGTCCACGGCGTCCGCCCGGTCCACGGCGTCCGTCTCGGTGCTCGCCCCGCGGCAGCCCGGCGGCGGCGGGGTCAGCAGCAAGACGGGTACCGGAACCCGCCGCGCACGCCCCCGCCTGGACGTTCCCCTGCTCGCGCTCGACGCGGCGGCGGGCCTACTGGCCTCGTTCGCGCTCACCGCACCGCAGCGCCACCCCCTGCTGGTGGCGGGGCTCGCCCTCGGGATCGGCGGCTGGCACGCGCGCACCGCACTGCGCCGGCGCGCGGTGACCGTACCCGCCGTCCTGGCGGAAGCACCCGCGCTGGCCGGGCGGACCCTCGTCGGCTGGGCGCTCCTCGGGGCGTTCCTGGCCGCGCTCTCCCCCGGACACGCACTGACGCTCGGCGCCCTCACCCTCGGGTGCACCGGGCAGGCGCTGGTCTCCTGCGCGGGGCGTGCCGTCGTGTACGCGCGCCGTCGCGCACAGCTCGTGCGCCAGCCGCACGCCGCCCTCGTCATCGGGGACGGTCACACCGTGCGCCGGGTGACCTCGGCCCTGCTCCGGCAACCGGGCTGCGGGGTGCGCCCGGTCGGGATCGTCGCCGCCGGACCCGTACCCGCGTCGGAGGAGCCGGAGGCGGAGGCCGCGACGGGGCCCCCGGTCCTGACCACCACCGAGGAGGTGCGCCGGGCCCTCGTCCAGAACGGGGTGCGCCACGTGCTGATCGCCGGGCCCGAGGCGCACCGCACCCACGCCCCGCTGCTGCGGACGCTCACCGGACTCGGCCACCGGCTCTGGTGCGTCGCCCCCGACGCGGACGCCCCCGGGCGCACCGGCCCCCGACTCGCCGGCTTCGTCTGCGCCCCGCTCCCGCCGGGCGGCGCCCGGCGCGTCCCCGTCCGCAAACGCGCCCTCGACATGACGGTGTCCGGTGCGCTGCTGCTGGCCGGTTCACCGGTCCTGGCGGTGTGCGCGGCCCTCATCCGGATCACCGACGGCCCCGGCGTGCTGTTCCGACAGGAGCGGATCGGCCGCGGCGGACGACCCTTCACCCTGCTGAAGTTCCGCACCCTGCGCCCCGCCGACGCCCGGGAGGCGGCGACCCGGTGGAGCGTCGCGGACGACAGCCGGGTGGGCGCCCTCTGCCGGTTCCTGCGCCGCACCTCGCTCGACGAACTCCCCCAACTGTGGAACGTGTTCCGCGGGGACATGAGCCTGGTCGGCCCGCGCCCCGAACGCCCCTACTTCGTACGGCAGTTCTCCCGTACGTACGAGGGGTACGCGGAACGGCACCGGATGCCGTCCGGGATCACCGGCCTCGCCCAGGTGGAGGGGTTGCGCGGGGACACCTCCATCGAGGACCGGGCCCGCTTCGACAACGCCTACATCGACACCTGGTCGCTCTGGCAGGACGTCTGCATCCTGCTGCGCACGGCGGCCGTCCTCGTCCGACCGACGGGGAGCTGACCCGTGACCGAGACCACCGCCCTCGCCACCGCCCGGGGCCCCGCCCCCGCCGTGCCCGGGCCCTCCCCCGCCGCCGCGTTCCTCGCCCTGCTCGGCCGGTACGCACCCGTGCTGCCGGTGCTCGCCCTCATGGCGCTGCTCACCCTGCCGGTGTCCGGTGCGGGGACCGCCACCGCCGGGCGGGGCGGCGACGGGTGGACCCCCGCCGACGCGATGTCCGGGGTGCTGGTGCTGATCGCCGTCCTCGGCGCCGTCCGACGCGCCCGGCGCCCCCTGACCCGGACCGCCGCCCTCGTCCTCGGGCTGCCGGTCGTCGCGATCGCGGTCGCCGCGACCGGGGCGGCCGACGTCACGGCGGGCGTCACCGGACTCGGGCGCTACCTCCAGGTGTTCGTCCTGGTCCCGCTGGCGGTGCTGCTGCTGGTCCGGGACCGGGCCGACCTGCGGGTGGTCGCCTGGGCGTTCATCGGGCTCGCGCTGTTCCAGGGCGGGATCGGGGTCCACCAGTACGCCACCGGGACGGGCGCCTCGTACATGGGCGCGGACGTCCGGGCGGTCGGCACCTTCGGCCCGACCGATGTGATGGGCATGGCGACCGTGGTCTCCTACGGGGTGCTCTGCGCGGTGGGGCTGGCGCTCGACGCGGGCCGGGACCCGCGGGGCGCGGCGGCCCGGCGGGGGGTCGCGCTGCTGTGCGCGGTGCTGCTGCTGGTGCCGCTGGCGCTGTCGTTCAGCCGGGGCGCGTGGATCGCCACCGCGGCCGCGGTCACCGCGCAGTTGCTGTTCGCCGGGGTGCGGCGGGCCCTGGCGGTGTTCGCCGTGGTGACCGCGACCGCGATCGTGCTGGTCGGCGGGGCGGGGCTCGGCACCGCGATGCTCCAGGAGCGGGTCGGCAGCATCACCCGGGTCGCGGACGCCCCCGACCAGTCGGTGACCGACCGGTACACGATGTGGGCGGCGGCGGTCGGCATGTGGCGCGAACGGCCGGTGACCGGGGTCGGGCTGAAGAACTTCCCCGCGCACCGCGACAGCCACGCCTCGCTCGCGCTGTCCTCCGGTAGCGACACGGCGGGCGCGGGCTCCGCGTATCTGCGTCAGCCGCTGCTGTCCCCGCACAACATGTACCTGCTCGTCCTCAGCGAACAGGGGTTGCTGGGGCTGCTCGCCCTGGTCGGCGGCTGGGCCGCGCTGCTGGTGCTGACGGTGCGGCGGTTGCTCGCCGCGCGGCGGCGGGGGCGGGTCGCGGACTGCGGGTTGCTCGCCTGCGGGCTGCTGGTCTGGCAGTTGGTCGACTTCGGGTACGCGGACATCGGTGGGCCCTCGACCGTGCTGACCGCGGTCGCGCTGGGTGTCGTCGCCTGGTGGGCGCTCGGGGCTGACGCCCGGTGACCCCACCCACCGGTCCCGTGGGGCCCACGGGATCGGTCAGCCCGGTGGGGCCGGTGGGACCGGTCGGTTCGGTCGGCCCGGCTGGTTCGGTCGGCCCGGTCGGCCCGTCGGGCCCGGACGGCACGGTCAGCCCCTCGGAGCCGGACGGCACGGTCAGCCCCTCGGGGTCGGTGGGACCCGTCGGTCCGGTGGGACTGGTGGGACCGGCAGGGCCGGTCGGACCCGTTGGACTAGTGGGACTGGTGGGCCACCTGGGACCGGTCAGTCCGGTGGGACCGGCGGGCCCGGTTGGGTCCTCGGGACCGGTCAGCCCCCTCGGCACGGTAGGCCCTTCGGGCCCGGGCAGCACGGTCAGCCCCTCGGAGCCGGTGGGTCCGGTCGGTCCGGTCGGTCCGGTGGGTCCGGTGGGACTGGTCAGACCCGTTGGACTGGTGGGACCGGTAGGCCATCTGGGACCGGTCAGTCCGGTGGGACCGGTGGGCACGGTCGACCCTTCGGGCCCAGGCAGCACGGTCAGCCTCGTCGACCCGCTAGGCCCAGTCGGCCCGGTGGGGCCAGTGGGCCACGTGGGCCTGGTGGGACCGGTCAGTCCGGTCAGCCCCGTCGGACCCGTCGGACCGGTGGGACCGGTGGGACCGGTGGGACCGGTCAGCCCGGTCAGCCCGGTCAGCACGATGGGACCGGCGGGCCCGGTTGGGCCCTCGGGACCAGTCAGCCCCGTCGGACCGGTCAGCCCGGTTGGCCCCGTTGGCCCCGTCGACCCGGTAGGCCCGGCGGGACCGGTTGGCCCGGCGGGACCAGTCAGCCCGGTTAGCACGGTTGGCCCGGTCAGACCCGTCGGACTGGTGGGCCCAGGCGGTCCGGCGGGCCCGGTGGGTGTGGTGGGACCGGTCGGCGGCGGAACGGGCCCGGCCGGCGGCGCAGTAGGCCCTACCGGTGTGGTGGGCCCGGTCCAGCCCGCCGGGGCCGTCGGCTCTGCCGGAACCGCGGTCCCCGCCGGACCAACCGGACCCGCCGGAAGGGTTCCGCTGGTCGAACCGGGCGGATCCGGGACGGCCGTACCCGCCGGGACCGCCGCGACGGTCGGGCCCGCCAGGGTGCGCCGGACCCCGGGACAGGCCGGAACAGGCGGACGGGTCGGACCCGCCGCGACGCCCGGCACCGTGACGGCGGTCGGGACCGTGGCGACGGCCGGACCCGCCGGGGCGAACGGAACCCCCGGACGAGCCGCAGCAGTCGGACCCACCGGACCCGGGACGGTCGGACCCGCCGGAACGGTCGGGACCGTAGCCGCGGTCGGACCCGCCGGGACGGCCCCGGCCTGGGGACGAGCCGAATCCGCCACAGCAGCCGCAGCAGCCGCACCCGGACCGCTGGCCGGACCCGCGGGGACCGTCGGGGTACCCGGAGCCACCAGTCCCGCCGGGGCGAGCGGGACCCCGGAGCGGGCCGGACCCGTCGAGCCCGCCGGACCCGCGGAGTCGGTCGGGACCGCCGAACCGGTCGCCCCGGCCCGACCCGTCGGACCCGCGGGGCCGGACCGACGTGAGGGCTTCGGCGGGCCACCCCCCGGACCCCCACCGGCACCACTGGTCCCACCAGCACCGCGGACACCCGCCGACCCCCAGACGCGCCCCCCGACGCGCCCGGCGCCACCCCCCGCCGGGCGCCCCGGCGGCGGGTTCCTGGCCCGGGCGGCGCTGCTGACCGGAGTGCTCACCGCGGCGGGCGCCCTGCTCGGACTGTTGCGGGACCAGACCCTGGCCCACCTCTTCGGCGCGGACGGGTCCACCGACGCGTTCCTGGTCGCCTGGACCGTCCCGGAGTTCGCCTCGACGCTGCTCATCGAGGACGGCATGGCCCTCGTACTCGTCCCGGCGTTCAGCATGGCGCTGGCCCGCCGCGCGCGGGGCGCGCACACCGGCGCCGACCCGGTGCGTGCGCTGGTGCGGACCTCCCTGCCCCGGCTGGGCCTCGCGCTCGCCGCGGTCTCGGTGCTGGTGATCGCGGCGGCACCGCTTCTGGTGGACCTGCTGGCACCGGGGCTGCCCGATCCGGGACTCGCCGTGGACTGCACCCGGCTCACCGCGACCTGTCTGCTCTCGTTCGGACTGAGCGGCTACTGCGGCGCCGCCCTGCGCGCCCACGGACGCTTCCTGGTGCCGGCGGCCATCTACGTCGCCTACAACACCGGCATCATCACCGCGATGTTCGTGCTCGGCGGCCACTGGGGGGTGCGGTCCGCCGCCGTGGGCGTGGCCGTCGGCGGGCTGCTGATGGTCGTGGTGCAGGCACCCTCGCTGTGGCGCCGACTCCGGGACGTCCCGCCCCCCGGACGCCCCCCACAGGACCCGAGCGCCCCGGACACCCCACACGCACTGGGCACCCCGACCACCCCCCACACACCGGACACCCCGGGCACCGCACACGCGCCGGGCGCAGACGCGGGCGCGCGGTTGGCGGGGGGCGCCCTCATCGCCTCCGTCCTGCTGTTCGGCGTGTTCCGACAGTCCCAGGTCCTCATCGAACGATTCCTCGGCTCCTCGCTGCCCGCCGGCGCCATCTCGCACCTCAACTACGCCCAGAAGGTGGCGCAGATGCCGATGGTGCTGTCGTTGATGCTGTGCACCGTCACCTTCCCGGTGGTGGCGCGGGCCCTCGCCGACGGCGACACCGACACCGCCCGGCGCCGCGTGGAACGCGACCTCACCCTCGCTGCGACGGTGGTCCTGTTCGGGGTCGCGGCGCTCGTCGCCTGCGCCCCCGCGCTCGTCGCGCTCCTGTTCCAACGGGGCGCGTTCACCGCCGACGACACCGCGGCGACGGCGGGCGTGATGCGGGTGTACGCCCTCGGGCTGCTCGGGCACACCCTGGTCGGCGCGCTGGTCCGCTCCTACTTCTCGGCCGGGCGCGCCACCTGGTACCCGTTGGCCGCCATGGTCCTCGGGGCCGTGGTGACCGCCGTGCTGGGCGCCCTCGCCGTCGGGCCGCACGGGGTGCGCGGGATCGCCGCCGCCAATGCGACCGGCATCAGCCTGACCGCCGTGCTGCTGCTGTGCGGAACCGGGGAGCGCAACGTCCCGGTGCGCCGGTGCCGGATCGCCCGGCAACTGGCCCGGACGGTGCTCGCGGCGGGCTGCGCGGCCGGGGCCGGGGCGCTGTGCGCCGCCTGGGCCGAGGGGCCGCGCGCCGCGATCGGCGGGACCGGCGGGGCACTGTTCGCCGTGCTGGCCGCCTCGTTGACGGTCGCCGCGGTGTTCGCCCTGGCGTTGCGGCTGCTGGGGGGCCTACCGGGGCACGAGGACGGCGCCCCGCCGTCCGAGCGGCCCGCCGCCTCCCAGGCACCGCCCGCCCGGACCGACCCCGCCCGCCCGGACGGGCACCGGGCCGCCCGGGCCGTCCGCACCCTCCGTTCCGTCACCCGCACACGAAAGGGCACCGATGCGCGCTGACCCGACCCGTCCCCGGCCGAACCCCCCGCGCCGCACCGCACCCGTGGCCCCCGGCGCGGCCACCCTCGCGGCCCCCCGTCCCCGTCCCGGCCCCGCCACCCTGCTGCGGGCGCCCGAGTGGATCGCGATGTACCACTCGGTCACCCGCGTCGGCGACGACCCGTACCGGATCACCGTGACCCCCGAACGGCTCGACGACCAGCTCGCCCGGCTGCGTCGACGCGGGCTGCGGGGCGTCTCCGTACGGGAGTTGATGGCCGCCCGGGCGGCCGGCCGGGCGCGCGGGCTGGTCGCGCTGACCTTCGACGACGGGTACGCCGACTTCCTCGACCACGCACTGCCCGTACTGCGCCGCCGGGGGTGCGGGGCCACCCTGTTCGTCCTCGCCGGACGGCTCGGCGGCGACAACGCCTGGGACCCGCTGGGCGTCCGCAAGCCGCTGCTCACCGCGGACGGGGTGCGCGAGGCGGCGGCGGCCGGCGTGGAGATCGGCTCGCACGGGCTGACCCACCTCGACCTGACCCGCGTCGACGACGCCACCCTGCACGCCGAGACCCACGACAGCCGCGTCCGGCTGCGGGAGCTGACCGGGACCGAGGTCTCCGGCTTCTGCTACCCGTACGGGACCCTGGACGCCCGGGTGGTGGCGGCCGTCCGCACCGCCGGGTACCACTACGGCTGCGCCATCGCACCCGGCGCCCTGGCCGGCGAACTCGCCCTGCCCCGGGTGCACATCGGGCAGGAGGACACCGGGCTGCGACTGGAGCTGAAACGTGTCCTCAGCCCACTGCGCCGCCCCATGCCGTCCCCGGAACCGGCGCCGGTCCGCGCCGGCAGACCCGGGGCCCCGCGCAGGGCCGTCCCCCGCACCGGCGCCCGCCGGGCGCCCGCCGCCCCCGTCCCCCCGGAGTCACCGTGAAGGCGCTGCACATCATCACCGGCCTGGGCATCGGCGGCGCCGAACAACAGCTACGCCTGATGCTCCGTCACCTCCCTTTCCCCTGCGACGTGGTGACCCTCACCAACCCCGGGCCCGTCGCGGAAGCCCTCACCGCGGACGGGGTCCGCGTCACCCACCTCGGCATGACCGGCAACCGCGACCTGCGGGCGCTGCCCCGGCTCGTCGCCCACATCCGCGCCGGCGACTACGACCTCGTCCACACCCACCTCTACCGGGCCTGTCTGTACGGCCGGATCGCCGCCCGGATCGCCGGGGTGCCGGCCGTGGTCGCCACCGAACACTCCCTGGGCGACGGGCAGATGGAGGGCCGGGCACTCACCCCCGGGGTCCGGGCGCTGTACCTGGCCGGCGAACGCCTCGGGCACGCCACCGTCGCCGTCTCCCCCACCGTCGCCGACCGGCTGCGCCGCTGGGGGGTGCCCCGGCAGCGCATCCACGTGGTGCCCAACGGCATCGACCCGGACGCCCTGCGCTACGACCCCGGGGCCCGGCGGCAGGTGCGCGCCCGGTACGGCCTGCCCGAGGACGCGTACGTCGTCGGCGCGGTCGGCCGGCTGGTGCGCGGCAAACGCTTCGACCAGCTGGTCACCGCGCTCGCCGCGCTGCCCCCCGACGTCCGGCTGCTGATCGTCGGCGCCGGCCCCGAGGTGACCGCGCTGCGCCGCACCGCCCTGCGGGCCGGGGTCGCCGACCGGGTGGTCCTCACCGGCGAGGCCCGCCCCGCCGCCCCGGACGCACCCGCCGCGTCCGCCGTGTACGGCGGCGCCCCGGACGGCGCCGGCACCTGCGAGCCGCCCGCGCTACCGGCCCTGCTGTCCGCGATGGACGTGCTGGCCTCCCCGTCGCCCGAGGAGGCGTTCGGGCTCGCCGTACTGGAGGCCCTGGCCGCCGGCCTGCCCGTGCGGTACGTGAACTGCCCCGCACTGGACGACCTGCCGCCCGGCTCGACGGGCGACGCACGACGCCTCGCCCCCGGCGCCGGGTCCTTCGCCGCGGCCCTCGGCCGGCTGCGGGACGCGGGCCCCCGCGAACGGACCGTCCCCCCGGCCGTCGCGCACTACGCCATCGCCCGCAGCGCCGAACGCCTCGCCGGGGTCTACGCCTCGGTCGTCCGCCCCTGACGCTCCTGACGCTCCTGACGCCCTTGACCGCCCCGACCACCCCCGTGGCCGTTGTCCACCCCGCCCCCGGGCCCCGCCCGGGCACCGACCCCCTACGGAGACACCGATGACCGACACCCCCGGCGACGACCAGACCGCCCGCCGTCCGCGGCGGCTCACCCGACTGCGGTGGCTGCCCGCCTGGCTCCTGCTGCCCGGCTGCGTCCTGGCCGGCGCGGCGGCCGGCGGCGCGTACGGCAAGCTGAAGCCGCCCGAGTACACGGCCACCAGCTACGTCATCGCCGTACCGACCGAGAAGTCCGACCCGGCGACCGCCCTCGGTTTCGCCCAGGCGTACGGCCGGGTCGCCACCCAACTCGCCGTCCTCGGGGACGCCCAGGTCGCCGCCCGCGTCCCGGTCGCCGAACTGCGGCGCAGCGTCCGGGCGGCGACCTCGCCGGACGCCCCGATGGTCGCGATCTCCGCGACCGCCGGCCGACCCGCGCGGGCCGCGGACATCGCCAACGCCGTCTCCCGGGCCCTGACCATCAACGCCAACCAGACCGAGGACCGCACCCACGTCCAGCTGCTCCAGTTCACCCGGGCCATGAAGCCCGGCGCTCCCAGCTCGGCCGGCCCGATCGTCACCACCCTGGTCGGGGCCAGCGCCGGCGGACTGCTCGGCGGGCTGGCGCTGCTGGTGCGTCCGCGCCGGCGCGCTCCGGAGCCCGTGGTGACCGTGCCCGTCCCCGCCCCGGCCCCGGCGGCGGACCTGAAGCGGTGACCCCCGCAGCCGAGGCGCCCGCCGCCCCCGTCCCCCCGGCCGCCCCGCCGCGGGCGGCCGGCCCGGCCACCGACCCGGGGCCGACCGTCGAACTCTGCCGCGACCCGGACGCGTTCGCCGCCCTCGCCGGCGCGTGGCAGCGACTGTTCGACCGCTGCCACGCGGCCACCCCGTTCCAGCACCACGCCTGGTTGCACTCCTGGTGGCAGTCGTACGGCCGGCCCGGGCGGCTGCGGGTGGTGCTGGTGCGGGAGGCCGGGGAACTCGTCGGGGCGGCCCCCCTGACCCTGGTCCGGCACCCGTTCCCGGCGCTCGTCCCGCTCGGCGGCGCCCTCGCCGACCACGGCGACGTCCTGCTCGACGACGCCCGGGCCGCCCCCGCCGCGAGCGCCCTGGCCCGCGGCATCGCCGGAGCGGCCCGGGGCGCCGTGGTGGACCTGCGCGAGGTCCGCCCCGGCGCCGCGGCCGAGCAGGTGTACGCGGCCTGGTCGGGACCGAAACGGCGGCTCGCCGACTCGGTGTGCCTGGAGCTCCCGGCGGCCCCGCTGGAGGAGCTGGTCGGACGGCTCGCCCGCCCCCGCGCCCAACGGGTCCGCGCCAAGCTCCGCAAGCTCGACGCCCTCGGCGTACGGAGTCGGGTGGTGACCGCCGGGGAGGTCCCCGGGGCACTGGCCGCCCTGGTCGCCCTGCACCGCCTCCAGTGGCAGGGCCGCAAGGTGACGCCGGAACACCTGCGCCCCCGGTTCGCCGCGCACCTGGAGCGCGCCGTCGTGCCCATGGTCCGGTCCGGCCACGCGGCGGTCACCGAGTTCCGTCTCGACGGGGAGGTGGTCGCCGTCGACGTGACGCTGCTCGCGCCCGGGTTCGCCGGGGCCTATCTGTACGGGGCGCACCCCGGGTTGCGGGAGCGGAAGGCGGACGTGGCGACGATGCTGCTGCGCTCCGGCGCCCGGCTGCCGACCCGGGACGGTACGGGCGGCCCCGGGGTGCTGAGCCTGTTGCGCGGCGACGAACCGTACAAGCACCACTGGCGGCCCACCCCCGTCGTCAACCAGCGGTTGTTGTTGGCCCGCCGGCGGGGCGCCCCCTGGTTGACCACGGCACTGGCCGACGCCGGGGCGCGCGAACTGGTGCGCCGGGTGCGCCGGGCCCACCGCGAACGCGCCGGGGCGCGGGACGGTACGGGTGGTGGAGGGGGCGCACATGACGGCGGCGGCGCATGACGGCACCGCCGCCGTGCACCGCCGCCCGGCCAGCCCGGCCAGCACGGCCAGCCCGGCCAGCACGGCCAGCACGGCCAGCACGGCCAGCTCGGCGGGGCCGGCCAGCCCGGCCGGTAGTGCTACGGGCGCCGCGCCCAGCCGACCAGATCGGTGAGCCCGGGCGGACTCCACGGCCGGGAACCGTCCCGCGGCGCCAGCGGATGCCAGGGCTCCGCCGGCGCTGCGGACCGTGCGGGTTCCGCTTCACCGCCGCCCTGCGGGACGCACAGCCCGTCCAGCCACTTCCCGAGCACCCCGCCGAGGCCCACCGGGGTGCACTCCGACGCCGCCGGCGCAGGGGCCGCGGGCGCCTCGGCGGGCCCCGTCGCACTCGGCTCGACCGGCGCGACGGGCTCGGTCGGCTCCACGGGCACCGCCGGCTCGACGGGAACCACCGGCTCGACCGGCTCGGGCTCCAGCGGCAGCTCGGTCGACGGACCGTCCGACAACAGCTCCCGGTAGACCGCCGCCGCCTGCGGATTCGCCCCGCACTGCCACACGCCGTGCGGGCAGTAGTCGGAAATCGTGTGGTAAACGGGCCGGTGCCGTTCCACCCACTGGATCATGCGCCGCATGTAATCGGCATTGTCGCCGTTTCGGAACAGCCCCCATTCCGGATACGAAATAGGCTTGCCGTGGGCCCGTGCGAAATCCACGTGATGCTGGAGACCGTACGGTTCACTCACCTGCTCGTCGAAGGTGAGACCGCTCGGCTGGTCATACGAATCCATTCCGATGATGTCGACCGAGTCGTCACCCGGATAGCACGCCGTCCACCCGATGGCGTCCTTCCCTCGACTCGGCGCGAAATCGAAACGGAACTCCTGACCCGACACGGAACGCATGGTGGTGACGATCCTCTTCCAGTACCTCTTCCACGCGCCCGGGTCCGGCGCGCAGCGATGGCTGTACGTCGTCCCGTTCATCTCCCAGCCGAGGACCAGGACGGTGTCCTGGAGCCCGAGCCGGACCAGCCGCTCCGCGAGCTTGCGGAAGTGCCCGTCGTACCAGCCGAACGCACCGCGCCACAGGTCCGAGCGGACCTGGAAGTCGCTGAGCCGCTGCTCGTTGCGGGCGGACATCGGCACGTTCAGCACGAACATCCGGTCGCGGTCGGCGCTGCGCCAGCCCGCCCAGTCCGCCAGGAAACCGACCTCGCCCTCGATACCCGCCCAGCTGTCCCCGGGCAGGTAGCTGTGCCCCACCTTCAGCTCCGCGCCGCCGAGCCACCGGCTCAGCTCCGCCATCCGCTCCACGCCCCGCGGCCCGTAGTCCAGGTACGCCCCGAACGGCGACCGCTCACCCGCGGGCGCGGGCTCGACCTCGGGCACCGGCTCGGGCACGGCCCCGGACGCGGGGTCGGGAGCCGGTTCGGCGGCGGGTTCGGTGGCCGCCGGGGCGGACGGTACGGGGTCCGCCTCCGGCCCGGCGGCGTGCGCCGTACCGGAGACGAACGCCACCCAGGCGACGGCCGACACCGCCACCGAACGGAAGCGTCCACGGGCCGCCCGTCCTCGAACCGTCCGGCATTGCTGAGGGACCATGCGCCGCTCCTAGCGAATTCGTCTTAGCGCGCCTTCCTTGACCTTCTCGACCCTGTCGCCCGAGAAACGGGGTCACAAGTATCCCTAGTGCGCCGAACGGGGGTTCAACCCCCTGCGCGCGACCGTCCGCCCACTTGGGTGAGTGAATGTGGAGGCGTTCCGTGTCGATATTGGACCCCGGGGTTCCCGCCGTTCTGCTGCGCATCGACCCGAACCCGTTCCACCACGGCACCCTCGGAGCCGTACGGTCATTGGGCCGGGCGGGTGCCGAAGTGCACGTCATCGCGGAATCCGCGGCGAGTCCCGTACCGACGTCGCGTTATCTGCACCGCACGCACCGCCCGCCGCCGCCCGACGCGGACCCCGCCGCCGTCACCGAGGTGCTGCACCGGGTCGCCGCGCGGATCGGCCGGCCGGCCGTGCTCGTCCCGCTGGACGACGCCGGTGCCATCGCCGTGAGCCGGGCGCACCGGGACCTCACCGGGCCGTACCTGCTGCCGGGCCGCCCCGGCGCGCTCGCCGAACGGGTCGCCGACAAGGCCCGGCTCGCCGAGGTCTGCCGCACCCTCGGCATCCCGCACCCGCGGACCGTGCAACCCGACAGCCCCGAGCGGGCCGCCGCCGCGGCCGAACGGCTCGGACTGCCGGTGGTCGCCAAGTGGAGCCGCCCCTGGCTGGTGCCCGCGGAAGCCGGACTGCGCTCCACCCTGCTGCTGCGCTCCCCCGCCGAGGCCGCCGCCCTGCACCGCCGCTCGGCGGAGGCGGGCAGCCCGCTGCTGCTCCAGGCGTACCTGGCGCCCGGGCCGCGCCGCGACTGGTTCTTCCACGGTTACGCCGACCGCAACGGCACCGTGCGCGGCGGCGGCTCCGGGTGCAAGGACCGGGCGTGGCCGCCGGGCGCCGGGCTCACCGCGGTGGGCCGCTGGGCACCCAACCCCCGACTGCACGAGACGGCCCGCGAACTGGTGCGGGTCCTCGGCTACCGCGGCGTCCTCGACCTCGACTTCCGCCACGACCCGGGCACCGACGCGTACCACCTGCTGGACTTCAACCCGCGGCCCGGGGCGCAGTTCCGGCTCTTCGCGGACGGCCACGGCATCGACGTGGTGCGCGCCCTGCACCTGGACCTGACCGGCCGTCCGCTGCCCGACCCGCGGCCGCTGCCCGGGCGCTCCTACGTGGTGGAGAACTACGCACCGCTGACCGCCCTGGTCGCCCCGTGGCGCTCGGCTCCCCACGAACTCGCCTGGTGGGCCCGCGACGACCCCGGCCCCGGCCGGGCGATGGCCCGGCTGTGGCCCCGGCACGCGGCGCTGCGCGCCCTGCGCCGACTGACCGACCGTCGCCGGCGAGCCGGCACCGACACCCCCCACGATCCGCACGAGAAAGCGAGCAGCCGCTGATGGACGACCTCTTGGTGGTGGGAGCGGGCCCCTACGGCCTGTCGATCGCCGCGCACGCCGCCGCGGCCGGAATGGACCTGAGGGTCTTCGGCCGCCCGATGGCCTCCTGGCGGGACCACATGCCGCCCGGCATGTTCCTCAAGTCGGAGCCCTGGGCCTCCCACCTCAGCGACCCCGACCGCCGGCACGGCCTGGACGCCTACTGCGCGTCCCGCGGCCTGCCCGCCCGACACGGCGTGCCGCTCCCGGTGCGCACCTTCGCCGAGTACGGACTCTGGTTCGCCGAACGGGCGGTGCCCGCGGTGGACGAACGGTCCATCGGCTCGGTCACCACCTGCCCGGGCGGGTTCCGGGCGGTGACCGAGGACGGCGAGTCGCTGTACGCCCGCGCGGTCGCCCTGGCCGTCGGGGTGCTGCCGTTCGTCGACGTGCCGGCCCCACTGCGCGGCCTCGGCCCCGAACACGTCAGCCACAGCAGCCACCACGCCGAGCTGACCCGCTTCCGGGACGGCGACGTGACGGTGATCGGGGCGGGGCAGGCGGCCCTGGAGACCGCCGCGCTCCTCGCCGAGCAGGGCACCCGGGTACGGGTCCTCGCCCGGGCCGGGGCGCTGGCCTGGAACGGTCTGCCCCCGGCCTGGGAACGCCCCTGGTGGCAGTCGGTCCGCGCCCCGCACAGCGGCCTCGGCCCGGGCTGGCGCAACTGGTCGTACAGCGAACTGCCGGGCGCGTTCCGCCGGTTGCCGGAGGCCACCCGCTCCCGGGTCGCGAAGACCGCGCTGGGTCCCGCCGGCGCGTGGTGGCTGCGGGACCGGTTCGAGCCGTCCGTGGAGGTCCTGCTCGGCCACGAGGCGGTGGGCGCGCGCACCGCGGGCGGTCGGGTGCGGCTGGAGGTGCGCGGCCCGTCGGGCGTGGTGGAGCCGCTGCTGACGGACCACGTGATCGCCGCGACGGGGTTCCGCGCCACCTGCGACCGGCTGCGGGTGCTCGCCCCCGACCTGCGGGCGGCCCTGCTGCCGTGCGCGGACGGTTCGCCGGACGTGGGACGGGACTTCGAGTCGAGCTGGCCGGGGCTGTTCCTGGCGGGTCTGGTCACCGCGTCCGCGTTCGGCCCGTCGATGCGTTTCGTGCACGGGGCTTCCTACACGGCGGACCGGCTCGTCCGGGGCGTGCGCCGGCACCTGCGGCAACGGCCCCTCGTCGAGCCGGTGGTGGTCCCGGCGCCGGGCGGTCCGGTCACGGCCGCCGCGGTGAGCGGGACCCTTCCGCGCTGAGCCGGGCGGCGGGCGGTCCACCTGCGAGAATGCGCCGGTGAACGACGAGACGCGCAACCGGTTGTTGGCCGCGGCGGTCGCCCTGCGCGAGGGCGGCCGTCGTGAGGAGGCCCGCGCCCGGCTGGTGGAACTGGCCGCCGCCCGCCCGGACGACGCGGAGGTCGCCTACCAGACGGCGTGGGCCCACGACGTACTGGAGTTGGAGGCGGCGGCGGTGCCGCACTACGAGCGGGCGCTCGCCCTGCCGGGGCTCACCGAGGAGGACCGCCGGGGCGCCTTCCTGGGCCTCGGCAGCACGTACCGGGTGCTCGGCCGCTACGAGGAGGCCGTCGCGACGCTGCGGACGGGCACGGACGCGTTCCCGGCGGACGGCGCCCTGCGCACCTTCCTGGCGATGGCGCTGTTCAACACCGGCGCCCACCACGAGTCGGCGCGCCTGCTGTTGGAGCTGGTCGCCACCACCAGCGAGGACCCGTCGGTACGGGCGTACCGGCGGGCCATCCAGCACTACGCCCAGGACCTCGACGCGGTGGTCTGAGGTCCTGGGCGCGGTCCTGTCCCCTCCGGGGGGCCGGGGGGTGTCAGCGGCGGGCGGCGCGGGCGGCCCGCCGGTACAGCACGCCGCCGCCGACGAGCAGCGCGGCGGAGGCCGCGGCGATGCCGAGCGTCGCCGCCCCGGCACCGGTGTCCGCGAGGGCGGGGGCGCCGGGCGTCGCCCGGTGTTCGTGCGCGGGGGCGATGCGCGGCGGGGAGGTGCTCTCCGGCGAGCCGGGCCGGCCGGGTGCACCGGGGTGTCCGGGCGTCCAGGGCGAGCCGGGCGTCTGGACGTGCGGCGCCTCGCGCGGCGGGGTGACGGACACCGAGGGGCCGGTCGGCCGCTGCGGCGGGACGGTCACCCGGGGCGGCGGGTTGTGGGTGGCCCCCGCGGTGTTGGCGCAGACGGTGCCGAACACCGGGTTCAGCAGGGCGATGACGTTGACGGTGTTCCCGCACAGGTTGACCGGGACGCTCACGGGGAGCTGACCGAGGTTGCCGGCGAGGACGCCGGGCGAGCCCACGGCCGCGCCCTCGGCGGAGCTGCCGCCCGCCCGGGTCACGGGGGGCACCGAGCGCAGTCGGTCCGCGGGGGCGTTCGCCGCGTGTTTGGCCGTCTTGGCGTGCTTCCCGGACTTGGCGGGCTTCGCCGCCTTGGCGGGGGTCGCCTTCGCCGGGGTGCCCTTGGCGGAACCGGCCTTCGCGGGGGCGCCCTTGCCGGGGGCCGCGTGCTTGGCGGACGCGGCGTGCTTGGGCGCCGTGCGCTTGGGAGCGGCGTGCTTGGCACTCTGCCCGGACTTGCCCGACCCGGCGGAACGGGCGGGGGCCGACTCGGGTGCGGGCGCCGACCTGCTGGTGGGCTCCGCGGGCGCCCGGGCCGGACGGTGCTGGGGGGTGGCGGGAGCGCCGCCGGGCCCGCCGGTGGCGTACGGGTCGTACGGGGAGCCAGCCGGGTAGTCGACGGCCGCCGGGTGCGGTGCGTCGGCGACGGAGCCGTGCCCGGTGGTGTTGGCGGCGCCGTTCCCGAAGGTCGGGTTCAGCAGCGAAGCGCCGTTCACGCTGTTGCCGCTGACGTTCACCGGCACCGTGATCGGCGCGGAGACGGTGTTCCCGGAGACGACCCCGGGCGAGCCGACGGCCGCGGCGTCCGCGTCGGCGGCGAGGGCCTGACCTCCTGGCAGGGACAGGATGCTCGTCGCGGCTGCCGCCGTGAGCATGCCCTTGCTGAGGGCCTGTCGCATGGGAGGGGTCTCCTGTTCGCCGTAGGGACGGGGCGCACTCGGCACCCGCAAGAGGGGCGCCGGCCCCGGGCCCGTCGACGGACGGTCCCGGGGGCCGGCACAGGCACGGTCCCGCGAGGGTCCGTGCCGAGCGCGTCAGTTGTTGACGCAGACGTTGCCGAAGGTCGGGTTCAGCAGCGCGATGATGTTCACGCTGTTGCCACAGACGTTGATCGGGACGTGGACCGGCACCTGGATCACATTGCCGGAGAGCACCCCGGGGGAACCGATCGCGGCACCGTTGGCGCCCGCGTCGGCGAGCGCCGGCGATGCGGCACCCAGGGCCAGGAGCACTCCGGCGACCGCGGCCGCCGTCTTCTTGAGCTTCACGCGTTTTCCCTTCTCTGCGGTCAGGCCGAGGTGTCGGTAGGAACCGAGCGGGTCCGGTTCTCGGGACCCGCGCCATGACCGGTGGCCTGTCAAACGACCACGGCCGGGGGAAGAAACCGAGAGCCGCGCTCTTTCCTCCGGCATTCACCCGAACAACCTGAATCACCCGGACCGCGGAAGGGATCTCGGGAGCTGTGGGAATCGGATGGCCCCCATCGGTTCGAGGGAGGAGAACCGGTGCGGGAGAAGGAGGGGGAGAAAGGGGGGAATTCCCCTGGACGGCCGGTGGAACGGTCCGTACGGCCGGCCCGGGCGGCCCCGCTCACGAGGAGCGGGAGGGGGGTCGCCCGGAGCCGTACGGACCGTGCGGTGACCGTGCCGGGGCCGGTCAGCTGTTGCCGACGCCGTTGCCGGACAGGACCGGGATGTCGCTGAGGATGTGCGACAGCGGCTCGTCGCCCTTGATCTGCGAGGAGTTCTCGGCGCACTGCTGGTTCTGCGGGGAGGACAGGACGTTGACGTCCTGGACGGTGATCGGGATCAGGCCGATCAGCGAGCCCACGTTCGCCTTGACGGGAACGCCGAGGCAGAGCTTGTTCAGCGACCCCTGGACGGCCCCGAACTGCGGGCTGCCGTCACCGTGGGTCTTGGCGTTGCCGTACGCCTGGGTCGAGCCATTGCCGTTGACGGTGGTGGTGCCACCGTCGTTGCCAATGGCCATCGCGGGAGCGGCAGCGGCGGCGGTGAAGCCGACCACGGAGGCAGCGACACCGGCCGCGGCCATGACCTTCTTGAGCATGCGAGAGTTCCTTTTCTGACCAGGTTGCTGGTGCCTGCTGGACAACTGCCGCGCGCCGAAATGGTTGCGGGTCTTCACCCGGTCGGCTCGTGTCGCCCGCCCGGGGCAACGGATCGGCGTCCGCGGGGTCGTGCAGCGGGTTGACCACGGAATGCGGAAACCCGCGCGTCAGACGCCCCGCACGGTGAGTATCTGATTATCCTTTCGGCCCGGTTCTGTTCAGAACACTGCGCCGCCCGGACGCCTTCTCCCTGGGCTCGGAGTACAGGGAGTACACGAAGTACACCGAGCACACCGAGTACTCGGGGTTTCTCCCGGACCACCGGGGGCGTTCCTCCCGCGGCGGGCGCTGAAAGGATTCCGTGAAGCGCGTGATCAGCAAGCCCGACCAGCCCAGCGGACCCGAAGACGACAGCGGTCGGGTCGCCGTCCGCCCGCCGCGCGCGTGGTCGGAGCGGGAACTACGGCTCGTGGACCGGCTCGCCACCGTCCACGAGGAACTCGACGCACTGCACCGGGAGCGGGCCGCCCTCGTCGCGTACGTGTCGCGGCTGCACGCGGGCCGGGTCACCGCCCCCGATGCGACGGGCCGACGGACCGTGCAGGTGGACACCGCGGTGGGCCGACTGAGCTGGCGGATCTCCCCCGAGGACGTGGACCTCGTCGTCGAGGACGGGAGCGGCGGGCGGGGCGGGCGCGCAGCGGGCGCCGGGGACCGGGACACCGTCACCCGGCTGTCGTTCCTGCACCTGCACCGCCGCCCGAACCGTCCGACGCGGCTCGCCCCGCGGCGGCGCGCCCGGGGTCAACACCCGGACGCCGTCGCACCGGGTGCGCTTAACCCGTCGGAGTGAAGCGCAGCAACCAAGACCTGCGGCGGCAGTTGGGCAGGGCGCTCCGGGACGGGCAGAGCGCCACGGGACCGGCGTTTCCCGGGGAGCCGCCCGCACGGGCATCCCGGGGAGCGACACAGCGAAAAACGCCGCACAGCAAGCGAAGTACGAAGGGGATATCCCGTGTTCAAGAAGGTCATGGCCGCCGCGGCCATCTCCGCCTCCGTCATCGGTGCCTCGGCTGCCGCCGCCGCTCCCGCGATGGCGATCGGCAACGACGCCGGCACCACCACCGTCAACGGCAACGGCGCCACCCAGGCGTACGGCAACTCCGCCACGCACGGCAAGTTCAGCCCGCAGTTCGCGCTCATCCAGGGCTCGCTGAACAAGCCCTGCATCGGCCTGCCGGCCAAGGTCAACGCCGGCTCGCTGATCGGTCTCATCCCGATCACCGTCCAGGACATCAACGTCCTGTCCTCGCCGCAGAACCAGCAGTGCGTCGAGAACTCCTCCCAGGTCAAGGGCGACGAGCCGCTGTCGCACCTGCTCAGCAACATCCCGGTGCTCTCGGGCAACGGCGTCGGCAACAACTGATCCACCGCACCACCCGGCGGTGCCCTCCGGGGCGCCGCGACGAACGGGCCGCCGTGACTCCACGGCGGCCCGTTCCGCGTGTCCGGGCCTGCGGACCACCGGACCGGGCCGCCGGGTCACCGATTCACCGGTTCACCGGGGCCAGATCTCGCGCCGCACCAACGACTCCCACTCCGGGTCGGGACGGCCCGGCACCGTGCGGCCCTCGCGCCGCCAGGTCTCTTCGAGCCGCCGGTACTCGGGCTCCGGGGCGCCCGTGTAGCGGGGCGTCGGCCCGGCGGGCCCCGGAGCCGGGCGGCCGGGCGCCCGGCCGCCCGGCGGACGCCCGGCCGGGACGTCCCCGCGGGCGGTGCGGTCGGGAGCGCGGTCGGGGGCCCGCCGGCTCACCGGAATGAATCCCTGTCTCTTCCAGCCACCCTGTGCGTCAGCCATGTCCGGTCCAACGCCCGGACCGGCGTCCCTGTCATGGGCAGCGCTCCCACTGCGCCCGAGCGCTCCGCCATTCGGGTCAACTGCCGCAACCCCCGGCTCGAACACGCAGTTGATCATCATGCGGTTCCACCACGGGAGCCCGCTTTCGAAAGGGTGAGAATCATGAAGAAGCTGTGGGCAGCCGCGGCTGTCGCCGCCTCCGTCGCCGGAGTTTCGGCCGCCGCCGCCCCCGCGATGGCGATCGGCAACGACGCCGGGACCACCACCGTCAACGGCAACGGCGCCACCCAGGCGTACGGCAACTCCGCCACCCACGGGGACTGGAGCCCGCAGTTCGCGCTCGTTCAGGGTTCGCTGAACAAGCCGTGCATCGGCCTGCCGGCCAAGATCAACGCCGGCTCGCTGATCGGTCTCATCCCGATCACCGTCCAGGACGTCAACGTCCTGTCCTCGCCGCAGAACCAGCAGTGCGTCGAGAACTCCTCCCAGGTCAAGGGCGACGAGCCGCTGTCGCACATCCTGGAGGACATCCCGATCCTGTCCGGCAACGGCGCGGGCAACAACTGATCGACCCCCCATCCGGGGCCGCGAAGGGGCCGACCGACGTACCGGTCGGCCCCTTCGTGCTGCCCGCCGTCCGACGGGTCCGTCACGCCGATGCGTTAAAAAGGCGTCAAGGATTCATCGATACGGGGGCGCCCATGACGGACGAGAACGCGACCGCGTACAGGGCACCCGCCCCCGCCGCGGCCGACGACGCACGCGGCGGGATACCCGCCCACCTGCTCGACCTGGACGGATACGCCCGCACCCTCGCCGACGTCGCCGCGACCGGCCGGCGGCTGACCCGGGACGAGCTGGGCCGGCGGCGGGCCCTCGGCGAACAGGCGGCCGAGGCGGGCTTGCGGATCAGGCCGCTGATCTCCGCGCACCTCGCGGCCACCCGCGAGCACTGGCCGCTGGCCACCGGATCGCCGGACCGGGTCCTCGCCGCCGTCGAACAGGCCGTCGACGCGGTCGCCGAGGGCCACGAACGGGCCCAGCGGATCGCCGTCCGGCAGGAGGCGGCGGCCCGGCGCGAATTCGTCGACGACCTGCTGTACGGGCGCAGCGACGTGGGACGGCTGGCCGCCCGGGCGGAACGTTTCGGACTGCGGTTCTCCTCCGCCCACGCGGTGGCCGTGGCGGCCGGCCCGACCGCGTACGAAGAGGGCGACACCGTGCCCCGCCGGGTCGAACAGGCGCTGATCGCCCGCTTCGGGGACCGCACCGTGCTGGTCACCACCAAGGACGGACTGCTGGTGTGCGTGGCGCCCGGCGACCAGGACGACGCGCTGACCTACTTCGCGAAGCAGGCGTACGCCGCCACCGGGGGCTCCCGGGTCGCGGTGGGGCGCCCGCAGCCCGGGGTGGGCGGCGTGGTGCACTCGTACGAGGAGGCGCTGAACGCCCTTGACCTCGCCGAGCGGCTCGGCCTCGAAGGCCCCGTGCTGCGCGCCGCCGACCTGCTGGTGTTCCCGGTGCTGACCCGGGACCGGCAGGCCATGACCGAGCTGGTGCACCACACCCTGGGCCCCCTGGAGCAGGCCCGGGGCGGGGCGCGTCCGCTGCTGGACACGCTGACCGTCTACTTCGACGCCGGGTGCGTCACCGCCGAGGCGGCGCGGCGGCTGTCGCTGAGCGTGCGGGCGCTGACCTACCGGCTGGCCCGCATCCACCAGCTGACCGGCGCGGACCCGGCCGACCCGGTGCACCGGTACACCCTCCAGACCGCGGTGATCGGCGCCCGGCTGCTGGACTGGCCGGCACGCCCGACCACCCCCTGACCCACGCGAACGATCACGACCGAACTCACCCGCTCCACACGGATGTTCGTGCACACTGGGGGAATGGAGTTCGTCTTCTTCGCGACCTTGCCGGGGCTGGTCGTCCTGCTGACCGCGATCGCGATCGTGGACCAGGTGCTGCTGCACGCCGGGCGGGCCGGCATCCTGCCCTGGCGCGGCCCGGGCCGGGCGGGCCAGGTCTCGGCGACCGGGTTCGAACAGCTCCACGGCGCCCTGTCCCCGGGCAAGCAGCACGAGCTGAAGGAACGGGCGTCCGCCCTGGTGCTGCGCGACGACGAGGAGGACGGCGCCCCGCCGAACCGCACCCGGGTCGATCTGGACGGCGGCACGGCGATCGTCCGGCTGCCCGCCCGGGGCGGTCGCTGAACCGTTCGACCAGGCCGGGCCGGACCGGGCCGTACGGCGCCGGGCCCGCACAATGGGCAGCATGACTGACGAGATGCCCGACTGGGAGAAGCGGTTTCGTGCGGCCCGGGTTTCGCTGCCCGAGTGGGCCGAGGATGCTCCACAGCGGTCACTGTTCGCCTCGAACGCCACGGGGACGTTCGAGCTGTACGCCTGGGACCGGGACTCCGGGTCGCAGCGCAAGGTCACCGAGCGGGCCAACGGGACGACCGACGGGGTGCTGTCGCCCGACGGCGAGTGGATCTGGTGGTTCGACGACAAGGACGGGGACGAGTTCGGGATCTGGCGGCGGCAGCCGTTCGCCGGGCACCCCGAGGGGCACACCGGGCCCGACGCACCCGCGGTCCCCGGGCTCGACGCCTCCTACCCGGCGGGCCTCGCGATCGGCCGGGCCGGCGGGCCGGTCGTCGTGGGCCGCTCCACCGACGACGACGGCTCCACGATCCATGTGGTGGGCGCGGACGGCACCCCGGTCGAGGTGTACCGGCACCGCCAGTCCGCGGGCGTCGGCGACCTCTCGCACGACGGGACGCTGATCGCCGTCGAGCACACCGAGCACGGTGACGCCATGCACGCGGCGCTGCGGGTGATCCGGCCGGACGGCACCACCGTGGCCGAGCTGGACGACACCGCGGGCGGCACCGAGGAGCTGGGCCTCGAAGTGCTCGGGTTCGCGCCCGTCACCGGGGACACCCGACTGCTCGTGGGCCACCAGCGGCGCGGCCGCTGGGAGCCGATGGTGTGGGACGTGGCCACCGGCCGGGAGCACGACCTCTCGCTCGACCTGCCCGGCGACGTGTCCGCCGAGTGGTACCCGGACGGGTCCGCGCTGCTCGTCGTGCACGGCTTCGAGGCCCGCAGCGACCTGTGGCGCTACGACCTGGGCTCCGGCGCCCTGGAGCGCATCGCGACCCCGCGCGGCACGGTCTCCGGGGCCACCGCCCGGCCGGACGGGAGCGTCGAGTACCTGTGGTCGTCGGCCGCCGAGCCGCAGGCCGTGCGCTCCACGTCCGGTGCGGTGGTCCTCGACCCGCCGGGCCTGCGCGCCCCGGCCTCGGTGCCGGTGGAGGACGTGTGGGTGGAGGGGCCCGGCGGACGCATCCACGCCCTGGTGCAGAAGCCGGCGGGGGCCACCGGGCCGCTGCCCACCGTCTTCGACATCCACGGCGGCCCGACCTGGCACGACAGCGACGCGTTCGCCGCGGCGCCGGCCGCCTGGGTCGACCACGGGTACGCGGTGGTCCGGGTCAACTACCGGGGTTCCACCGGTTACGGACGGGAGTGGACGGACGCCCTCAAGCACCGGGTCGGCCTGATCGAGCTGGAGGACGTCGCCGCGGTCCGCGAGTGGGCCGTGACCTCCGGGCTCGCCGACCCCGACCGGCTCGTCCTCACCGGCGGCTCCTGGGGCGGCTACCTCACCCTGCTCGGCCTCGGCACCCAGCCCGACGCCTGGTCGGTGGGGATCGCCGCGGTGCCCGTCGCGGACTACGTCACCGCCTACCACGACGAGATGGAGGCGCTGAAGGCGATGGACCGGACCCTGCTGGGCGGCACCCCCGAAGAGGTGCCGGAGCGGTTCGCCGCCTCCTCCCCGCTCACCTACGTCGACGCGGTGAAGGCCCCGGTGTACGTCTCCGCCGGCGTCAACGACCCGCGGTGCCCGATCCGGCAGGTCGACAACTACGTCGACCGGCTGCGGGCCCGCGACGCGGTCCACGAGGTCTACCGCTACGACGCCGGCCACGGGTCCCTCGTCGTCGACGAACGCGTCAAGCAGGTCGGTCTCGAACTGGACTTCGCCCGGTCCCACCTGCGGCCGTAGGGCACCCCGGGGGGCGTCGGCCGGGCGCCGGACGCACGGGTCCGGCGCCCCCCGGGAGGCGACCCCTGTGCGGGGGCGGGCGCCGGGCCCCCGTACCGTGGGACGGGTGTACCGGTTTCTGCTGACTCCGCGCTGGTGGGGGATCAACCTCTTCGTCGTGCTGGCGATCCCGTTCTGCCTGTTCATGGGCTCCTGGCAGCTGGGCCGGTTCGAGGACCGGGTCGAGGACCACCGGACGGCGAGCGAACGCTCCGGCTCCGAGTCCCGCGCCGAGGCCCGCCCGCTCGCCGAGCTGCTCCCCGTCACCAAGGAGACGTCCGGGGCGCGCGCGAGCACGACCGGCCGGTACGTCGAACAGTTCCTCGTCCCGGAACGCAAGCTGGACGGGACGAGCGGCCACTACGTACTGGGACTGCTGCGCGCCGGTGACGGCCCCGCGCTCCCCGTGGTCCGCGGCTGGCTGCCCGGCGAGCCGGAGCCCTCGAAGGTGCCCGCCCTGCCGGACGGCGAGGTGACCGTCACCGGGGCGCTCCAGGCGTCCGAGAGCCCGGGCAGCGACGGGGCCCGCACCGCGGGCGGACTGCCGCCCGGGCAGGTCGGCATGATCAGCGCGGCGACGCTGGTGAACCTCGTCCCGTACGAGGTGCAGAACGCCTGGGTGACCCTCGATCCGGCCGACTCCGGGATGACCGCCGTGCCCGCGACGGCACCCCAGAACACCGGACTCGACCTGAAGGCGTTCCAGAACCTCGGGTACACCGGCGAGTGGTTCGTCTTCGCCGGGTTCGTGGTCTTCATGTGGTTCCGGCTGCTGCGCCGGGAGACCGAGGCGGCCCGGGACGTCGCCCTCGGGCTGGCCGCCCCGGACTCCGTACCGTCCGCCGCGGGGGCGGACGCGGAACGGGAAGCGGGTGCGGTTCAGGAGGCGGGCAAGGCTCCCGTGTAGTACACCGTCCCCGCGCAGGCGTCGGGGATCGTCGTCGAGGCCGAGGGGGCGCCGGGCTCCGCCGTGTGAGAGACCGCGACGCTGCCCTCCACCGGAACGCCCTCCTGGCCGCCGAGCTGCGGCGCGGCGCCGCCACCCGTCTCCGACTCCCCGCCGCCACCGGCCCCGGACGTGGTTCCCGAGGAGGTCGACGGGTCGGGGGACGGGCCGCCGGTGCTGCCGCCGCCCTCAGTGGGGCAGGTCGCGGACGGCACCCAGGCGAAGCGCACCTCGTAGGCCATGCCCGGCTTCAGGATCAGCTGCGCCGGTTCCGAGGACGGTGCCGGCAGGCCCGTCGCGGCGTCCCCCGCGGTGTGGGTGAGCGAGCCGACCTGCGTGGCGTCGGCCGCGCCCTGGGCGGCGACGACGACGCTGCCGCCGCCGTCGACGGTGCAGTTGCCCGACGAGACGTTGGCCACCCGGAAGGAGCCGTAGACGGCGCCGTCGGGGCCCGGGGCTCCGACGTTGGCGCCCGCCGAGCCCAGGTCGGTGGGGCCACAGCTGGGCGAGGAGGCGTTGTCGGAACCGGTACCGGGGTCGGCGCCCGGGCCGGAGCCGGTGGGGCCGCCGCCGGTCGCGCCGCCGGAGCCGCCGCCGGTGGTGGCCCCACCGCTGGTCGCGCCCTGGACCGGCTCGCCCGGACCGCCCGTGCGCTCGCCCTTCTCGGTGCGGCTGGGCTTGCCGGAGGGCTCCCGGCTGCCCGACCGGGACGGGGTGCTCGACTGCTTCTCCGACTCGGCGCCGTCGCTGCCGCGGGTCTGCTGGCCGTGTCCGACGTGCGACACGGTGGTGTCCGTGGAGCTGGGCGAGTTCGCGACGTGGACGAGTGCGGGGACCGCGGTGCCGATCAGGACGGCCGCCGCGGCGACGCCGACGACGGCCTGCCGCTTGCGGGCGCGGCGGGCCGGGACGGCGCGGCGCAGGTGCTCCAGGGTGCCGTCGGTGGGCTCCAGGTCCCCGACGCTCCCGTGCAGCAGCGCCCGCAGGTCGAACTCGTCGCTGCTGCTGCCGTCGTCGCCGGGGCGGTGCGTGAGGTCCGTGAGGTCCGTGCGACCCGTGTCTTCGGTGCTGCCGGTGGTGCCGGTGCTGTCGGTGGTGCCGGGGCGCGGGGCCTCGGACGCGCCGTCCGTACAGCCGGTGTCCGGACCGCAGGCGTCCGGACCGCCGGTGCCGGTCGCCCGGTCCGGAGTCGACGAGCCGTCGTCGGGTCCGGTGGAGGGGCTGTCGTTCACAGTTGCGTTCCCAGCGTCTCGCTCGTTCTCGTTCCGGGCCCGACCGCCGCCGCCGTTCACGTCGTCCGGCCGGTCGGCGCGTGACGAACCGGCGGGCGGGCCGTCGTGGCCCCGGCGTTCGCCGCTCACTTCTTGGCCCCCATGGCGACCCGTAGGGCGGCTATCCCCCGGGACCCGTACGCCTTCACCGAACCGAGGGAGACGCCGAGCGTCTCGGCGACCTGGACCTCGGTCATGTCCGCGAAGTACCGCAGGACGAGGACCTCGCGCTGACGGCGCTGAAGGCCCTTCATCGCCTGGATCAGGGCGTCGCGCTCCAGCAGGTCGTACGCGCCCTCCTCCGCGCTCGCCATGTCCGGCATGGGCTTCGAGAGCAGTTTGAGGCCGAGTATGCGGCGGCGCAGCGCGGAGCGGGAGAGGTTCACGACCGTCTGGCGCAGGTACGCGAGGGTCTTCTCCGGGTCGCGGACGCGTTTGCGCGCGGAGTGCACGCGGATGAACGCCTCCTGGACGACGTCCTCGCAGGAGGCGGTGTCGTCGAGGAGCAGGGCGGCGAGGCCGAGCAGCGAGCGGTAGTGCGCGCGGTAGGTCTCGGTGAGGTGGTCAACGGTCGTGCCCTCCGCGGGCACGTCCTCGGCGCCCTGGCGCGGGGAGGACACCGGCGTGGGACGGGTCGCGGGCACGGGCGCGATCACCGGCATGCCGCCGGGCGCGGCGACCGCGCGGGGGCGCCGGGGCGGTCGCAGGACACTGCCGCGAACCGGGACCGCTGTGAAATCGAGTACCTCTGCCACGCCAGTTGGACACGCTCCCCCGGGTGAGGGTTGTACGCACCGGGCCTCGGATTGTTTCCGGGCACTCTGTCTGACATGGCGTCATCTGCCCACATGCGTACCAGCTCTTCCCTTGACCCCGATTTGTCCGCGCCCCCCGCGCCCACCTGGTAGGCCCTGACGCCCCCGAGGGCGTACGCGCGAAGACGCGGACCGCGGTGCCCTTGGTTGCGCGCCGCGGGGGAGGAGATCCGGTGAGCCGTGGTGGTCCTGTGGGACTTACGGTGATCCTACAAATGAAATCGGGCTTGAACAGGTGTGATTTTTTCTGACCGGTCGTGCCTTGGATGGTTTTGGGCTCCGCGTGGGATCGCCCGGGCCGCGCAGCGGGCGGGGGCGACCCGGCGTCAGGTCCGGCCGGCCGCGACGAGTTCGGCGATCTGGACGGTGTTGAGCGCGGCGCCCTTGCGCAGGTTGTCCCCGCAGACGAAGAGCTCCAGGGCGGCCGGGTCGTCGAGGTTGCGGCGGACGCGTCCGACCCAGGTGGGGTCCGTGCCGACGACGTCGACGGGCGTCGGGAACTCGCCGGCCCCGGGGTCGTCGAAGAGGACGACGCCCGGCGCGGTCGCCAGGATCTCCCGGGCCCGGTCCACGGTGACCTCGTCCTCGAAGCGGGCGTGCACCGTCAGGGCGTGCGTGGTGACCACCGGGACCCGTACGCAGGTCGCGGTGACCTTGAGCTGCGGCAGGTCGAGGATCTTGCGGGACTCCTCCCGCACCTTCATCTCCTCCGAGGACCACCCCCCGTCCCGTACCGAACCGGCCCACGGGACGACGTTCAGGGCGACCGGCTCGGGGAACGGCCCGGTGCGGTCCCCGACCGCGCGGCGGACGTCGCCGGGTGCCGTGCCCAGTTCGGTGCCGGCGACCAGGGCGATCTGCTCGCGCAGCGTCTCGACGCCCGCGCGGCCCGCACCGCTGGCCGCCTGGTAGGCGGAGACGATCAGCTCGCGCAGGCCGAACTCGGCGTGCAGCGCACCGATCGCGACGATCATCGACAGGGTGGTGCAGTTGGGGGTGGCCACGATGCCGCGCGGCCGGACCCGTACGGCGTGCGGGTTGACCTCGGGGACGACCAGCGGGACGTCCGGGTCCATGCGGAAGGCCGCCGAGTTGTCGACGACCACCGCGCCCTTGGCGGCGGCGATCGGCGCCCAGCGGGCGGCGACCTCGTCGGGCACGTCGAACACCGCGACGTCCACCCCGTCGAGGGCCTCCTCGGTGAGCGCCAGCACCTCGACCTCCTCGCCGCGCACGGCCAGCTTGCGGCCGGCCGAGCGCGGTGAGGCGAGCAGACGGATCTCGCCCCAGACGTCCGCGTGCTGGGACAGGATCTGGAGCATGACCGAGCCGACGATCCCGGTCGCCCCCACGACCGCGAGCGTCGGACGGCCGGTCATCGCCCGGTGCCCCCGTAGACGACCGCTTCGTCCGAGTCGGAGTCGAGGCCGAAGGCGGTGTGCACGGCCCGGACGGCCTCCTTGACGTCATCGGCGCGGGTGACCACCGAGATGCGGATCTCGGAGGTCGAGATCAGCTCGATGTTCACCCCGGCGTCGCTGAGCGCCTCGAAGAACGCGGCCGTGACCCCCGGGTTGGTCTTCATCCCGGCGCCGACCAGGGAGATCTTCGCGACCTGGTCGTCGTAGCGCAGGGAGTCGAAGCCGACGCCCGCCTTGGTGGACTCCAGGGCGTCGATCGCCTTGCGGCCCTCCGCCATCGGGAGGGTGAAGGAGATGTCCGTCAGACCGGTGGACGCGGCCGACACGTTCTGCACGATCATGTCGATGTTGATCTCGGCGTCGGCGACGGCACGGAAGATCGCGGCCGCCTCGCCCGGCTTGTCGGGCACCCCGACGACGGTGATCTTCGCCTCTGAGGTGTCATGGGCGACACCGGAGATGATGGCCTGCTCCACGTTGCGCTCCCCCTTGCCAGGGTGTGGTTCGTTGTTGCTGACCCAGGTGCCCTGGAGTCCGGAGAAGGACGAACGGACGTGGATCGGGATGTTGTAACGGCGGGCGTACTCCACACAGCGGTGGAGCAGCACCTTCGAGCCGGAGCTGGCCAGTTCCAGCATGTCCTCGAAGGAGATCGAGTCGATCTTGCGGGCCTTCTTCACGACGCGCGGGTCGGCGGTGAAGACCCCGTCCACGTCCGTGTAGATCTCGCAGACCTCGGCCTCCAGGGCCGCGGCGAGCGCCACGGCCGTGGTGTCCGAACCGCCCCGACCGAGCGTGGTGATGTCCTTCTTGTCCGCCGAGACGCCCTGGAAACCGGCGACGATGGCGATGTTGCCCTCGTCCAGCGCCGTCCGGATGCGGCCCGGGGTGACGTCGATGATGCGGGCCTTGTTGTGGACGGAGTCGGTGATGACGCCGGCCTGGCTCCCGGTGAACGACTGGGCCTCGTGACCCAGGTTCTTGATCGCCATCGCCAGGAGCGCCATGGAGATGCGCTCCCCGGCGGTCAGCAGCATGTCGAACTCGCGCCCGGCGGGCATCGGCGACACCTGCTCCGCGAGATCGATCAGCTCGTCCGTCGTGTCGCCCATCGCGGAGACCACGACAACCACCTGGTTGCCGCTCTGCTTGGCCTCGACGATCCGCTTGGCGACGCGCTTGATGCCCTCGGCATCGGCTACGGAGGAACCTCCGTACTTCTGCACGACAAGGCCCACTTGCGTACGCTCCTCGCTCGCTCCGGTGGGTCCGCCTGGTGGCGACCGGATCGGTCAGTTGGGGGGTGCAGGACAGTTTAACTAGCAGGGGTGAATCACCCCGGTCGGATCGCATCCTGAGACGCGGAGACCACAGGGTGATCAGCACGTCACCTGCCCACCCGGCTCCCCCTGCACGCGCAAAGTGGGGCGCCTCACACCCCGCACCGACCCCGTCCGCACCGCCGGTCACCCGCAGCGCACCGCCCGTCACCGGCAGCGGTTCACCGGTCGCCCACAGCGGCTGCGGGACGCCCCGCAGCGGCTCAGCTCGGGCTGCGCAGTCCCAGCGGGTGCGCGATCTCCTCCGTCATGACGCGCCCCGCCTCCTCGGCGAGCACCTCGTCACCGAGGTCCTGGTCCGTGTCGAGCCCGTCCAACTCCTGGAGCGGCTGCCCCAGCCGCACATGGGCCACCAACGACTGGAGCGCCCGCAGCGCACCGGACGCGGTCGACCCCCAGTTGGAGAAGTACGAGAACTGCCACCACCACAGCGCCTCGGTGGTGCGCCCCGCCCGGTAGTGGGCCATGCCGTGCCGCAGGTCCGCCATGACGTCCGCGAGGTCGTCGGAGATCCGGCACGGCACCGGCGCCTTGCGCGGCTCGTACGGGTCGAAGACCTCCGAGTAGACGTCGATCGGCTCGAGCAGCACCGCGAGCCGCTGCCGCAGCTCGTCCACGTCCGGCTCCGGACCGAGGTCCGGCTCGTACCGCTCGTCGGGGACGATGTCCTCGTGCGCCCCGAGCCGTCCCCCGGCCAGGAGCAACTGGGAGACCTCCAGGAGCAGGAACGGCACCGCCGAGTCCGGCTCGTCACCCTTCGCGACCTCGGTGACCGCGACCAGGAAGCTCGCGATCTGGTCGGAGATCTGGACCGCGAAGTCATCCGGGTCCTGGGTCGTCGAGTGCAACGTCACATCAGACATCTAGGAGTCGTCTCCCCTCAAAGGCGCGGCCCAGAGTCACCTCGTCCGCATATTCCAGGTCTCCGCCCACGGGAAGGCCACTCGCCAGCCGGGTGACCCGTAGCCCCATGGGTTTGATCATGCGCGCGAGGTACGTGGCCGTGGCCTCGCCCTCCAGGTTGGGATCGGTCGCCAGGATCAACTCGGTGACCGAACCGTCCGCGAGGCGGGCCAGCAGCTCCCGGATGCGCAGGTCGTCGGGGCCGACGCCCTCGATCGGGCTGATCGCGCCGCCCAGTACGTGGTAGCGGCCCCGGAACTCCCGGGTCCGCTCGATCGCCACGACGTCCTTGGGTTCCTCGACCACGCAGATCACGGACAGGTCCCGGCGGGGATCACGGCAGATGCCGCACTGCTCCTCCTGCGCCACGTTGCCGCAGACGGAGCAGAAACGGACCTTCGCCTTCACTTCCATCAGTGCCTGCGCCAGCCGACGGACGTCCGTCGGTTCCGCCTGGAGGATGTGGAAGGCGATCCGCTGCGCGCTCTTGGGACCGACGCCGGGCAGCCTGCCCAACTCGTCGATGAGGTCCTGGACCACGCCTTCGTACAACGGATCAGCCTTTCCCACGTGCCGGCCCCGTCCGGGGCCGTGCGCTCGGTGGTGGACACGAGCCGGGTGCGGCCCGTGTTCCTCCGGTCATCACCGTAGTTGCCCGCGGGCCGCCGCAGAAGCTCCGGGCCTCCTCGCGTCCTAGAAGGGCAGGCCGGGGATGCCTCCGCCGCCGAGGCCCTGGGCCAACGGGCCGAGCTTCTCCTGCTGGAGCCGCTGGGCGTTCTCGCCCGCGGCCTGGACCGCCGCGACCACCAGGTCGGCGAGGGTCTCCGTGTCGTCCGGGTCGACGGCCTTGGGGTCGATGACGAGGCCGCGCAGCTCCCCGGAACCGTTCACCGTGGCCCGGACGAGGCCGCCGCCCGCCTGACCCTCGACCTCGGTCCGCCCCAGTTCCTCCTGGGCCCGGGCGAGGTCCTGCTGCATCTTCTGGGCCTGCTGGAGCAGCTGCTGCATGTTGGGCTGGCCACCACCGGGAATCACGATCAGCTCCTGTTGCCGACACCTGGTGCGTCGGCGGACGACGGTACGACGATCGGGCGGTTTCGCCCGCCTGGCACGAGCCTACGTGCTCCGGGAGCCACTCGCCCCAGCACTCTTTCGGGTGACACGGCCGCCCCGCCCATATCCGACCGGGCGGCTCGCCGAAGCGCGTATCCCGTGAACAGGTGCCCGTAAACCACCCTTGGGGCGGTAGGCAGGGGGCCGACCGGGTGCGCGGGGCACCCCGCCCGCGTCACGTACGGTCACCTCGCGCACACGTGACGTCCGAGGGCGGTCGGGCACCGCCGACGGCAGGTACGAACACGCGGGCGACCCGCGGACACCCGAGCACGGGACGCGTGGGCCCGGAACGCGCGCACACGGGCAGGGACCGCGACGGACGAGGGAACAAGGGGAGTGCCGGGTGAGCCAGCCGGAGATGCAGCCCGAGGGGACGTCCGAGGGGAACACCCCGGACGACCGCGGCGGGGGCAGGGGCCTGCGGCCGGGCGATCTGGTGGGACGGCGGCTTCCGCACGGGGACTGGGGCGACCCCGCGGACCGGCTCGACGAGCTGTACCAGTGGGTGGAGCGCGGGGCGCTCGACATGGCCGAGTGGTACCTCGCGGACCGGGTGTGGAAACGGCGCTGCGCGCGGGCGCTGCGGGGCGGGGCGGCTGCGCTGGCGCTGATCGGCGTGGTGCTGCCGCTGGCCGACCCCGCGGGGACGGGGGGCCCGGTCGCCCGCTGGGGGTACCTGGCGCTGCTGCTCTCCGTCGCGTGCGTCGGGTGCGACCGGTTCTTCGGGCTGACCTCCGGGTGGATGCGGGACGTGGCCACCGCGCAGGCGGTGCAGCGCAGGCTCCAGGTGCTCCAGTTCGACTGGGCCTCCGAGTGCGTGCGGGAGGTGCTCGGGCCGGCGGAGGGGACCGCCTCGGAGGCGGTCGAACGGTGCCTGGGGGTGTTGCGGCGGTTCTCCGACGACGTGTTGGAGCTGGTGCGGGTCGAGACCGCGGACTGGATGGTGGAGTTTCGTGGGGGGCCCGCGCCGTTGGGGCTCCAGGTGGGTTCCGCGGGTGGGGGCGTCCGGGGGGACGCCCCCGTGCAGAGGGTTGCTCTTGCGCATCCGTCTGCTGGGGCGCGGCCCAACATGCCTCGGCAGCGGCCGCCTGAGCCCCGCTGAGGTTTGGTCCCGCGCAGTTCCCCGCGACCCCTTCCGGTGCGTCCTGCTCGGGGTGCGCTGCTCGGTGCGGGTGCGCGGTGGTTTTGCGCAGTTCCCCGCGCCCCTGATCGGGTGCGACCCGCTCGGGGTGCGCTGTCCCGTGCCGTGCGACCCGGGTTCGCGCAGTTCCCCGCGCCCCTATCGGGGCGCCCTGTGGATCGAATCGGTCGAAGCCCCGTCAGGGGCGCGGGGAACTGCGCGGGTGACCCACCACGGACCCGCAGGGGGCCACGGACCTGGTCAGGGGCGCGGGGAACTGCGCAGCACCGGAGCGCACGGTGCGGGACAGTGGACGGTGAGCGGGGCGTACCTTCAGCGCGGCGTGGCCGGAGGGGGGACCGCTGCGACCGCCGCGGGGAGGGGGTTGTGCGGGGCGCGGGCGAGGAGGGACGCGAGGTCCGGCGCCGTACCCGCGAGGAACCCGTGTCGGACGGCCGTCGCCAAAGACACGAGCATCGGCGGCTGGAACGGCAACAACCCCTCGGCCGAGAGGAGCCCACCCCGGTACGCCGCCAGGTCGACGTCCCGGAGGGGCACCCGAAGCCGCGCAGCGACATCCGCAGCGGTCACGGGCGCCCCGACGAGCTCGTACGTGCGCCCCGCGTGCAGCCCGGGCGCCGCCGCGACGACCGCCGCCGCCGCCGCGAGGTCCCCGCGGACGACCGCGGCCAACGCCCCTTCTCCGAAGGGGGAGTTCAGCGCCCCGTCGGCGGACCGCGTCAGCAGCGCACCGAACAGTTCGGCGTACAGCCCGTTGCGCAGCACGGTCCACGACAGACCGCTGTCCCGCAGCAACCGCTCGGTCACCCGGTGGGCCAACGCGAAGCCCAGGTGGTCGCCCGCACCGGTCAGGCTCGTGTAGACGACGTGCCGCACCCCGTCGCGCACCGCGGCGTCCAGGACGGCCCGGTGCCTCCGTACGACCCGGTCGTCCTCCGCGTACCCGGCGGAGACCAGGACCAGCGTGTCCACCCCGACGAGGTCGAGCCCGGCGGGGTCGTCGAAGTCGAGGCGCCGCATCCCCGCCCCCGGGGTACGGCTGCCCCCCGTGGCGGCCGCACCGCGCTGCTCCAGCGAGGCCAGTACCGCCGAGCCCAGGTTCCCGTTCGCCCCGGTCACCAGAATCATGTGCGCGCAGCCCTCCGTCGTGGTTCTCTTCGGTAACTGCAGTCGATCCTGCTGCGCCCGTCCACCGCCCACAAGGAGGCAGTTCGATGTCACCCACGCACACCGGAGTAACCACCGCGCCCCTGGAACCCTGCGGACGCGAGGAACACCAGGACTGCGGCATCCGCGACGTACTGGACCGCGTCGGCGACAAGTGGTCGGTCCTGGTGGTCGTCGAACTCGCCCAGGGCGTACGCCGGTTCAGGGAGCTCCAGCGGGCGATCGACGGCATCTCGCAGCGGATGCTCACCCTGACGGTGCGGCGGCTGGAGCGGGACGGGCTGGTCGTCCGCACCGTGCACGCGACCGTCCCGGCGCAGGTCGACTACCGACTGACGGATACCGGGGCGAGCCTGACCCACCTGGTCAAGGCGCTCGCCGACTGGTCGCTCACCCATCGCGGGGTCATTGCCGAGGCCCGGGGCCGGTACGACCGGGAACACCCGGACCACGACATCCGCTAGCTGAAGATGATCATCGAGCCCTGCGCGAGGCTACGGGTGGCCGCGGCGTGCAGGCCGAGCCACACGTGGCGTTCCCGGGCGAAGGGGTTGTCGTCGAGGGGCGCCGGGGCGGCGGGCTCCTCCAGCGCGGTGGGGCCGGCCGGGGGCAGCGGGGCCAGGGGCGGGTTGCGCGGGTCGATGCCGATGGCCGGGGCCACGTACTCCAGGTCCCGCAGCAGCCCCTGGGCGGAGCCCAACGGTCCGCCGCCGGCCAGGAGTTCGTCGTTGGAGAGCGGCTGCGGGAAGTCCAGCGGGACGTAGGCGCCGGCGTGGTCGTAGTGCCAGACGAGGTGCGACTGTTGGGCGGTCGCCTCGAACATCTCCAGGAGTTGTTCGTAGTCGCCCCCCAGCGCGTCCACGGGGGTCACCGCCAGCCCGCACAGTTGGAGCAGGTAGGCCCGGCGCAGGAAGTGCAGGGCGTCGTAGTCGAACCCGGCGACGGGGGCGACGTCCCCGGACAACCCCGGCATGTACGCGTACACCGGTACCGGGGGGAGCCCCGCCTCGGCCAGTGTCCGGTCGTAGAGCGCGAGTTCCTCGGCGAAGGGGTTGTCGGGACTGTGGCAGAGCACGTCGACGAGCGGGACCAGCCAGAGGTCACAGGCCAAGGGTGGGCTCTCCTTGCATTATCCGGCGGACAGGGCGGCTCGGGACGCACCGTGCGGTGCGCACCCTGGTCATCGGAAGGGTAGTGCGCACGGGCCGTTCCGGCTCCCGGTCGGTAGGGGCCGGTGCTCAGGAGGACGGCGGCGGCCCGGCGGCCAGCGACTCGATCAGCTCCAGCGCATGGGCGTTGTACGCGGCGAAGAGCGCACGGGAGGCCGCCTGGTCCCGGCCGGCCAGCGCGTCCACCAGGTCGGTGTGCGCGGCCCACAGCTTGCCCGCCAACTCCCCCTCGCGGCGCAGCAGCGGCACGGCACAACTCCAGGACTGCACGCGCAGCCGGTGCAGGAAGTCGGTGAGGTAGGGGTTGCCGAAGATGGCGCCGAGTTCGCGCCAGAACCTCAGGTCGTAGCCGATGAGGACGTTGAGGTCGCCGGCGAGCGCGGCCCGCCCGGCCTCCTCGCCGCGGCGGCGCACCCCGCACAGCGCTTCCTCGACCTCCGCGCTCCAGGCGGCGCCGGTCAGCCCGCGGAAGAGGGCGTCGGTGACGAGGGCACGGGCCTCGACCATGCCGCGGAAGTCCGCGAACGAGTACTCGTGGACCTGGAAGCCGCGGTGCTGCACGGCGTCGAGGAGCCCTTGCGCGGACAGGTCGACGAGCGCTTCGCGCACCGGGGTGGCGGACACCCCGTACTGCTCGGCGATCTCCTTGACGGTGAACTCCTGCCCCGGTTGGAGGCGGCCCGCGAGGACCTCGTCCCTCAGGGCGTCAGCGATCTGTTGGCGCAGCGTGCTCCTGGTCACGGCGGCGTTCGTCCCGGTGCCGTGACCTCTCGTACCGTCGCTGCTACCGGTTCCCGTGCCGGACATGTGCGCGTCCCTCCCCCGCGTGACGGGTGCGAAATCGCTCTGACGAGCGGAGGTAACCCTACGCGGTCGGCGGGCCCCCGGGCTCCCGGGGAACCCGCCGGTGTTCGGCCGGGTGTTCAGCCAGACGTCCGGCCGGGTGTCCGGCCGGGTGTCCGGCCGGGCGTCACGTCGTGTGCTCGTCGGCCACCGTCAGCGCGGCGTCCAGCGCGGCGAGCCCCTCCGCGGCCTCCTCGTCGGTGAGGTTGCAGGGCGGCACGACGTGGGTGCGGTTCATGTTGATGAACGGCCACAGTCCGTGGCGTTTGGCAGCGGCGCCGAACGCGGCCATGGGGGCGTTCGCCTCGCCGGTCGCGTTGTAGGGGACGAGCGGTTCGCGGGTGGCGCGGTCCCGGACCAGTTCGAGGGCCCAGAAGGCGCCGGTGCCGCGCACTTCGCCGACGCTGGGGTGGCGGGCGGCGAGGTCGGCGAGCCCGGGGCCGAGCACGTCGCGGCCGAGCCGGGCCGCGCTGCCGACGACGTCCTCGTCCTCCATCACCTCGATGGTGGCGACGGCCGCCGCGCAGGCCAGCGGGTGGCCGGAGTAGGTGAGGCCGCCGGGGTAGGGGCGGCGGGCGAAGGTGTCGGCGATCTCGGGCGAGATCGCGACGCCGCCGAGGGGTACGTAACCGGAGTTGACGCCCTTGGCGAAGGTCAGCAGGTCGGGGACGACGTCGAAGTGTTCGGCGGCGAACCACTTCCCGGTGCGACCGAAGCCGGCCATGACCTCGTCGAGGACGAGCACGACCCCGTACTCGTCGCACAGGGCGCGCACCCCGGCGAGGTAGCCGGGCGGCGGGGTCATGATGCCGGCGGTGCCGGGGATCGTCTCCAGGACGATCGCGGCGACGGTGCCCGGACCCTCGAAGGCGAGGGTGTCCGCGAGGTGCGCGAGGGCGCGGTCGCGCTCCTGCTCCTCGGTCTCGGAGTGGAACGGGGAGCGGTAGAGGAAGGGCGCCCAGAAGCGGACGACACCGGCGGAACCGTTGTCGGAGGGCCAACGGCGCGGGTCGCCGGTCAGGTTGATCGCCGCGGCGGTGGCCCCGTGGTACGAGCGGTACGCGGAGAGCACCTTGGGGCGCCCGGTGTGCAGCCGGGCCATCCGGACGGCGTTCTCGACGGCTTCGGCGCCGCCGTTGGTGAAGAAGATCCGGTCCAGGTCGCCGGGGGTGCGCTCGGCGATGAGGCGGGCCGCCTCGGAGCGGGCCTCGACGGCGAAGGCGGGCGCGAAGGTGGTGAGCCGGGCGGCCTGCTCCTGGATCGCGGCGACCACCCGGGGGTGCTGGTAGCCGATGTTGGTGAAGACGAGTCCGCTGGTGAAGTCGAGGTAACGGTTGCCCTCGTAGTCCCAGAAGTGCGCACCCCGGGCGCCCGCGACGGCGAGCGGGTCGATGAGTTCCTGCGCCGACCAGGAGTGGAACACGTGCGCCCGGTCGGCGGCCTTCACGGCGGCGCCCTTGGCGGGGTCGGGCTGCGGGGCTCCGGGGGTACCGGGCGCCTGAGGCGTCTGAGGGGTCTGAGGGGTCATGGCCGGAGCGTAGGCGGCGGGGCGCGGGGGACGGTATCGGCGCCTTGTACGGGTCTCGGGGCGTCGGGCGGACAGTTCGTCCAGTGGTCGCACGGTCGGGGGCGGGCGGGTGCGTCTTCGCAGGCGGGTGGGTATGTCTTCGCGGGCGGGTGGCGCGTGATCGGGGGCGGGCCGGTGGGCGTGTGATCGGGGGCGGGTGGCGGCTGGAGCTTGATTGACAGCATGCTGTCGTCATGACAGCATGCTCACATACAGCGCATCGTGCGCGGTCCGAACTGGAGGTCGTCATGACCGGTCCGCAGACCACCCCCCGCCAGCCCGTGCACCTCGCCGTCTACGACACGTTCGCCGACTGGGAGACCGGGCACGCCACCGCGTTCCTCGCCCGCGGCGGCTACGAGGTCCGTACCGTCGGCGCCACCCGCTCCGCGGTCACCAGCATCGGCGGGCTCCGCGTGCAGCCCGACCTCGCGCTCGACGGACTCGACCCCGCGGACGCCGCACTGCTGATCCTCCCGGGCGCCGACCGCTGGGACACCGGCGACGAACTCGCCCCCTTCGCCGGGGCGGCGCGCGCCTTCCTCGACGCCGGGGTGCCGGTCGCCGCGATCTGCGGCGCCACCGCCGGGCTCGCCCGCGCGGGCCTGCTCGACGACCGCGAGCACACCAGCGCCGCGGCGCCCTACCTGGCGGCCACCGGTTACGGGGGCGCCGCGCGGTACGTGGAGCGGGACGCCGTCACCGACCGCGGGCTGATCACCGCCGGGCCCACCGAGCCGGTCGCCTTCGCCCGTGAGGTGCTGGGCCTGCTGGGCGTCTTCGAGGGCGAGCTGTTGGACGCCTGGTACCGGCTGTTCCACCACTCGGACCCGGCCGCGTACGCGCAGCTCAGCGCGGCCGACGGCGATGAGTGAGCGCGAGGGCGGGGCGACCGGGGCCACCGGGGAGGACGGTCTGACCTCTCGGGAGCGGCGGGACCTGCTCAGCGCCACCGCCCTCGGCGTCTTCCGGCTGAACGGCCAGTTCCTCGCCGTCTCCGACGAGCTGGCCGCCCCGGCCGGGCTGTCGGCGGCCCGCTGGCAGGTGCTGGGCGCGGTGCTGCACGAGCCGTTGCCGGTCGCCGGCATCGCCCGGGCCATGGGCATCACCCGGCAGAGCGTGCAGCGGGTCGCCGACGTGCTCGCAGGTCAGGGGCTCGCCGAGTACGTGCCCAACCCGGCCCATCGGCGCGCCAAGCTGCTGCGGCCCACCGCGGCGGGACGGGCGGCGGTCGCCCTCATCGGTCCCGGGCACGCGCGTCTCGCGCAGCGGCTGGCCGCCGAGCTCGGGGACGAGGAGTTCGCCGCGACCGTCCGGGCCGTGGAACGGCTGTCCGCGGCGCTGGACCGGATCGCCCGGGACGCGCCCGGAGACGGTGACTCCCGGGACGCGCCCGCACCGGCGGACGGTGCGCCCGCGGACGGCGACTGACGCGCAGGCGGATGCGGTGCGGTGGGGACGGGCGCGGCGGAGTGGGCTGGGGTGGGGCGGGGTCAGTGGAGCTTGCCCAGGCCCCGCTGGAGGTCCTCGGCGTTCATGATCGGCAGGACCTCCACCTCCGCGCCCAGGTCCGTCAGGAACGGCTCCCCCAACGGCACCAGGTCGGAGCTGTCCGCCATGTCCAGGACCATCAGACAGGTCCGCCGGCCGCCCATCGGCAGGAAGTACGCCGCCTCGGGCTTCAGCTCGTCCATCGTCTGCTGGATCATCTCGGACAGCTTCCCGTTGCGCCGGAGCTCGTTGGTCTTCTCGGTGTCCAAAGTGGCCCGGAGCATCACACGCATCGCTCTCACCTCGGCAAACGGCCGTAGAACCGTTGGAACGCTGCCCCCCTTGCACGGTCCAGCCTATTCCGGAAAACGCAACACGCCCCATGATCGATCAGTGACCGATCACGGGGCGCGTCAGCTACACGGCCGCTCGGCCGTGCTCAGCTTATCGGCCGTGCTCAGAGGAACGAGTTGATCTCGATCGTCTGGGTCCGGCCCGGGCCGACGCCGATCGCGGAGATCGGAGCGCCCGACATCTCCTCCAGCGCCTTGACGTACGCCTGCGCGTTCTTCGGCAGGTCGGCGAACGTCTTGGCCTCGGTGATGTCCTCGGTCCACCCGGGCAGGTTCTCGTAGATCGGCTTCGCGTGGTGGAAGTCCGTCTGCGAGTACGGCAGCTCCTCGACGCGCTTGCCGTCGATCTCGTACGCGACGCAGACCGGGATCTGCTCCCAGCCGGTGAGCACGTCCAGCTTGGTGAGGAAGAAGTCCGTCAGACCGTTGACCCGGGTCGCGTAACGCGCGATCGGCGCGTCGAACCAGCCGCAGCGACGGTCCCGGCCGGTGGTCACGCCGCGCTCGCCGCCGATGCGCCGCAGCGCCTCGCCGTCCGCGTCGAACAGCTCGGTCGGGAACGGACCGGCGCCGACCCGCGTGGTGTACGCCTTCAGGATGCCGATCACCCGGCTGATCCGGGTCGGACCCACACCGGAACCCGTGCAGGCGCCGCCCGCGGTCGGGTTGGACGAGGTCACGAAGGGGTACGTGCCGTGGTCGATGTCCAGGAGGGTGCCCTGGCCGCCCTCGAACAGGACGACCTTGTCCTCGTCCAGCGCCTGGTTCAGGATCAGCGTGGTGTCGGCGACGTAGCCCTTGATCTGCTCCGCGTAGCCGAGCAGCTCCTCCACGACCTGGCTGACGGCGATCGCGCGGCGGTTGTACAGCTTCGCGAGCACCTGGTTCTTGAAGTCGAGCGACGCCTCCACCTTCTGGGTGAGGATCGACTCGTCGTACAGGTCCTGGACCCGGATGCCCACGCGGTTGATCTTGTCCGCGTACGTCGGGCCGATACCGCGTCCGGTCGTGCCGATCTTGCGCTTGCCGAGGAAACGTTCCGTGACCTTGTCGACGGTGACGCTGTACGGCGTGATGATGTGTGCGTTTCCGCTGAGCAGCAGCTTGGACGTGTCGACACCGCGGTCGTTCAGGCCGCTCAGCTCGGAGAGCAGGACCGACGGGTCCACGACGACACCGTTGCCGATGACGGGAACACAGTCCGGTGAGAGGATTCCGGAGGGGAGCAGGTGGAGCGCATACTTCTGGTCGCCGACGACGACCGTGTGGCCGGCGTTGTTGCCGCCCTGGTAGCGCACCACGTAGTCCACCGAGCCACCGAGCAGGTCGGTGGCCTTCCCCTTGCCCTCATCACCCCACTGAGCACCGAGCAGCACAAGTGCGGGCACAGGCGTACACCCCTTCCGGGCGGGGCATGTCCAGGGTCAGGGGCGTACGTGTCGCACACCCCGGCGACCCTCGTCGGCCGCACACCCGTCGGACCGGTGCCCCGGAATAGACGAAGCCCCTGGCGCAATAGCGCAAGGGGCTCTTGCACAAAGATGCTACCCGAGGAAGCGAGGCAGGACCGAGGTGTCGGTTTCCGACCAGCTGCTGGTCCTCGTCGATCCGGTCGCCCGGCGCCACGACGGGGAGTCGGTCCGGATCGCGAAAGACGTGCTCAGCGCGGGTGCGGGCCTGAAAGTGTGCCTGCCGAACAACCCCGAAGAATTCGCCCGATCCCTGGCCAGACGCGGCAATCGTCGCCTCGTCGTGATCGGCGACGACCACGCTCTGCTACGGACCGTGACCCTGCTGCACCGGGAACGGGTGCTGGCCACGACCGTGCTGTCCCTCGTCCCCATCGGGCACGAAGTCTCGCTCGCCAAGTCGCTGGGCGTGCCCACCGAGGCGGTCGGCGCGGCGCGCGCGGTGCTGGAGGGGGCCGGGCGCCGGCTCGACCTGCTGGTGGACGACAGCGACGGCGTGGTCCTCGGCGGGCTCCGCATTCCGTGCGGCGACGGGACGCCCGCGGTGGCGGCCGGCGGCGGACCGCTGCGGGCCCTCCTGGCGCGGGTGCGGGGCGGCGGCGCCGGCGTGTGGGGTGCGGGGACCCCGGTGGCGCGGGCACGCGGTCGGGGTCAGGACCGGGTACGGGGGCGGGTGCGGGTCGAGGTGGACGGGCGGACCGTGGTGGACCTCGGGGAGGTCGTCGAGTCGGTCGGGGTGACGCCGGGTGCGGGCGGGCTGTGCGAGGTGGAGGTGCGGTGGGCCGATGCGGGGGTGGGGGCGCGGGTGCGGAGGGCTCGGGGGCGGGTGGTGAGTGTGTCCGGGGCGGACTTCCGGTACTACGTCGACGCGGTGGCCTCCGGCCCGGTTCGGCGGCGGACCTGGAGCTGTCGGCCGGGTGGGTGGAGTCTGACGTTGCCTGGGGGGTGAGGGGGGCTTGGGGGGCTTGGGGGTGAGGGGTCGGCGGGGCGCGTGGGGGTCCGTGGGGCTCGGGGGTGCCTGCGGTTCGGGGTGCCTGGGGCTCGGGTTCCGGGTTGCTCTTTCGGTGGGCCGTCCGGTGCGGCGACTTGGCGGATGGGATCCCCGCGGGGGCGGGGAGCAGCGGAAGCCAGTGCGAGTGCTGGGTGCAGGGTCGGGTCCATCCCCGCGTGCGCGGGGAGCAGTTCCCTCCGCTTCCGCCTCCCTCGAACGTCGAGGGTCCATCCCCGCGTGCGCGGGGAGCAGGCCGTTCAGCAGCCGGAGCCGGCCCGGGCCGTGGGTCCATCCCCGCGTGCGCGGGGAGCAGGTCGTCATCGCCCTCACCCTCGTCGTCCTCGCGGGTCCATCCCCGCGTGCGCGGGGAGCAGGCCGCCCAGGAAGTGGGCATGACCACCAGGGAGGGTCCATCCCCGCGTGCGCGGGGAGCGGGCCCACCCGGGCCGCCTGATGGTCAACAACAAGGGTCCATCCCCGCGTGCGCGGGGAGCAGATCGCGACCCGGGCGCGGTCGGCGATCCCGCGGGGTCCATCCCCGCGTGCGCGGGGAGCAGGTCGAGGAGGGCCGGGCGAGCCACAGCTACCGGGGTCCATCCCCGCGTGCGCGGGGAGCAGGGCTGCCGCGTCGTCCCAGGAGTAGCCCGGGAGGGTCCATCCCCGCGTGCGCGGGGAGCAGAGGAGCTGACCTGCGACGTTAGCCGGCCGAAGGGCCGTTTTCATTAACAAGTCGAGAATCCGACCAGTCACCCAAAGCAGCTGAAAAGGTGAGCACGAGTTTCGCCTGCTGCACTTGTGAATCCTCCCTCTGTCGAGACGCTTCTGCGCAGGGTCAAAGTATGGCGGCTGTCTAGCGGTTGGTGCCCCGTCGGGCGCGGTTCTGGGTGCGGCAGGGGCACGGGCAAGGCAGAGGTCGGTCGCGTAGGTGGAGTCGTACACGGCCCCGGTGGAACACAGGGCTGGTGGGGGTCCAGAGGTGGCAGGTGTGTTCGGGTAGGCCGAAGATGCGGGCCTTCAGGCAGGGGGCGCAGGGTGTGGTGGCGGGGATGCAGTGGTGGTGGAAGTGGAGGGTGGTGCCGGGTCCGGAGTCGGAGTAGCTGAGTAGGTGGGTGCGGCGCTGCCAGGGGCGGATGGGTTGTTGGCAGCGGGCGCAGTGGAGGCGGGTGCGGCGCATGGGTGTCCCTTGGGTGACGGACGGAGGGTTCGGCGGCTGGATGAGGGACGGCCGGCATAGGGAGAAACCGGCGAGGGACCGCGGGCGAAAGGACCTGTCCGGACGGTTCAGGAGGGCGACAGCTCGGGAGCGGGGAGCGTGCCGCACAAGGGGCAGCGAGGCGTGCAACCCGCGCAAGGACATAAGGGGCCTGCGCAGCCACGGAGTACACGGCGTCACCCACCAACTCACGCCTGTGCGGGCGAAGATCAGCGTTGAAGTCCTGGTCCGCGCAGGCAGAGGGACGAGCAGCATCATTCGCGCTGGACAGCAGGGTGCACGCAGCAGGGTTGGGTCCACCCGCAAACAAGTGCCACCCGACATACGGCAGGCGACTGCCAGGGCCTCTCGAACGTTGGTCGCCGATGGCGGACGAACCCTGCGCGGCTCAGAAGATCGGTGGTCTCCCCGCGCGGGTGAGCCGCGCGACCGTACGCCAGCTCATCGGTACTCGCTCTCCCTGACCACCCCGGAGCCCCTCTCTGAATCCGACGACGGAGAACCTAAGGGCAGCCCTGTCCCGAGTTCTCCAGAGAGTGAGAAGCGCCCAGGTGATGAGGTTGAGTGGCACGAGGGGACAGGGAAGGTTCCGGCGAGCGAGCCACACCCTGTTGCGGACGTTGAGCCGGTAGAAGGTGGCATGCCGTGCCGGGTCGGTCGCCGGGTGGTGGACGGTGATCTCAGGCAGGTAGCGGCCGGTGTATCCGTGGTTCCAGAGCCGCCACGCAAGATCGATGCCTTCGTGGAACAGGAAGAAGTGACCGGGCCATCCCCCGGCTGTGTCGAAGGCCGAGCGTCGGATCATGACGACGCCTTCGGCCATCACGGTCACGATGCCTGGCCTGGCAGGGTCCGAGGCACGAAGGCGAGGTACCCAACGGCGCAGGGTGACACCGCTGTCGGGGTCAGTGATGCGGGGTTGTGCGTACGCGAGGGCATGGTCGCGGCGGAGTTCAGCTGCCAGCCGGGCCAGGGCGTCGGTGGTCGGCAAGACGGCGTCGTTGTCGAAGAAGAACAGGTAGTCGCCCGTGACGTTCGCGGCTCCGACGTTTCGGCCCTCGGGGATACCGACGTTCTCGGTCAGAGTGACAGTTCGTACGCCGGGTGGTACCTGCTCGGGCACGCAACCGTTGCCGACCACGACGACGTCCAGGCTGATGCCTTGCTGCGCGAGCAGCGAGGCCATGGCCCGGGGGAACTCCTCGGGTCGGTCGTTCATGGTCAGGACCACGGCGCCGACGGTAGGTCGGTTTGCGCCAGTGCTCACGAGGTGGGTCCTTTGCTGATCGGGCGTGGGCACGCAGGCCCGTCATCGCCGCGTCACCGTGCGGAGGCGGCCTACCTTAGCCTCGACGCCGGAGGCTGTGAGTCGGTACGGAGGGTGCTCAGGACAGCTTCCAACGCGATGTGCAGGGCGTTCCGGATGCCGGGGTGGTCCTGGCGAGGGCGGCGGTCGAGCAGGGAGTCGGCGACGACGAAGACTGCTGCCGCCTCGATGCTGCGGTGCTCAGCAACCGCGAAGACACCGGCAGCCTCCATGTCAGCGGTCAAGACGCCGAGTCTGCTGTATCCGGCGATCTCAGCAGCAGTTTCCCGGTAGGGGGCATCTGTGGTCCACCCGGACCCCAGTCGGAGCGGGATCTCCAAGGTGCGAAGGCTGTCGACGAGACGGCCCGTCAGGTCCGACGACGGGGAAATGTGCGCCTGGGGTGGCAAGTAGTGGTAAGAAACTCCTTCATCCCGCAAGGCACTGTCGCATACGACCAGGTCGCCGGGACGTAGATCCGCGCGGAGTGAAGCAGCGGTGCCGATGGTGATGACACGCCGGGCGCCCAGGGCGACGAGTTGTTCCAGGACCAGGGCCGCCGCCGGGGCCCCGGGGCCGAAGCCTCCACAAATGCCCACCTCACCGCCCGGGTGGGAAAGGACGCGCAGATCGGCCCGTACCCAATCCAGGCGGCGGGCAAAGTAGCGGGAGGCAGCGTGGTCGATCATGTGCGTCTGGTAGACCAGAATTACCCCGCCGAGGTCGTCCAGCGTGGCCGTCGGCTCCCGTTCGCGAACGTAGGCGGCATGTTCAGCCGGATCGGGCACCGTGGGCAGGGCGTGTTTGCCCGGATGAAGCGGCAGGCGCCCTTTCACTTCTGACCCTCCCGTGTAGCGAGGGCAGCTGCGAACTCCCGTTCGGCGGCCTCGTTGACGTGATTGACCGTGTGCCACGGGAGTACGGGGTCGTCCATGTACCGCAGATGGCGGTCGTAGTCCAAGCCCCGTTTGACCAGTGCGTCCCGCAGCTGGTTCTTGCTCAAGGTCCCCAGATCGGTTCCGGCGTCGTACAGGTCCTCCAGGACGTGGCCGATGCGCCGGTCCCCGCGCGAGCAGACAACTTCGAGGTGCATCCGGCTCGTCTCGCCGTAGAGCACGCGATAGTGCTGCTCGTACTCCGCTTCACCGACCAACTCACGCAATCGCTCGCCGATCTGGTCACCGTAGGTCTTGACCACGTCGGGGTCGGTCATTCGCAGGCGCTGGCTCGGGGTGCCGGGCTTGGGCATGAACTGGTGGAGCTTCACGATCACGGTGCCGTCCGGGTGGCCGAGCCTGACCCGGACGGCATGGGCGTAGTCGGCGATGGCAAGACGGTCGGCCGGGCGTTCGCCGGGTGCCCCGACGATGAAGTACAGCATGATCGTGTTGACGTGTTCGCTCTGTCGGCACAGATCGACCGCCTTGTTCACACGTTCGCGTTTCTGGGTCTTGCCATAAAGGGCGACGAGGTCGGAGGCAGCCCATTCAGGGGCGATGGTGATGATGCCTCGGGCACGGGCCAAGTTCAGCTCGGTGAACAAGTGGCCAAATTCACCGAGTTCGGTAACGGCTTCGAGGTAGTCGGCGTTGATCTCGTCGGCGCGGATGGAGCCGATGATCGTCGTGACCTTCTCCCCCTCGGCCGCCGCCCGGTCGGCGTAGGCACGGATGTGCTCCAGAAGAGCCCGACGGTGCTTGTACTGGGTGAACGTCGGTGCGCTGATGATGATCTGCCGAACACGGTGATGTTCAAGGCGGTCAATGTAGTCGGTGAGGAGGCTGAGGGGCGTCTGTCGAAAATCGGGTACACCGAGGTTGCAGAAGCCACAGGTGTGTTGGCACCCGAGGACGGGATGGATTCCAGCAGCAGTGCCATCGGTGATGGGGTAGCAGAAGTGGGCCGGGTGCAGGTCGGCAACAGTGAGGTACTGGGCGCGGACGGCCGCGGGGACGGTGCGCTTACGGGGTCGGATCGCGCTCACCCCGCCGCCGGGGAGAAAGTCGCACGCGTACATCGAGGGCACGTACAGGCCGGGGACACGCGCGAGTCGCTCGTGGAGCGAAGCCTCCCCGCCGTGATTGGTGCGGTGGGCATGGATGATGCGGAGTAGTTCGGGAAGGGAATGTTCGGCTTCGCCGAGGGCCACGACGTCCAGGTAGTCAGCCAGGGGTTCGGGATCGGCCAGGCCGCTGTTCCCTCCGACTACCAAGGGGTGGACGCCGAGGGTGCGATCGGTGGTTCGGCGGGGGATTCCTGCGAGGTCCAGGAGACGAAGCACGCTATGGAGGTCGCCGGAGTTGACGACAGAGATGCCCACGACGTCGGCTTCTCCAACCGGGGCAGCCGATTCGATGCTGCGGTACGGCTCGCCATCGGGAGTGGTGAGTCGATTCCCCTCTCGGACCAGGCATTCGTACTGGATGGCACGCTCCGCGATCGCGGGAACTCGGGGGGTGCGGTTGATGAGGTCGTACAGGCTCATCGGCCCGTTGCACATCAAGCTGTACGCATGCCCGAAAGGCATGAGAAACACCATGCGTAGCAGTCCGGTGGGGTCCTTGGGCGGGTAGGGGTCGGCGACGGAGATCTCTCGCGACCGAATGTCGTCAGTTTCTTCCTGAAGCAGAGACATGAGGCGGGCGTCCTTTCACTCAGTGATGCCTCGGGTACGGGCTACGTACTCGGTGGCCCGCTGGATGGCTTCGCAGACGGCTGCTTCGTCCTCGGGCGTCATGCGGGGGTGAAGGCAGGGGCACAGCAATCGAGCCGCAAGGCCCTCAGCCCTCGGGCAGTACTGGCCGGCGGTGTGATCACGGATCAGGCGATGGCCGAGGTAGGTCACCGGGTCGCTGACGATGCTGCCGAGGCCGTACCGATCAGCAAGCACGTTCATCAGTTCGTCCCTGCCCTGACCCGCCCAGGTCTCCGGCACGAAGAGGTTGTGCCGGTAGTACAAGTGCTGCCGGTCGTGCTGAGTGGGGGGAAGGACCAACTCGGCAACGCGGGACAAGCGTTGAGTACGGCGGTGGGCACGGTCGATACGGACGGCGTTCATCTCGTCCAGACGAGCCAGCTGGACCAGGCCCACCGCGGCCTGGGTCTTCGTCATCATTTGATTGGTACCCCAGAGGTCACTACCGCCGTAGGTACGCACAGCACGCAATCGGCCTGCGAGTGCATGGTCGTTGGTGGTGACCATGCCGCCCTGGCCCAATGTGGTCATAAGCTTCTTCGACTCGAAGCTGAAGACCGTCGCCCATCCCTCCGCTCCGACCGGCAGGCCGGCCGGAGTCCGTCCACCACAGCACCGCGCAGCGTCCACGATGACGCGGGGCGGACCGTGCACGGGGTGGGGGTGGCGTTCGGCAAGGGCGAGGAAGGGCCGCAGGTCGGCTGCGGCACCGTTCCAATGGGTGACGAGGATCGCTCTGGTGCGGAGTGTGATCACCCGTTCGGTGTCGATCACATCCAAGTTGAGGGTGTTCGGTTCGGGCTCGGCAAGGATCAACTCGCCACCGCGACCGATGATTGCGAGGTGCGGGCCGACGAAGTTGATCGCACACGAGATCACTTGGTCACCGGGCGAGAGCTGGAGGCAGTGCAACACCATCTCCAATGCGGTGCCACCCGAGTTGAACGCGACCGCATGGGAAGTCCCGGTGCAGGAGGCAAAGGCATCCTCGAAGACGCCGGCGGTCGCAGCTGACTTCCAGCCGGTCCGCCAGTCGTCGGACTCGGTCAGCACACGACGGACGGCTTGGTGCTCAGCCTCGGTGTACCAACCGCCTTGGGCCGGTTCCACGGGCCAGCGCAGGTGGGCAACCGATCGAGGCACCGTGGCGGGATTCGTAGGCATCGAAGAGCTCCTTCCATGCGTGGAGTGCGAGGGGCGTGCGGTTCAGTGAGGTTGATCCGGTGGGCACTCAGCCGGGCTGTGCAGGTACTCGAAGGCGCGGATCGTGCCGAGCTTGGCGACGGCCGAGGGCGGGTCGTCGAAGTGATGAGCGAGCCATTCCACGGTCAGGCGCCTGGCCAGAGCGAGCCCGATGACCCCTTGGCCGAGGGCAAGTACCTGGGCATTGTTGGAAAGCACCGAGGCACGGACGGACAGCGGATCGTGGGCGGTGACCGCCCGGACACCTCGGACCTTGTTGGCGGCGATCGCCATGCCGAGGCCCGTGTGACATACGAGCAGCGCACGATCCGCCCGGCAGTCGGCGATGAGCTTGCCGGCGGCGATGGCCACCTCTGGGTACGCACTGCGGGTTTGGCCGTCGAGCCCGATGTCGATCACAGAGGCGACCAGTTCACTCGCGCGCATATCAGCAGCGAGAGCGTTCCCGTACTCGCGGCCTGCCCCATCAGAGCCGACGACCAAGCGGAACTTCTTGCGATGCGCGTGCATGCGAGTCTTCCTCGATCAATTCGGAGGGGGCGCGGATCATCAGCGAGGAGGCCGAGAACACTCAGCCCTCACGTTGCGGCGGCTCACAAGGCACGCCTGCCGCGCGAGTAGTCGCCCGCATCGCGTCTTGGGCCTGCGACGCGGAGTCCGGGCACGAGACGATCCACAGCCGGGCCTCAGCCGCGTCTGCTGTGCTCGGGGCGAGGATCACGACGGGAGGCAGCAAGCCGACGAGACCAAGTAGCGCCAGTGCCCGCCCGAGCCTCGGCTCGTCGGGCGCGTGCCGGCCGCTCATCGCCCCACCGCTTGCCACGCGGACAGAGGTGCCCAGGAGAACAGGACCCGAACACCGTGCCCCTGGAGCCGGACCATCTCGGCTCGGCGCAGATCAGGGTCAGCGCTGATGACGCTCGGCCAGCGGACGATTGCTACGGAGACTCCGCCGCCCTCTGCCAGCGCCCGTACACGCAGCCAGCCGCCACGACTCCCAGGATCAGGCTCACCACAGGGGTCGGCGATCTCAGCCAGGATGCGCAAGGCCCGTTGCTGAGCGAACGCGCGGCCCTCCTGGACCGCACGTTCCTCAGCGAGCGCGTGGGCACCCGGACTGCGCTCGACGCAGACGTAGAGCACCGCAGAAGATCCGCTGTCGTTGCTGACGGTTGCCGAAAACGTCAGCCGGACGGCGGGCGCGGTCCAGCCTCCCCCGCCCCCTTCCGCACTGAGCTGGTAGGTAGTGGTTCCCGTATCTTCCGGTAGGGCGGTCACGACACCGACACGGTGTTTGCCGGTGTCGTAGACCAGGTCTCCGCGCTGGGGTTCACAGCCGAGACCGGTGACGTCGTCCGCCATCGAGTGGCGACGTCGGGAATCCTGAGGGGTGCGTCGTCCTTCCGACATGCAACGGACGGTAAGGAAGCCGTCACCGGCGAATATGAATCAGGAGAATAGCCCCTGGTCATCCAGGTGAAAACGGCTGGACATGCCGCGCAACTCCTCGCGTGTGGAGGCCCGTTCGGCGTAGACGATCTGTCGAAGGGTCGCCCTTGCGATGGGGTGGTTCCGTACCAGCTGCGGGGCCAGCTTCTCGGCCTTCCGCAGCTCGCCGAGGGCCTTGTGGCGGTCACCGTCCCAGAGCCATGCGCGCGCCAGGTCCATCCGGTGATGCCCCTGGCGCGAGTTCGGCAGAGCGGCGATCTCCGCCGGTCTCGTCTGCTCGTTCAGCCGCAGTGCCTCACCCTGGTCACTCATCTCCAGCGCGACGCTGATCGCGTGGACGGTGACGTTGCCCGCGGAGAAGGTCAGGGAGTGCCGGTCCCGGACCGGCTCGCCACCCGGGCCACCCATGCGGTCGGACGCCTGCCGGGCCAGACCGAGGCGGTGGCCGGCTTCAGCTGCGTTGCCCGCACGGGCCGCGGAGACCGCCGCCCGCAGTTGGAGGCTGCCCCAGGCCCGTACGGCGAGCGCGTCCCCGCGCTCGTACTCGGGGTCGATCCCGGTCAGTGCCTTGTCCGCGAGCGCCACGGCATCGGCCCAGTCAGCAGTGGCCCACATGTCCCACATCCGCATCCAGTCCGCCACCGCCGGAAGCACCGGGTCGCCGGAAGACCGGGACGCCCATGCGGCTCGTTCGCACGCCATGGCCACCAGTTCCGAATGCCCCAGGGCATGGGCGGCCGTGTGGGCGAACTTGCAGCAGACCGCGTAGATGCCGAACGCTTCCTCCCGCTCGTGGCCGGTGGCCGCCTCGGCCAGGGCGCTCGCTTCCCTCAGCAGATCGGGCAGGCTCCGCAGGATCGCCACGTTCGCCGCCGCGTCCCGTAGCCGGTGCAGCCGTGTCATCTCCTGCCACAGTGCGTCCGCGGAACGTGGAGTGCCCTCGAAGGCCGGCGTCAGGTCGTAGCGACGCAGCTCCCGCAGGATGGACGCGGCGGCCAATTGCCACTGGTTGTCCGGCGCCGTGCCGACGTACGGGCGGTCGATCAGGTCGTTCGGGTGGCAGTGCAGTGCGGCGGCGATGCTGTTGATCAGCGCGGCCCGGTCCAGTTCGATGTGCCCCTTCTCGACCTTGGACACCCAGCCCTGTGACTTGTTGATCGCGGCACCGAGGTCCGCTTGGGGCATCCCGAGGGTGAGCCGGCGGCGCTTGATCCGGCGGCCGATGGCCTCTTGCTCTTCCCGTTCGTACGGCATACACGTCGTCCCATCCCGTGGAATTGAGCCTCCGTCGGAACGGTACTCACCCAAGAGGGCGCGCCTGAACCCAAGAGGGTGCCCCCTCGATTCCCATAGGTGCGCCCCGCCTCCCAAGGTGCGCCCCCAAAGGGGCGCGGGGAACGGCGCGAGCAACCCAAGCGCACCCGCACGGACAGCGCACCGAACAGCCCACCGCAGGTGAACGCCCCAACCGCAAGGCGCGCCGACCCGCAGGGCGCCCCGACCCGCAGGGTCAGAGTTCCAGTGAGCGCCGGTGGGCCTCCCACCGGGTCATGAGCTCGGCCACCTCCGACTCCAGGAACTCGAAGAACAGCAAGGTCTCGGCCAACCGGCGCCCGGCCGGCGACCCCGCCCCCAAGCTGGCGACCCCTTCGCGCATCGCCTCGGCCCACCGCTTCAGCACCGCGTCCCGGTTGGTGAGCGCCTGGAACCACTGGGTGCCGTGCACCACGTACCGTTCGCGCCGCGAGCCGGGTTCCCGTTCGCGGGACACCATGTGCTGCTGCGACAGGTACCGCACCGCGCCCGACACCGCGGCGGGGCTGACCCGTAGCTGCTCCCCCAGTTCCGCGGAGGTCATGTACCCCCGGTCGGAGGAGAGGATCGCCGCGAACACCCGGGCCGGCATGGACGGCATGCCCGCGCTGACGAGTTGCGCCGCGAAGTGCTCGACGAAGCGGTTGACCTTGGCCTCGTCGCGTTCGGCCCCCCGGTCGTTCTCCGCCATGCCCCGATCATCTCCCCGTGTCGCGCAGCACCCGTAAGGAGGTTATACGGTTTCCTATCTTCACAAACTTCTGAAAGAAGCGTACGTTCCGAAGCATGACGAAGGCAATCAGCGTGGCCGGGCTGCACAAGTCCTTCGGCCGCACCAGGGCGCTGGACGGACTCGACCTCACCGTGGAGACGGGCGAGGTGCACGGCTTCCTCGGACCCAACGGCGCCGGGAAGTCCACCACCATCCGGGTCCTCCTCGGACTCCTGCGGGCCGACGGCGGCAGCACCCGGGTGCTCGGCGGCGACCCGTGGCGCGACGCCGTCGACCTGCACCGCAAGCTCGCCTACGTGCCCGGGGACGTGACCCTGTGGCGCAACCTCAGCGGGGGCGAGGTCATCGACCTGTTCGGGCGGCTGCGCGGCGGGCTCGACCGGAACCGACGCGACCGGCTCGTCGAACGCTTCGAGCTCGACCCGACGAAGAAGGGTCGCACCTACTCCAAGGGCAACCGGCAGAAGGTCGCCCTCGTCGCCGCCCTCGCCTCCGACGTGGACCTGCTGGTCCTGGACGAACCGACCTCGGGCCTCGACCCCTTGATGGAGGAGGTGTTCCAGGACTGCATCGGCGAGGAACGCGACCGCGGCCGCACCGTGCTGCTCTCCTCGCACCTGCTCAGCGAGGTGGAGACGCTGTGCGACCGGGTGAGCATCATCCGGCAGGGCCGCACCGTCGAATCGGGTTCGCTGGCCGAACTGCGGCATCTGACCCGTACCAGCGTCAGTGCCGAACTGGCCACCCTGCCCGGCCCGTTGGAGCAACTGCCCGGAGTGCACGACGTGGAGGTGCAGGGCCACCGGGTCCGCCTCCAGGTCGACACCGACCAGCTCGACGGCGTCCTGCGCGCCCTCACCGGGTCCGGGGTCCGCTCGCTGACCTCGACCCCGCCCACGCTGGAGGAACTCTTCCTGCGCCACTACCAGGACGCCGGGTCCACGGCCGGGGCGGTGGCCCGATGAGCGCCGTCGCCCCGGCCGCCGGGACCCGTACGCGGACGGTCCGCGGGTCCGGACCGTTCACCGGCACGGGCACCCTGCTGCGGCTCGCCCTGCGCCGCGACCGGCTGACGCTGCCGGTGTGGGTGCTCGTCATCGGCGCGATGGTCGTCAGCATCCCCGGCACCCTCGCCGACCTGTACGACACCTCCGCCGAGCGCGCCGAGTTCGCCCGGTCGATCGCCGCGAACAGTTCCCTGCGGGCGATGTACGGGCCCTCCTTCGGCGACTCGATCGGCGCGCTCACCGCCATGCGCGTCGGCGTCTTCGCCGCCCTGTTCGCCGGGATCATGAGCCTGCTGCTGGTGGTCCGGCACACCCGCGACGAGGAGGAGAGCGGACGTCAGGAACTCGTGTCCTCGACGGTCGTCGGCCGCCGCGCCCCGCTCACCGCCGCCCTGCTGACCGCCGCCGTCGCCAACGCGGCGCTCGCCCTGCTGATCACCGCCGGGCTCCGGGGCGAGGGCGGGGCCGGCGCGCTCGCGCTGGGGCTGGGCATCGGCGGCACCGGACTGGTCTTCGCCGCCACCGCCGCGATCGCCGCCCAGCTCACCGAGAACGGGCGGCTCGCCAAGGGCCTGACGGCGGGGGTGCTCGGCGCCGCGTTCGTGCTGCGCGCCGCCGGGGACTCCGGCACCGCCGACGGCTCGTCCCCGCTGACCTGGCTCTCGCCCCTCGGCTGGACGGAGAACCTGCGCGCCTTCGCCGGCGAACGCTGGTGGGTGCTCGCCCTGCTGGGCGCGGCCGTCCTCGTCCAGGGCGCGGTGGCGTACCGGCTCGCCGACCGGCGGGACCTCGGCATGAGCTTCCTGCCCAGCCGACCCGGACCCGCCCGGGGCGAACTGCGCACCGTCGGGGCACTGGCCTGGCGGCTCCAGCGCGGCAGCCTGTGCGGCTGGGGCGCGGGCTTCCTGGTGAGCGGGGTGGCCTTCGGCGGCATCACGGCCGGCGCCGGGGACCTCGTCGGGAACAACGAACGGACCCGGGAGATCATCCAGCGGATGGGCGGCGCCTCCGCGATCACCGAGGCGTTCCTCGGCACGATGGCCGGGATCTTCGGGCTGGTCGCCGGGCTGTACGTGGTCTCCTCGGTGCTGCGGCTGCACGGGGAGGAGACCTCCGGGCGCGCCGAACCCCTGCTGGCGGCACCCGTGAGCCGCACCGGCTGGGCGGCCGGCCATCTGCTGGTCGCCTTCGGCGGGTCCGCGCTGCTCCTGCTGCTGAGCGGGGCGGGGCTCGCCCTCGGTTACGGGAAGGACCCGGGGCAGGCGCTGGCCGCGTCCCTGGTGCAGGTGCCGGCGGTGTGGGCGGTCGGCGGGCTCGCCGTGCTGCTGACCGGGGCGTCGCCGCGGTGGGCGGCGGGGTCCTGGGCCGTTGCGGGCGCGGTGCTGCTGATCGGCTGGCTCGGTCCCGCGCTGGAACTCCCCTCCTGGGTACTGGACTTGTCGCCGTTCGGGCATCTGCCCAAGCTGCCCGGGGAGGAGCTGCGGTGGGCGCCGGTCCTGGTGCTGACGGCGCTCGCGGCGGGGCTGGTCGCGGCGGGGCTCGCAGCACTGCGGCGCCGGGACCTCACCTCGTCCTGACCCGTGCCACCAGGACCCCCGGGGTGGCGGACGGCGTTCTGTCGCCCGCGCCGCACCGCCGCTACCGTGCGGACCATGACGACGCCGGCCGCGCCCGAGGGTTCCGTGCCCGACCGTTCCGAGTCCGACCGTTCCGGGTCCGACCGTTCCGGGTCCGTCCTGGAAGTCGCCTGCCGGGCGGCCGGGTTCACCGCCCGGGGGGCCGAGCCGGTCCGGCTCGCCGAGAACGAGATCTGGCGCCTGCCCGGCCGGGTGATCGTACGGATCGTCCGCCCCGGGCAGGGCGCCGCCGCCGCACGGGAGGTACGGGTGGCCCGCTGGCTCGCCGAGCAGGGGGTGCCCGCGGTGCGCCCGCTGCCGGTGGCGCAACCGGTGGCGGCGCTGGGGCACCCGGTGACCTTCTGGGAGGAGCTGCCGCCGCACCGGCGCGGCACCACCGCGGACGTGGTCGACCTGCTGAAACGGCTGCACGCCCTGCCGCTGCCGGACTGGGAACTCGGCCGGCTCGACCCCTTCGTCCGGGTCCCCGAACGGATCGCCGCCGCCACCACGACCCCCGCCGACGACCGGGCCTGGCTGCACCGCCGCTACGAGGAGCTGCGCGCCCGGTGGGCCGCGCTGCCCGCGGGGCTGCCGCACTGCGTGGTGCACGGGGACGCCTGGCTCGGGAACGTCGTCCTGACCCCGGACCCGGTGCTGATCGACTTCGAGCGGGCCTGTGTCGGACCGCCCGAGTGGGACCTCGTCGCGACCGCCGCGAAGATCGGCACGGTCGGTACGGTGACCTCCGCCGAGTACGCCGACTTCTGCACGTCCTACGGGACCGACGTCACCGCCTGGGCCGGGTACGAACTGATGTCCGCGGTGCGGGAGTTACGCATGGTGTCGTACGCCGTCCGGTACGCGGTGGGCCGGCCCGGCTGGCACGCCGACGCCCAACAGCGGGTCGACTCCCTGCGGGGACGGCGCGGCCCGCGCCCCTGGAACTGGCGCACCATCCTGTGACCGTCCGCCAGGACCCGTCCACACCGCGGGCCCACGGGACCTCAGCCCGGGGTGACCAACCGGGCCTCGTACGCGAAGACCGCCGCCTGCGTGCGGTCCCGCAGCCCCAACTTGACCAGGATGCGACTCACATGGGTCTTGACCGTCGATTCGGCGACCACCAGCCGCGAGGCGATCTCCTGGTTGGACAGGCCCTGCGCGATCAGCACCAGGACCTCCGTCTCCCGCTCGGTCAGCTCCCCGTACGCGCTCTGCGTCGTGACCAGGGACCGCGGCTCGCCCGACAGCTTGGAGAACTCGGTGATCAACCGCCGGGTGACGCTCGGCGCGAGCAACGCCTCGCCGGCCGCCACCACCCGTACCCCGTCCGCGAGTTGCCGGGCCGAAGCGTCCTTCAGCAGGAAGCCCGAAGCGCCCGCGCGCAGCGCCTGGTACACGTACTCGTCCAGGTCGAAGGTGGTCAGCACGAGGACCTTCGTCCCGCCGCCCGCCGCGACGATCTCCCGGGTCGCGTCCAGCCCGTTCAGCTCCGGCATCCGGATGTCCATCAGGACGACGTCCGGCGCCAGCTCCCGCACCCGCTCCACCGCCTCGCGGCCGTTGACCGCCTCCCCGACGACCTCGATGTCGGGCATCGCGTTGAGCAGCACCGAGAAGCCCTCGCGCACCATCATCTGGTCGTCGACGACCAGCACCCGGATCGTCATGCCTGCTCCTCCACGGCCCGGACGGGAAGGAACACCGCGACCTCGTAGCCGCCGTCCTCCTGGTCGTCCGCCGTCATCTCGCCGCCCAGCATCGCCACCCGCTCCCGCATCCCGGTGATCCCGTGGCCGGCCCCCGGGGACGGCTTCACCAGACCCCGCGCGGGCCCGTTCACCACCCGCAGTCCGAGGCCGCCGAGCACGTAGCCGACCTCCACCCGGGCCGCCGCGCCCGGCGCGTGCCGCAGGCTGTTGCTCAGCGCCTCCTGCACGATCCGGTACGCCGACAGTTCGACGCCCGGCGGCAGCTCCCGCACCGCGCCCGTCACCGTCTTGGTGACGTCGAGACCCGTGTCCCGGACGTTGGCGAGCAGGGCGTCCAGGTCGGCGAGGGTCGGCTGCGGGGCGTCCGGCGCCTCGTAGTCCTCGGCGCGGACCACCCCGAGCACCCGGCGCAGCTCGGTGAGGGCCGCCACCGCGTTCTCCCGGATGGTGACGAACGCCTGCTCCAGCTCCGGCGGCGGGTTCTCCACCCGGTACGGGGCCGCCTCCGCCTGGATCGCGACGACGGACATGTGGTGCGCGACCACGTCGTGCAGCTCGCGGGCGATGGTGGTGCGCTCCTCCAGCAGGGTGCGCCGGTCCCGCTCCACGGCGGTCACCGTGCGCTCCGCCGCCACCACCTGCTTGGCCTCCCGCCGCACGTGCCACAGGGTGACCAGCAGCACCAGCACCCCCGACATGAACGTCATCGCCCAGGAGTCCGGGTTGTAGTCGGCGTCCAGGTACCCCACGACCATGGAGAACAGCGTGGTCAGCACCCACATCCACAGGGCCGTACGGGTCCGGGTCCGGATCGCGACCACCGTCACGATCACCAGGTGCGCGAAGAAGCCGGCCCCGGTCCACGGCCAGGTGCCGCCGCTGAAGCCGCTGATCGCCACGATCACGGGCACCGAAGCCAGCGAGGCGAAGAACGCGAGGACCGGGCGGACCAGCGTCAACAGCACCGCCAGCGCGGGCAGCAGGCCCATGATCAGCGCGGGCAGCTCCGCGACCCCGTACGCGGACACCGAACCCGCGAACCAGGTGAACCCGGCGAGCGCGACGACCAGAGCGTGCAGCGCCCACTTGCCGCGCCCACCGAACCAGGTGGCGATGCCGCGGTCCGCGCTGAGCGGGGCGAGGGGACGGTAGGCGAAGGCGTTGTCGAACAGGTCCTCGCGCAGCCCGCCGAACACGTCCTTCACGAGGTCGTACTCGGGGCTGGAGGAACCGGCGGCCGGCCTCGGGCTCGGTATCTGCTGGGTCTGCGTCACCCTACGAAGGTAAGCGTCCGGCCGGAGCCGGTCGTCCCCTGCGAGACGGGTTCCCCGGGGTCCCCCTCAGGTACTACGTGGCTACACGGCCTACGCGGCGCTCCCGGGCCCATGGGTCGGAGGTCGGGGGTCGGGGCCCGGGGATCACCAGGCGAGCTGGGCGATCTCCTCGGCGACCACCGCACAGGCGTCCGCCGCCGGGTCGATCAGCGGGAAGTGCCCGACGCCCGGCAGCACGGTGAGCCCCACCTCCTCGCCGGCCCGCGCGGCGGCGTCCGCGTAGGCGTCGGCGACCGCGCGGGGCACGTCCCGGTCGGTGGCGCCCTGCACCAGGACCGTCGCGATCCCGGTGGGCAGCAGGGCCGCCGGATCGGCGTACGGCAGCCGCGCCTCGAAGAGGGTCGGACCGCCCAGGAACTGGCGGGCCGCGTCGGAGCAGGCACCGAGCGCGGCGGCGGTGCGCAGGTCCGCGAGCGGGGCGAGCGCGACGACCCCGCGCAGGGCGGGGGGCCGCTCCAGGAACCAGGGCGCGTCGGGCGGCAGCGCGTGCCGGGACGCGGCCCACAGCGCGAGGTGGCCGCCGGCGCTGTGGCCGGTCAGGACGGTGCGGCGGACGTCCGCGACGGGCAGCAGCCACGCGACGAGCCCGGGCAGCGCGTCCAGGGCCGCGGCGACGTCGTCCAGGGTGTCGGGCCAGCGGCCGGCCACCGGTCCGGCGGGGGCGCCGGTCTCCGTCCGCTGCGCGGGCAGCGGCGCCGGGCCCCTGCGGTACTCGACGGAGGCGACGGCGAGACCGGTCCGCGCCAGGTGCGCGACGAACGGACTCAGGTGCGTGCGGTCGTACGGGGCCCGCCAGGCGCCGCCGTGCAACGCGACGACCAGGGGTGCGGACGCGGGGCCGCTGGGGTTCCGCTGCGCGGTGGGGGCGTAGAAGTCGATCACCTGGTCGGGGTGGGGGCCGTACGCGGCGGTGGCGTCCGGGGGGACGGTCGGGTGCGAGAACGCGGACGCTTCCTCTGCGGCGGCTGCGGCTGCGGCTTCTGGGTCGTCGTCTTCGTCCGGCATGCTCGGCCCTCCGTTTCGCGCGGAACTGATCGGCGGGACCGTACCAGGGACTCCCCTCGCCCCTTCGGGACGTTCCCCTGCGGGGTCCCGTGCGCTGTCCCGTGCGGGTGCGCGGGGGTTGGCCGCGCCGTTCCCCGCGCCCCTTTCCGGTGCGTTGTCCCGTGCGGGTGCGTGGGGGTTGCTCGCGCCGTTCCCCGCGCCCCTATCGGGGCGTCTGCCTGCGAGGGCGGCGCGCTGCTCCACGCCCACAACCCCGTTGTACGAGCGCGGTGACCGTCGCCGCGTCGAGCACGGTGTGCGGTGCGCCCCGCACACCCGACCGGTGGGGGCGGGCGCCGGCCGTCCAGTGCGGGTGCTTGGGGATTGGCCACGCCGTTCCTCGCGCCCCTTTCGGGGCAGTCCCGGGTCAGGGCCCCGCTTGGGGCGGCTCGCCATGTTCCAAGTAGACGGTCTGGCCGTCGGCACGGGCCTGGATGGCAGAGGTGATTCGGCGTACAAGGCGCGGAATGGTCAGGTCCGGCAACCGTTCGGGGTGGTGGAAGTCGTAACTGCGGATCTCGTCGGCCTGCAGTACGACCTGATGGCGGTGTTCTGCGCTGAGACGGCCGCCGTCGAAGAGGTAGAGGACTTTGTCTCCCTCTCCTAGGTTCGGGGCCCAGTCAACGACGAGCAGGCGGCCGATGCTGGGTTTGATGCCCAGTTCCTCGTGGATCTCTCGCGTGCAGGCTTGCAGGGGTGACTCACCCTGTTCGACGTATCCACCCGGGATGTCGCGGTAGTCCTTGTAGGACGGTTCGAGCAGCAGGACGCGATCGGCTTCGTCGAAGAAGAGAGCGCCGGCTGCCATACGGGGGTGGGCCATCTTCGCCTCGTGCTCGTTCACGGGGTGGACTCTAACCGCCTGCGATGATGTGGAGCCTGCAGGCCAGGTCCGCCAAGGGCTGGGACGGGCGGCCTCTCGTGCCGCGAATCCAGCCGATGACCAGTTCCTTGCCCAGATAGTGATGGCGCACCTGTTCGGGAGCGTCCTGTTCGGCGTTGAGCAAGACGGACAGAGCTTCGTCGGCCCGGTTCCAGGCGCTGAGCGCACGGGCGACTTCGAGGCTGTGCCGTACCCGCCGCTCCACCGGCATGCCGCTGGTGTCGATTCGCGGCCCGAGGTCAGCCGCGATCTGTAGGTCCCCGAGCTCTCTGGCCGTTGCCACGCAATGGATGGCCACGTTGGTCGGGCCGAAGGCCGTCCACATGTGGTTGGCGTCGGCGCCCATCCGGTGTGCCGATTCATCAGCTTCCCGAAGGAAGGTCCGCACTGTCGCTCGGTCCTCTGCTCTTGCAGCCGCCATCGCCCCGGCAAGGAAGAGGGTGCCGTACACCGAAAGGAGCTCGTCGTCCGCACCGCCCAGTTCCGGCTGCATCACGGCTGCTGCGTCGTTCACCAGCCGGATCGCTGAGTTGAAGCGGCCGGTGGCCAGAAGGCAGTGTGCGACCGACCGAATGAGCGAGCCCGTCACCGCGCTCCGGCCGCTATGCTGCGCGGCTGCCAACCCGCGGTCGGCAGCGATCCACGCCAACTCTGCTTCCCCGACCTTGCCCAGCACCATTGCCGCACCCTGGTAGGCCAGGGCAAGCAAGGCATGGGCCTCCTCCCGTTCATGCCCCGAGTACGCACGGGATGCGGCGAGGGCATCGGCAAGGACGCAGGGAAGACGTCGAGTGGCGAAGCCGTAGCGCGATGCCTGGAAGACGTCGAGGACCTCCCTCACGTCGGCCCGGAGAGCCTTGAGAGTGGGAGGTTCGTCATCAACAGGAGACCCCAGCACGGGCGCGAGTTGCTTGTAGTCCACGAGCGCTTCGCGCAACGCGGGGACCGTGTGGCTGCCACTGTCGCCGGACCGATCCCAGAGGGTCGGCTCAGCAAGCAAGTCACCGAGAGAAACATCGAGAACCTTGGCGAGTGAGGTGATCACCGAGAGCCGGTCGAGTTCGATCCGGTTGTTCTCCACTCTGCTCAACCAGTCCGTGGTGCGTCCGACAAGGCCGGCAAGGACCTCCTGGGAGAGTCCGCGTCGACGCCGGTACCAGGCAACGCGTTCGCCGGTGGTCAGACTCCCTGTCGTCCCTCGCATGTCCTGAGTATCACCTCGTGGCCAGAAGGGACCCCGGAAGGTTTTTCCGGGGTGCTCCGGGGTGCTTTGTCTACTGTCGCAGCAGACCGAGAAGATCGCCGGAGAATCCGTCAACACCTGATTACGCCCACCCGCGCATCGGGTTTCCGGGCCGTTCGTGCACCACAAACCCCTGGGAGATGCCAGTGAGGACCACACGGCCCGCAGTCGATGCACCAGCGGTCGACTGGACTGCCTTGCGCAACTTCGCCGCTCTGCGGGGGCAGTTACGGGTGTCCTTGACTCCTCGATGCAACATCGCGTGCTTCTTCTGCCACAACGAGGATGATGTTCCGCCGCCGCTGACCCTTACGGATCGTAGCCAGCAACCTCGTGCGCGTGCGTACCGGGCGGAGGACTTTCTGACGGTCATCTCCTCGATGATGACGGCAGGACTCAAGCGGGTGTACTTCACGGGTGGTGAGCCCCTGAACTCGCCCATGGCCCGCGATGTGCTGACGGCCCTGCCGCCCTCCGGGCCTGATGGCTCGTACACGCTGATCACGAACGGCACTCGGGTCCGGGCCCATCAGGAGTGGCTCGCCCGGACACCGCTGGACAAGATCAAGGTGTCGCTCCACTACTTCTCTGACGAGTCCCTGCGCGCCATTGCGGGCACTCGCACCGGCATCGACACGGTGCTGGACGGTATTGACGCGTCCCGGGAGACGTTCGAACGGGTCGAGCTGAACTGCCTGCTACTCAAACAGAACACGCATGAGGTCAAGTCCATCCTCAAGTTCGCGCTGGACCGGCGGATGCCGGTTCAGTTCATCGAACTGGTACCGACGGACTTCAACGATGGCCACGCCGATACTGCCGTCTCGGCCGAGGGAATCGTCAGGCATCTGAGGACCCTCACCCAGGACGAGCACGTAGAGGTGACCGGGGTTGGTCAGGGGCGGCGGGTCTTTCGGGTCGACGGGGTGGAGATCGACGTGATCCACCGCGATCTGGGCCGCCACCACGTCGGCCAGTGCGGTACCTGCCCGGTCCGCACCAAGTGCGTCGAGGGATTCTGGGCCCTGCGCGTGGACCACGCCGGTGGCGTCCAGCCTTGCCTGCTCCGCGGGGACCTACGCCTGGACGCCAAGGACCTGGTCAAGGAGCCCGACCGGCTCGCCGCCGCCGTTGCCGGACACATTGCGCAGTTCACCGAGGGGACCTTGTGATGCTGCCTACCGCATACCGCCCCATCCCACACGTCGAAGGCCGTCAAGGCCCGTTCGTCGTCCTGGAAGGCGTTTCCGGTATCGGCAAGTCCACCTTGACCGCTCTGCTAGCCCGCCGCATGCATGCGACCAGCCTGCACACCCTGCCCCACCCGCACACCGGATGGAGCCCAGAAGCGAACAAACAGCTGAGGGCCCTGCCCCAGTTCGCGTTCTACCTCTCTGGCTTGCTGCACGCTTCCGATCGCGTTCGTCAGGCCGTAACCACCGGCCCGGTCATCGCCGATCGCTATGCCTCCTCGGTGGCGGCCTGCCATGCCGCCGTGCACGGCCTTGACCCCGCCGAAGTGGGTGTACTGATCGACCCCTTCCGCCCCTACCTGATCGTCCCCGATGCCACGTTCTACCTGACCTGCTCCGAGGCGACCCTGCGTAGCCGCATGGCCGGCAAACACGACATCAAGCAGGACGACACTGATTTGTTCGACGTGGCCGGCCGCTACAAACAGCTCCTGGAGAACTTCGAGCAGGTTGCTACCAGTGACCCCACGGCCGTGGTCCTTCCCAGCGATGACCAAAGCCCCGGCCAGCTCGCCGACACGATCGCGGCACACCTGGAGAAAGCCCGTGTTTAACCCCATCGACGCCGAGACCGTGGTCCGCGACAGTGGAGCACACGGCCAGTTCCCCGGCCAGATCCACGCCGGAGTCGCCTGGTGGATGGCAGCCTGCTTCGTCGTCACCGTGCAGGCCGGCCGCCTAGTGGTCGCCCACGACGGGAAATCCGCCTCCGCTCAGTTCTTCGACCGACTGTGCCAAGGTGCCGTCAACGCCCAGCACTACGCCTGCCAGGTCTTGGATCGTGGCCAAGCCGACGAGGTCTCGCTGCTGGCCGCCATGCGCCAGGCCGGAGACGCCCCCGGCATCCTCGTCACCACCAGGGAAACCGGCGGCCACACCGTACAGATCACGATCGTGCTGTACGGCCGGGACGGCAAACCTCTCGATGAACCGGGCGGACTCGCGGCGATCCGACGGATGATCGCCGAAGACCGGGTGCCGATCCCTGTCAACGACACCTCCAAGGGCAGAGTCCAGCCCTACACGACGGCGAGCGGTGAGGACACGGTCAAGTGACCAATGCGGCTGACGTCGTACTGACCGGTACGAACATCCTGTTCGTCACCCTCGACTCGCTACGCTACGACGTCGCTCGTACCGCCTTGGACGAGGGCCGCACTCCCCACCTCGCCCGACTTCTGCCCGGCGGGGGATGGGAGCTCCGGCAGACTCCCGGCACGTTCACCCTTCCCGCTCATATGGCCCTCTTCTCGGGGTTCCTGCCCAAGCTTCCACAGCCCGAACAGCCCTCTCGCCTGTGGGAGTGTCGCCCGCCGTCGTTCAAGAGCGTGCCGTCACAGACATTCGTGTTCGACGCCCCCAATCTCCTCGAAGGGCTGAACCGGCATGGCTACCGCACGGTGTGCGTCGGCGGTGTCACCTACTTCTCCCGCGAGACCCCACTCGGCGGCGTACTTCCGGACATGTTCGACGAAGACCACTGGCGACCGGAGTTCAGCTCACCCGAACCGGACTCCACCCGCCACCAGGTCGACGAGGCCCTCGGTCTGGCCAACCAGCACTCCGGCCGTCCGCTGTTCCTGTTCGTCAACATCTCGGCCACTCACGTACCCCACGGCTTCTACATCGGGCACAGCACGGACAGCGTTCGATCCCAGATCGCTGCCCTCGCCTATGCCGACACCCATCTCGGACGGCTGATCAACACGCTGACTCGCGAACGGAAGTGGCTGATCATCATGTGTGCCGACCACGGTGACGCCTTCGGAGAGAGCGGCTACTGGGGGCGGGGGATTGTTCGCCCGGAAGTCACCAACGTCCCGTTCGCCGCCTGGCTGTCCTGACACACCGCTACTCTCGCGTCGCATGAGCGACGACAGCACCGGCACTCCTACCCGTGACGCATCCGTGGTCGTAGCCGTGGACGGGGAGGGACGGGTGGCGATCCTGTCCGCTCACTTCCCCACCCACGGTGGCGAGTACCTGTTCCTGCCGGGCGGGCGCCGGGAGGACGGCGAGACCCCCGAGCAGTGCGCCCGGCGAGAGCTCGCCGAGGAGGCAGGGATCACCGCCGAGGTGTGGAGTCCACTCGGCTCGTACGCCATCACCCTGGCGTCGCCCGCCCGCGTCCACCTCTTCGAGGCACGTCGGCTCTCCCTGGGGCCGCAGCAACTGACCCCCAGCGAACTGGATTTCAAGCTGACGTGGTGGCCCATGGACGAAGCCCTGCAAGCCGCCGAGGAGGGTCGCTTCCTTCTCCCCGCCGGGCCCCTCGCACTCCTGCTGACTGCTCGGGCAGGTGCGTGACGAAGTCCGCGCGCCTGACGGGGCCGTCCCGAATGGGGCTGGGCTGCCTCAACCGGTGCCGTCCTGCACCGGATAGTCGAGGACGAGCAAACCGCCCGTGGCGTAGTTGACGACATCGGCGGCCACCCGCTGGCCCTGCGGCGACGCCCGCGCCGCGGCCAGGGCGGCGGCGTCGGCGAAGTCCGCTTCGAAGACCGCGAAGTACGGTGTTTCTCCCTCGGTCGCCGTCACGTCGAAGCTGTAGCGCCACGCAAGCAGGCCGGGCCAACTCGCCACCAGGGGAAGGTGGTCGTTCACGTAGTAGTCGCGGAAGTGGTCAGGGTCGGCGGGCTCGTAATACAGGACCAACGACCTATGCATGACGGCCTCCGTCCAGGGACGTCAGCCGACTGCCCGACTCGTAGCCGCGGCATCGACCCTCCCATCGCGTACGTTTCGAAATCAGAAACACCGAATGGACGCTAGTGTTTCGAATAAAGAAACGCAAGGAGGGTCATGCCGACGCCACGCCCAGGAACACCGGTTCGCGGATCGACGACCGGCCGTCCCCTCATGGCCGCGATGGACCTGTTCGGCCGTCGGTGGGCGCTGCGCATTCTCTGGGAGCTGCGTGCGGGTCCGCTCGGCGCCCGCGCACTGCTGGCACGGTGCGAAGGACTGTCATCCAGCGTCCTCTACCAGCGGCTCCGCGAACTCACATCGAGCGGGATCATCGCGCCCTCGGCCGATGGCTACGAGCTCACTCGGCTGGGGACAGCGCTCCGCGACGCCCTTCGTCCGCTCGACGCATGGGCGAGCACCTGGGCCCAGGAGCAAGAACACGACCAGGAGCCCACGGAGACGTGAAGGCCACGCCCCACCAGGTGGAGCGGTGACGCGACGGCCGCCGACTCGTCGCCACGCAGAGGGGTGAAGGCGACGCGGGGTCGTGCGGAGTGCACGGTGGTTGCCCGCGCCGTTCCCCACGCCCCTGACGGGGCCGTCCCGGATGAGGGTGGGTCACGTACCGAGGGCGGTGGCCACGGCGGACGTTCCGGGGAAGTCCTCGGGTACGGCGTCCATCAACAGTTCGTCCACGGGCTTGCCGAGCCAGTACCCGGACCGCCGGAGCCGGCCGCCGGGACGGAACCCCGCCTTCTCGTACGCGCTGGCTCCGGCCGCGTTGGGCTCCAGCACCTTGAGCCACACCATGCGTAGGTGGGCGAGGTGGAACGCCCAGTCCAGCGTCAGGCGAGCCGCCTCCGCGGCGTAACCCTTCCCGCGCTCCTCGGGGGCGAGGACCATCACGAACTCGGCCGTGCGTACGTAGGTGTTGACCTCCAGGATCGTCATCCCCACGGGCGCACCGTCGTCCAGCCGGACCACCTCGAACTGCTGGAAGCGCTCGTTGCCGCGCTGACGCTCGTAGCCGGCGGCACGCACCTCCCAGGGCTGCGCCCACTGGTTCCCGTACCCGCTGATCGTCCCGGGGTCGTTCTCCCATGCGTGGTACTTGGGCAGCATGTCCTGGCGCGGCATCGCGAGGGCGAGCGCTTCACCGCTCAACAGGATGTGCGGATCACTCATGGTCGTACTCCTCCGTGAGCCCGTGCAACGGTACGTCGTGGTTCGCGGTGCACGGTCCCGTGGTGTTCACGTGGCGGGGGCAGACCCGGTGCGTGACGAAGTTCGCGCCGCTCTGGCTGCCGTACCCGATCACCACGGGAGCCGTGGTCCAGCAACCGCAGAGGCAACAGTGCGCACCGGACTCGGCGGGCGGCCCGCCGAGCAGCGCGTCACGTGTCACCGCACCGCCTGCACGCGGAGCCCCCGCAACACCCGCCCCGGATACGGGCTCACGAACGACCCCCGCACCGTCCGCCCGCGCCGCGGGGTGCCGACGACCACCAGGGTCCGGTACGCGCACCGGTCCACGACCCCGGCCACGTACAACGGCACCGGGTCGTCCAGCACCGCCGGCCCACGCCGACCCCTGCGCGGACGCTGACCGATCACGTCGTCACCCCCGGCAACGCCCCCGGGTCCACGTCTGGCGGCGGGTCCCACTGCACCGTCTCGAACAGCGCCCGATCGAACCGACGATGACCCGTCTCCCGGAAATGCCGCTCCGCCCACCGCAACGAACCCTCGTCCGACCGACTCTCCGGCCCCGGCGGCGGCACCGCACCACACGACGGCGACCCCGACACGCACTGCACATACGCACGCGCCCCCCAGAAGTCCAACCGCCGCAAGGTCCACTCGATGTGACGAAACCTCCGACTCACCGCAGCCCACCACCCCGGCTGCTGCATACGTTCGACTCCGCCAACGCGGGCCGCAACCGGTCCACGACCGTCGCCGCACGCACGTCCTCACGACGCACGTGCCACTCGACCCCACCCCCCGGCGGACGGAGATACACCGGACCCCACGTCACGTCCATCACCACCCCCACGACACCCCGCACGGTGTCGAACGCGAGGGCCCCGACGACGAGTTCGTCTGACTGCCCTTGCGGCACTACGGTCTCACCGCACACGACCGCTCCTCTCCGTAGCGACTCTGCTACCAAGCGCTTCGAGAGTGGCCCAGGGTCGGGTTGCCTTCAACTTGGCCCAACAGAAGGAAGGGTTGGAACGGATCTTGAACCGAAAGTCGCTGAACCCGGACGATGGCCCAGTAGCGGCGTACGGCGCACGTCTACGCAGTGCACGCGAGGCACGGAGCTGGACCCAGGAGCAGCTGGCCGAGGAGATGAAGTGCTCAAGTCAGCACATCTCGGCCTTGGAAACTGCTCGGAAACCTCCAACCCTTCATAGCGCGAGGAAAGCTGACGAGGCATTTGGCCTGCTGGGTACGGCCCCCGAGTCGTTCGAGCGCGCCTACCGGGACATGAAGAACGGGAGTCTTCTTGAGGGCTTCCCCCAGTACGTCCGCTACGAGGCGCGAGCCGCGGAGATCCGGCTCTTCGAGGTGGGCGCCATCCCGGGACTCCTTCAGACACCCGAGTACGCGACGGCCATAGAGCAGAGCGTCGTCACCCACGGCGCGATCCCGCCGGAACAGGCGGCTGAGCGGATCGAGTTCCTTGCGGAGCGTCAAGCCGCAGTGGTGCGCCCGGTACCGCCCGTCGTGATCGTCGTGCTGGACGAGAGCTGCATTCGCCGGTTGGTGGGAGGGCTCCAGGTGATGGACGGGCAATTGGCAAGCCTGATCAAGTTCGCCGAGCAGCCACACACCGTGCTGCAAGTCGCGCCCTTCAGTTTGGGCGAGCGTCGCCCCTTCAAAAGGCTGGTGAACCTGCTGACCATGCCAGATCGATCCGTGATGTCCTACGTCGAATCGGAGACGCAGGGACTTCTAGACCGCGAACTGACCTCTGTCCTACCGCTGGTGAGGACCTACCATCAGCTTCAAGGCGTCTCGCTCTCACAAACGGCGTCCGTAGACATGATCGATCAGGTACGAAAGGGCATCTCGTGACCGTAGAAGTCCATGTCTGGATCAAGTCCTCCTACAGCGGACAAGGCGGCTCGTGCGTCGAGTGGGCGCCCGCACACGCCACCGCAACCGGCACGGTCCCCGTACGCGATTCCAAGAACCCCAGCGGACCCGTACTGCACCTCCCCGCCCACGCCTTCGCATCCTTCGTCACGAGCGTCAAGACCGGGGAGTTCGACGCCGCCTGATCACCAGGGCCGACCACTGCACCACTCCCGCGGACAGACCCTCACGACCCCGTCGATCCCATTCAGGAACGACGGGGTCTTCGCGCGCCAGGACACACCGCCCAGGGCGTGCCCGGACCCCTGCAAACGACTATACATTGAGCGTATACACCACGTGTATAGTCCTGGGCATGGCTCTTGTGACCGCATCCCGTTACGACGCCCCTGTCACCGTCCTGACCGCGACCGGCGTCTTCGGATTGCTGCTCGGCTGGGCAACGTACGCCCTGCACGGAACGACACCCCTGTTGGAGCGGGTGACCAACTCGACGTCCACCTGGATCATCTGGACCGCCCTGGCCGGTGTGCTGATCCGAGACCGGCGGCTCGCCGTCTGGGGCGGGGCGTTGATGATGCTCACCACCTGCGGCGGTTACTACGCGGCGTCCACTCTTGGAGACACCTTCGGGAGCGGAGCGCTCGGAACTGCCGCCGTGTGGTCGGTGGCGGGGCTGGTCGGAGGGCCCATTCTGGGATGGGCGGGGTGGACGGTACGACGAGGGCGGGGCGACCTGCGGCCGGTAGCCGGGGCGGTCATCGCGATGGTGGTGCTGGGCGAGGGGTGCTGGCTGGGGCTGGCGCTCAACTACTGGGGAGAAGCGGTCGCCTTCCTGACGGTCGGCGTGCTGCTCACCGCCCTCCTGACCGTCTACCTGGCACGCGCCGGGGTGCGCCGGTACTGGCTGTGCGCCGTGCTCGCTCCCGTGGGCGGTCTCGTCTTCTACCTCGCCGAGAAGGCCATCCTCAACGGTCTGCTCGAATCGGTATGACGCTGTCCGACCTGTCCGACTCCTCACGCGACCGCAGGTGGGCGTCCCGATAGGGGCGCGGGGAACGGCGCGGGCAACCACAGCGCACCCGCGCCGAACAACGCACCGCAGGACCTACGCCAACGCCCCCGCGAGGACCCGCGCCGCCCGCTCCGTCTCCGCGAAGCCCACGTACAACGGGGCGAACCCGAAGCGGAGGACGTCCGGGGGCCGGTGGTCCCCGATCACCCCCCGCTCACCGAGCACCCCCATCACGGCGGCAGCGCCTTCGCAGCGCAACGCGACCTGGCTGCCCCGCTCGCCGTGCGGCACGGGCATGGCCACCTCGACGCGGCCGGACGGGACGTACTCCGTCACGCACTCCAGGAAGAAGTCCGTCAGGGCGAGCGACTTCGTGCGGACGGCCTCGACGGTGACGCCGTCCCAGACGGTCAGCGCCTCCTCCAGCGCCAGCAGGGACAGCACGTCCGGCGTGCCGACCCGCCCGCGTCCCGCGCCGGGCGCCGGCTCGTACGCGGGGCGCATGCCGAAGGGTTCGCGGTGGCCCGTCCAGCCGGGCAGCGGGGAGTCGAACCGCGGTTGGAGGTCGCGGCGCACGTAGAGGAACGCGGGCGCGCCCGGGCCCCCGTTCAGGTACTTGTACGTGCAGCCGACCGCGAGGTCCACCCCGTGCAGGTCCAGGTCGACCGGCAGCGCCCCCGCACTGTGGCACAGGTCCCAGACCGCGTACGCGCCCGCCGCGTGCACCGCCCGGGTGAGGCCCGGCAGGTCGTGGAGGCGGCCCGTGCGGTAGTCGACGTGGTTGAGGAGCACCGCGGCGGTGCGTGGGCCGAGCACCGCGGGCACCTCCCCGGGCGGCACCGGGCGCAGCGCACAGCCGGTCATCCGGGCGGCGGACTCCGCGAGGTAGCCGTCCGTGGGGAACGTGGTGGAGTCGACGACGAGTTCGTCCCGTACCGCACCGCCGGGGTCCGCGCCGCGTGCCATGCGGACCGCCGCGACGACCGCCTTGAAGACGTTCACGCTGGTGGAGTCCGCGACGACGACCTGTCCGGGGGCGGCGCCCACCAAGGGGGCGATCCGGTCGCCGATGCGCTCGGGGGCGTCCCACCAGCCGCTCCGGTCCCAGGAGCGGATCAGCAGTTCGCCCCACTCCCGGCGGATCACCTCGTCGATGCGACCGGGCACCGAACGGGGCAGCGCGCCGAGGGAGTTGCCGTCCAGGTATGTGACGTCCTCGTCGCGGACGAAGCGCTCGCGCACGGCGCCCAGCGGGTCGGCGGCGTCCAGGGCGGCGGCCTTCCCCTCCAGTGCGGGCCTCACACCCGGCTCCGGGCGGTCCACAGCTCGGGGAAGACGTTCTTCGCGGCCCGCTTCTCCAGCCAGGCCACGCCCGCCGAACCGCCGGTGCCCTGCTTGGCGCCCATGGCCCGGCGGGTGGCGGAGAGGTGGTCGTTGCGCCAGCGCCAGACGAGTTCCGCCACGTCGGTCAGCGCCTCGCCGAGCCGCAACAGCTCCGGGTCGGGCGGCGGACCGTCGCCGGCAGCGGACTCCGGACTACCGGTGGGCTCCGGACTACCGGTGGGCGCCGGGCTGCCGGTGGGCGCCGGGCTGCCGGTGGGCTGCTCGGCCGCGTAGAGGGACGTCCACACGTCCTCGACCTGCGGCGACGGCTCGTAGCGGGTGGCGGGGTCACGGTCCAGGACGGCCGCGGGGACGGGGTGGCCGCGGCGGGCGAGCAGCCGCAGCACCTCGTCGTAGAGGCTCGGTGCGTGCAGCGCCTCGTCGAGTTCGGCGTGCGCGCGGGGCGCGCCGCGGTGCGGGACCAGCATCGACGCGGACTTCTCGCCGAGCAGGAACTCCATCCGCCGGTACATCGCGGACTGGAAGCCGGAACCCTCGCCTAGGGCGTCCCGGTAGGAGTTGAACTGCGCGGGGGTGAGTCCGCTGAGCGGGCGCCAGGACGCGTTGAGGGCGTCGAGTTCCCGGACGGACCGCTTCAGCGCGGCGGTCGCGGCGGGCACGTCGTCGCCGCGCAGGGCCGCCGACGCGGTCTCCCACTCGTGGACGATCACGGTGAACCACAACTCCATGACCTGGGTCGTCACCAGGAAGACCATTTCCCCCGGATCGTCGGACAGGGGTTGCTGGAGATGGGTGAGCACGTCCGCGCGGACGTAGTCCTCGTACGGCGTCGTGCCGTGGAAGTCGAGGTGCGGCGCTCCGGGCGCCCCCGGGGCGGCGCCGCCCTGCTGTGCCTGGTGGGACATCGCTGTCTCCGTGCGTGTTCCGGGTAGCGGTCCGCCCCTGCCGTTTCGACAGGGCGCCCCGGTCCCCACCGGCATCCTCCGCGATCACCCGGAACACGGCAAGGCCCGCCCGGGCCGGAGAGCGGCGGGCGGGCCGTGCGGGCCGCACCACCACGGCGGGGGCGGGCCCGGTAGCGCGGGCGGGTCAGCCCAGGGTCTGGGCGGCCGTCGGGGAGGAGTCCTTCAGGAACTGCGCGCAGCGCGCGTGCTCCTCCTGCTCGCCGATCGACTGCGCGGCGCGCGCGAGGGCGTGCAGGGCGCGCAGGAAGCCGCGGTTCGGCTCGTGCTCCCACGGCACCGGGCCGTGGCCCTTCCAGCCGCTGCGGCGCAGCGCGTCGAGGCCCCGGTGGTAGCCGGTGCGGGCGTACGCGTACGACTCCACGACGCTGCCCCGCTGGAACGCCTCGTCGGCGAGCTGCGCCCAGGCGAGGGAGGAGGTGGGGTACTGGGCGGCGACATCGGCGGACGCGGTGCCCTGGGCGAGCAGTTCGCGGGGGCCGGGGTCGTCGGGCAGATGGGTCGGGGGCGGTCCCCCGAGCAGGTTCTCGTGAATGGCCATGGGTTCCAGTCTCCCAGGTGCCCCGGGGTGGTGCGGGGGGTGTGACGGGATGTGGGTGCCCTCACCCAGCGTGTGCGCGGGGGCGCGCACCGCGCGCGGGGGAAGCGCTTCCGTTTCCTGCACTACGGCTCCCCACCCGGGGAGACCGGACACGACGGAGGTCCGGCCCCCACCCGGGAGCCGGACCTCGGTCGTACGCGGGTGCGGAACTACTTGATGCGGGTGCCCGTGGAGCGCAGGTTGGCGCACGCCTCGGTGATCCGCGCGGCCATGCCGGCCTCGGCGAGCTTGCCCCAGGTGCGCGGGTCGTACTGCTTCTTCGCACCGACCTCGCCGTCGACCTTGAGGACGCCGTCGTAGTTCTGGAACATGTGGGCGACGACGGGACGCGTGAACGCGTACTGGGTGTCGGTGTCGATGTTCATCTTGACGACGCCGTTCTCCAGCGCGGTCGCGATCTCCTCGACGGTGGAGCCCGAGCCGCCGTGGAACACGAAGTCGAACGGGTCCTGCTGGCCGAACTTGGCGGCGACGCCCTCCTGGAGGTCCTTCAAGAGCTCCGGACGGAGGACGACGTTGCCCGGCTTGTACACGCCGTGCACGTTGCCGAAGGACGCGGCGAGCAGGTAGCGGCCCTTCTCGCCCAGGCCCAGGGCCTCGGCGGTGCGGATCGCGTCGTCGACGGTGGTGTACAGCTCGTCGTTGATCTCGTGGGTGACGCCGTCCTCCTCGCCGCCGGTCGGGGTGATCTCGACCTCAAGGATGATCTTGGCGGCGGCGGCCTTGGCCAGCAGCTCCTGGCCGATGGCGAGGTTGTCCGCGAGGGTCTCCGCGGAACCGTCCCACATGTGGGACTGGAACAGCGGGTTCACGCCGCGCGAGACCCGCTCGGCGGAGATGTCGATGAGCGGCCGGACGTAGGTGTCCAGCTTGTCCTTCGGGCAGTGGTCGGTGTGCAGCGCGACCGTGATGTCGTACTTGGCGGCGACGATGTGCGCGAACTCGGCGAGCGCGACCGCGCCGGTCACCATGTCCTTGCTGTACTGCCCGCCCGCGAACTCCGCGCCACCGGTGGAGATCTGGATGATGCCGTCGCTCTCGGCCTCCGCGAAACCACGGAGGGCGGCGTGCAGGGTCTGCGACGAGGTCACGTTGATGGCCGGGTAGGCGAACTTGCCTGCCTTCGCCCGGTCGAGCATCTCGTTGTAGACCTCGGGGGTTGCGATGGGCATCTGTCCGCTCCTCGATGCTGTGCGGGATGTGGTTCTGACCGACCCCGACCTAGGTACTCCGGACCCGGACACCGCCGCGTCGTCAGGCGCTGCTCCGGGGTGGCGACGTCATCGTCGTACCCATCCTTCCAGATGCGGAAGGCCACCCCAGTCCGGGGTGTCCCGGCGAAACCGGGTCACACCGGACACAGCAGTCACTCGGGCGGTGCGACGGGGTCAGTCGAGGCCCAGCTCGTCCTTGCCGAAGGCGTACAGGTACGGCACCGAGGCCCCTGCGGTGATCTTCTCGGCGGCGCCCGTCGCCCGGTCCACGATGGTGGCGACGGCGACCACCTCGGCGCCCGCCGCGCGCACCGCCTCGACGGCGGTGAGCGGGGAACCGCCGGTGGTCGAGGTGTCCTCCACCACCAGGACGCGACGCCCCTTGATGTCCGGGCCCTCCACCTGGCGCTGCATGCCGTGCGCCTTGGCGGCCTTGCGGACCACGAACGCGTCGAGCCGCTGACCGCGGGCCGCGGCGGCGTGCAGCATCGAGGCGGCGACCGGGTCGGCGCCCATGGTGAGCCCGCCGACCGCGTCGAAGTCCAGGTCGGCCGTGAGGTCGAGCATCACCGAGCCGACGAGGGGCGCGGCCTCGCCGTCCAGGGTGACCCTGCGCAGGTCGATGTAGTAGTCGGCCTCGATACCCGAGGAGAGGGTCACCTTGCCGTGGACCACGGCCTTGTCCTTGATCTGCTTCAGCAGGGCGTTTCGTGCGTCGCTCATGCCGCCAGCTTAGGCCGGGCCCCGGGGTGCGCCGCGCGCTCCGGGGCCCGGCCGCCGGCTCACGGGCGGCGCCAGGTCCAGGTGGTGGTGGCCTCCAGCGGCTGCACCGGGGTGACGAGCCGGGGGGCGGTGTTCAGGCCGTTCGGGGGGCCGGTCTGCGGCTCCACGCACACGGCGGCCTCCTGCTCGTCGTACACCACCACCCACTGTTCGCGGGAGGTGACGGTGAGGTCGAGGCGGCCCGGCCAGCTCAGGGTGACGTCCACCCCGTCGGGCATGCCGAAGCAGTCGTCCCACGGGCCGGGCAACGGGTCGATGCGGCGTCCGGTCGGCAGGTGGTCGGCGCCCCGCTCCTCCTGCCAGGCGGCGTCGAACGCGATCTGAACGGGGGCGCCGTCCGGTTCGAGCTGCCGGTTGAACCAGGGGTGCCAACCGACCTGCGCGGGGAAGGACGAGTCGTACGTCTCCACGGCGAGGCCCAGCGTCAGCGAGTCGGGGGTCAGTTCGACCGTCTGCGTGACGAGCCCGGGGTACGGCCACGGTTCGGCCAGCTGGTGGGTGATGACGGCGCGGTCGGCGGTGAGGCTGTTGCGGGCGGTGCGCCAGGCGCCGTCCCGGGCGGTGCCGTGGATGGCGTGCGGGGCGGCGTTCAACGGCATCTGGTGGACCTCGGCGCCGTCCCGGAACCGTCCGTCGCGGATGCGTCCGCACCAGGGCACCATCGGGAACGAACCGTAGCGCTCGCCCTGGCGCAGCAGCTCCGTCCCGTCGATCCGCAGACTCCCGATCCGGCCGCCGTCGCCCGGCAGCACGGTCACCTCCGCGTCGCCCGCGGTCAGCGTGATCTTGTCGTTGCTCACGGTCCGACCCTACGGTCAGCGGTCACCGTCGCCGGCGCAGGGCCCGTCCCACGACGATCGCGGTGGCCACCGCCAGGGCGGCGGCGGGCGCGGCCCAGCGCAGGGTGGCACCCTGGGCGGTGGCCTCCGGCGCGGGCACGGGGGCGTACCGTCCGCGCGGGGGCGCGTGGTCCACTTCCTCGGCGCTGCGGCCGATCATCGTGCGCCGGGCGTGCGCGGCCTCCACGGGCGGGGCGTCGGCGTGCGCGACGTCCAGCCCTTCGAGGTCCCCGACGCTTCCGCCGCCCTCGATGTCCTCGATGTTCTTGATGTCCTCGATCCCCTGGTCCTCGGGGGCCTCGTCGACGCCGTCGGTGTCTTCCGCGGTGCCGGCGTCGGGCTCGTCCTCGGCGTCCGCGGGTTCGCCCCCGCCGTCCCCGTCGGTGCCGTCGGTGCCGTCGGCCCAGGTGCTGGGTTCGACGCCGACGAACTCCGGGTCGGGGGCCGTGGGCCGCGCGTCCGTCCCGGCGGCGGCGCTCGGGTCGTCGCCGTCGGACGCCCCGGCCCCGCTGTCGACCGCGTCCGCGCCGAGCTCGGTCGTCAGCGCCTCGGCGAACCGGTTCAGCAGCCGTACGCCCGCGGACTCCAGCGCGTCCGCGGCGAGCTCCGCGGCCCGGCCGTCCCCGCTGCCGGTGACGGTGAAGACCGCGTTGGTCCCCTCCCCGGTGGGCGTCAGGGTCACCGTGACCGTGACGTCCACGGCGCCCGTGCCGCGCACCTCCGTGCCCTCGGCCCGGACAGTGACGCCCTCGGGGTCGCCCGGGTCCTCGGGGGGACCGCCGATCCGGAAGGCGCCCCGGTACGTGATGGTGGTGCCGCCGGCGCGCAGCTTGAGCCGGCCCGTGCCGGGTGCGTCCCCGGCGTCCTGTTGGAAGCCCGGGACCGCACGGGTCACCGTCGTCGGGTCGGCGAGCGCCGCGCGCAGAGGTTCTACCCCGAGCGGAAGGAACACCTCGTGCTTCATGGCACCCGAGCGTACCGACGTCCTCCGCCCCGGGCCGCCGGACCGCCGGATCGGTTCCCCCGGATCGGGTGCCGGGCGCGTCCGGGAACCCTCAGGCGTACCGCGGGTGGACCAGGGTGGAGACGGACGCCCCGGCCGGCCGCTCGCGTGCCGCGCGCCGCACCGCGTCCGCGAGCGCCCGGGCGGTGAGCGCGGTGGGCGGCGCCCCGGGGGTCCTCGGGCGGACCGCGGCGGGCGGTGCGCCGGGGGTCGGCGCCCGGCGCCCGGCCAGGACGACCGCCCAGCCGCGCACCCCCGCCGCGGGCGAGGCGTACGGGACGGTCCGCAGCCCGGCGGCCCGTACGGTCGCCTCGACGGTCCAGAACGTGCGCGGGCCCTGGGCGCCGTCCTCCGGGCCGCCCGCCCGGACGGCCAGCCGTCCGCCGTCCGCGAGCATCCTGCGGGCCAGTTCGTAGAACTCCCGGGAGTACAGCTTGGCGCTCTCGACCCGGCCGGGCCCGGGCAGATCGCAGATCACCACGTCGTAGCGGCCCCGCCCGGCCGGCCCCGCCCGGCCCGCGCGCAGCCAGTCGAAGACGTCCGCCGTGGTGGTCCGGACCCGCGGATCGTGCAGGGCGCCGCCGTTGAGGGCGGTGAGCGCCGGATCGGTACGGGCCAACCGGACGAGACCGGCGTCGGGTTCCACCAGGTCGAGCCGGCGGACCCCCGGGTGCGCGAGGACCTGGCGGGCCGCCAGCCCGTCGCCGCCGCCCAGGACCAGCACCCGGGCGTGCGGCGCGGCCAACGCGGGCCGCACCAGGGCCTCGTAGGGCTCGTGGGAGCGGGGGGCGTCCCCCGCGGCGAACCGCGGCCGGCCGTCGACGTAGAGGTGCACGGGACGGTCGCCGCCGCCGGTGAGGACCACCTCCTGCTGTCCGGTCCAGGCGGTGGAGCGCACGTCGTCCCCGTACATCGTGCGCCGCGCGGTCCGTTCGAAGTCGTCGACGAGGAGGGCCGCGGCGGCGAGCAGCGCCAGGGCGATGACGTTGGCGGCGAGCACCAGGCGGCGGGCCCGTCGGGTCAGGTCCCGGTGGAACAGCCCGAGGACCAGCAGCCCGCCCGCGACGGCGTTCACCACGCCGGTCAGCAGCGTCCCCGTGAGCTGGCCGAACACGGGCAGCAGCAGGAACGGGAAGGCCAACCCGCCGACCAGGGCGCCCACGTAGTCGGCGGCGAACAGGTCGGCGACGGCGCCGCTGGCGTCCTGGCGCCGGATGCGCTGGATGAGGACCATCAACAGGGGCACCTCGGCGCCGATGAGCACCCCCATCGCGAGGGAGAACCCGACGAGCAGCACCCGGTGGTCCTGCGCCCAGGCCGCGGGCCCGCCGCCCGCTCCGGCTCCGGGGCCGCCCGTCCAGGTGAACGCCGCGTAGAGGGCCATGCCGCTGCACCCGCCGATCAGGGCGAGGACGGCTTCGATGAGCCCGAAGCCGACCGCGGCCCGGCTGCGCAACCGTTTCGCGGCGAGCGAGCCGAGGCCCATCGCGAAGACCATCACGGACAGCACCAGGGACGCCTGGGTGACCGAATCGCCCCACAAGGAGGAGGCCACGGCCAGCAGTTCGAGTTCGTAGGCGAGCCCGCAGGCCGCGCAGACGAACACGCCCACCAGGACGAGGAACCGGGCCGCGCCCGCGGGAACGGGCAGCGGTGTCCGGCCTTCCGCTCGGGGGGACGCACCGGGCGGAACGGCGACCGGGACCGGCGGGGGCGATTCGATCACGTTGCGACGGTACGTCACCGTTTCACCAGGGCTGGTCACCCACACGTGTGGACCTGCGGTGGGCGAGCTGTCGTCCCGGACCCCGACCCGGACCCGGCCCGGACGCCGCGCGCCTAGAGCGTGGCGGCGACCCGTACGCCCACCCGGGTACGGGTCGCGACGAGTTGGCCGTCCTGCGGGTACGCGTGCCAAGTCCGCCAGTGCACATGGCCGTTGTGGAGCTGGGCGAGCATCGCCGTGAAGGCGTGCGGATCGCCGGGGAAGACTCCCGCGAGACCGTTGGGGTGGTCCGAGACGAGCGCGATGAGTTCCTGCGCCCGACCGGCGAACTGCCCGCCGGACAGGGTCTCGACGCGGGCCGCGAACTCGTACTCCCAGTCGCCGACCCGCTCCGCCACTCCGAGCGGGAGGGGGGTGCTGCTGCCGGGGATGCAGGCGACCGTCTCCGAACAGGTGCCGCGCTCCTCCTCCAGCAGGACCTGGTGGGACGCGCCGAGCAGGCGCAACTGGAGCTTGGCGCCGGACAGTTCTAGGTCGAGGGTGGCCAGGGCGGGCAGCGGCTCCCGGCCCAGCGCCCAGGCGAGGTCGGTGGCACTGGTGTCGGTGTAGGAGGTTTTCAGGGTCGTGAGCATGGGTCGGCTCCGCTAGCACACAAAGGGAGAGGGGGCCGGCGGGGCGCCCGCGGTGGGCGCGGGGGATACGGTCCGGAGCGGTTCCGGGCGATCTGCATGCCGGCTCGTGCCCACGAGGTGTCCGAGGGCTGCGTTGACGTTAAGAGGGAATCATGAACTTCAGCGCCACCACAGCGTTTTTACCCAAGTTCATGCGCATTCCATCCCCCAGAGGGCTGCCCTGCTCACGTGTTCAACCGCCGTTGCGGGAACCGGTGATGACGGAACGACACTCATGGGACGGACGGTGCGCGACGGGCTCCCGGACCGGGGAGTGCACCGAGTTCGCACGCCCCCCTCACGCATCGGGCGCCTTCTGCCGGGCCGGACACGGCGCAGCGCCCGCCGGCCGGAGCCGACGGGCGTTGCACGGTGTGCGCGGGCGGACGGACCAGCTGCCCCGTGTCAGCTGCCTCCGCCCCCGCCGCACCCACCCCCGCCCCCACCGCAGGATGAGGAACTCCCACCGCAGGAAGACCCGCCGCTGGAGCAGGAGTGCCCGCCCCCGCCCCCGCCCCCGTGGTTGGTGCTGCTGCTGCCCGTGTACCAGCTGCGGCTGTTGCGCCGCGCCGGACGCTGGGTCCTGCTGGCGGTGATCACCGCGATGGCCGCGATCACCACGACTCCCGTGATGACCAGGATGCCCACGACCATGACTCCCCCTCCCTGACCCCGCGCGCGGGGCCCTGCCGGGGTGGTCCGCCGCCGACCGGCGACGCCCGCCCCGGGCGCGTTGTACGTTTCGCGCCGATTCTGACTGTTCCCCCGTGAGCGGCCCCGGGGAGGGGCCCGCTCGCCGTGTGCAACGGAGATGCCCCCGCCGGGGACGGGCCAAAGCGGAGTTGAGGAAGTCCAGAGGTTCGGCGCAGGATGGCGCCCATGACCTCGTCCCCCGGCCCCGCCGCCCGCCCGCTGCTCAACCGCCGCCTCGCCGAGTTCGGCACGACGATCTTCGCCGAGATGTCCGCGCTGGCCGCCCGGACCGGGGCGATCAACCTCGGCCAGGGCTTCCCCGACACGGACGGGCCCGAGTCGGTGCGGGAGGCGGCGGTCCGGGCGCTGCGCGACGGTCGGGGCAACCAGTACCCGCCGGGCGACGGCGTGCCGGAGCTGCGCACCGCGATCGCCGCGCACCAGGCCGACCGCTACGGGCTGGCGTACGACCCCGGCACCGAGGTGCTGGTCACGACCGGCGCCACGGAGGCCATCGCGGCGTCCCTGCTGGCCCTGGTGGAGCCCGGGGACGAGGTGGTGGCCCTGGAGCCGTACTACGACTCGTACGCCGCGAGCATCGCGCTGGCGGGTGGCACCCGGGTCCCGGTCACCCTGCGCCCCCGGGACGGCCGGTTCCGGCTGGACCTGGACGAGCTGCGGGCCGCCGTGACCCCGCGCACCCGGCTGCTGCTGATCAACACCCCGCACAACCCGACGGGCACGGTGCTGACCCGGGACGAGCTGACCGAGATCGCCCGCCTCGCCGTGGAACGGGACCTCCTCGTCCTCACGGACGAGGTGTACGAACACCTGGTCTTCGCCGAGCCGGCGGGTTCGGCGGACGGGGGCGAGGGGGCGGACGGGGGCGAGGGGGCGGACGGGGGCGAGGGGGCCGACGCCGGGAGGCACGTTCCGCTGGCCACGCTGCCGGGGATGCGCGAGCGCACGCTGACGATCTCCTCCGCGGGCAAGACCTTCTCCTTCACCGGCTGGAAGGTCGGCTGGGTCACCGGTCCGCCCCCGCTGGTCGCCGCCGTCCGCTCGGCGAAGCAGTTCCTCACCTACGTGTCGGGGGGCCCGTTCCAGTACGCGGTCGCCGAGGCCCTGTCCCTGCCGCGCGCGTACTTCGACGGGCTGCGCACCGAACTGCGGGCCAAGCGGGACCTGCTCGCCCGGGGCCTGACCGAGGCGGGCTTCGAGGTGTACCTCCCCGCCGGCACGTACTTCATCACCACCGACGTCCGCCCCCTCGGCGAGCGGGACGGCTTCGCGTTCTGCCGCGCCCTGCCCGAGCGCGCGGGCGTCGTCGCCATCCCGAACGCCGTCTTCTACGACGACCGGGAGGCGGGCGCGCCGTTCGTGCGGTTCGCGTTCTGCAAGCGCGAGGAGGTCCTGCGCGAGGCCGTCCACCGCCTCAAGCGCCTCACCGCCTGAGCCCGTGCGGGTGCGTCGTGGTCACCCACGCAGTTCCCCGCGCCCCTAACGGGGCGTCCCAGTGGACGGGTCCCGGCGGGCGGGCGGAACTGCGACGACGAGGCGCGCCCCATCAGGGCCGCGGGGAACTGCGCAACGCCACCCGTGCGCCGGATCGGGTGGGCCTGGACGGAGCCCCGCCGGGGTTTCGGGTCGCTGCGGGTGCGTCGTGGTCACCCACGCAGTTCCCCGCGCCCCTAACGGGGCGTCCCAGTGGACGGGTCCCGGCGGGCGGGCGGATCCGCGACGACGAGACGTGCCCCGGCAGGGGCGCGGGGAACTGCGCAACGCACCAGCGCACCCGCACACGCAAGCGCAGGCCCACCAGGACGCACCCGGAGGGGACGCGGGCCGACGCCACCCGTGCGCCGGATCGGGTGGGCCTGGACGGGACCCCGCCGCGCCTCGGCCACCGGACGGGGCGCGGGGCGCCAAGGTTCCCGTGTGAGCCACCCCAGCACCCTCGCACCCCCGGCCCCCCGGCCCCCCGCCGCCGGGCCGGACCTCCCCCGCCCCCTGCGGCCCCTGCGGCGCCTGTGGCGGTCACAGCGGCTACCGCCGGTCGTCTCCGCGCTCGGACTGTTCGCCGCGGTCCGGCTCGCCGGCGTGCTCGCGGTCGCCGTCGCCGCCTTCGCGACGGACCGGCCGGTGCTCCGGATGCTCGGCCGGTCCTGGGACTCCGCCTGGTACCTGGGGATCGCGGTGTACGGCTACGGGCACCGGACCACCCACTACCGACCCGGGGTCGTCTTCAGCGACCTGGCGTTCTTCCCGCTGTACCCGGGGCTGGTGCGCGGGGTGGAGACCGTGTTGCCGGTGTCCTGGGGCGCGGCGGGACTCCTGGTGGCGTGGACCGCCGCGGCAGCCGCGGCCTGCGGCATCTTCACCCTCGGCAGCCATCTGTACGGCCGGCCCACCGGAGTGGTCCTGGTGCTGCTGTGGGGAGTGCTCCCGCATTCCGTGGTGCTGTCGATGGCGTACACCGAGCCCCTGCTGACCGCGTGCGCCGCCTGGGCGCTGTACGCGGCGCTCACCGGACGCTGGGTGTGGGCGGGCGCCCTGGCCGCGCTGGCCGGGCTGTCCCGGCCCAACGGGTTCGCGGTGGCGGCGGCGGTGCTGGCCGCGGCGGCCCACGAGCTGTGGCGCCGTCACCGGGAGGCACACCCGCGCAAGGTCGGGGCGCGCGGGCCGCGGCCGGGGGAGGCGGGCGTACGGGGGGCGGGAGCGCGGGCGTGCGGGGCGCAGGGGCGCAGCTCCGTCCACAGGCTGTGGACGGGGGCGCTGCTCGCGCCCGCCGGCTGGTGCGGGTACGTCCTGTGGGTGGGTCAGCGCCGGGGCGACCCGCTCGGCGGCTACTTCGACGTGCAACGGGACTGGGGTTCCCGCTTCGACTTCGGGCAGGGCGCGTTCGCCTTCGTCGGCGTGGTGCTGGCCCGGACCAGCAAGTTCGTGTACCCGATGGCGCTGCTGATCGTGCTGCTGGCGGTGCTGCTCTTCGTGCTGCTGCTGGTCGAACGGACGCCGTTGCCGCTGGTCGTCTACTCCGGGGTGCTGCTGGCGGTGGCCCTCGGCGGCGCCGGGTTCTTCGAGTCCAAGCCGAGGTTCCTGCTGCCCGCCTTCCCGCTGCTGATCCCGTTGGCGCGGGCGCTGGCCCGCACGGCGAGAGCCCGGCCGGGACCCGCGATCGTGGTGATCGCGTTCCTGACCGGGCTCTCCCTGTCCTACGGGGCGTTCTTGATCGCCTTCGGCCGCGCCCCCTTGTGACGGGCGGGGCGGACGGGGCGGACGAGACGGGCGGGGCGACCGACTACTTGTCGTCGCCGCCGTCGGCGTCGTCGCCGGAACCCTCGGCGGAGTCGACGTCCTTCTCCAGGCCCAGGTGCTCGACCAGCCAGCGGTCGAACTCGATCGCGGCGCGCACCCAGCTCACCGTGGAGGAGACGAAGTGCTCCAGGCTCACGCCGGTGCCGATGAGCATCTGCGCCTCACCGATCAGCCGGACGGTGCCGTCGTCGTGCGTGTGGCTGTAGACCTTGGGCCACAGCGTGCGCCGGTTCCAGTCGTCGATGGACTCCAGCAGCGCCGGCTTGTCCTCGATGGCGTGCGCCCGGTCGTAGAACGTCCGCACGGAGAAGACCTGCTGCTCGTCCTCGCCGCGGAACATGAAGTACGTGCGGAACTCCTCCCACGGCGCCGCGAGGTCACCCTCGTCGTCGACGACGTACTTCAGCTCCATCTGCTCCAGGAGCTGCTTCACGAGGTCCTGATCCGGAACGACGGGGCCGGCCGGCCCGCCGGGCTGCGGCTCGGGCTGGCCCCCGAAGTTCGGAATCGAGGACGGGTCGATGCTCACCGTGTATTTCCCTTCGAACGGATTGAGTCATCCTCCCTCATGCCGGGCGGGTACTGGCAACCCCCGCCCGGTTGGCTTTGCGCGTCCGTGGCCGAATTCGGCCACCGGGCCCCCTCGGGGTTCGCTCAGAGCGTCTTTCCGCCCGTCGCGGACCCCTCCCGCGGAGCCTCGGAATGCGCCGTTCCGCCCGGCTCGGCCGTTCCGTCCGGATCAGCCGTTCCGTCGGGCGCCCCGCCGGCGCGGCCCACGAGCAGGCCGTCCCCGAAGACGTCGACCCGGACGGTGTCGCCGTCGCGGACCTCGCCCGCGAGGATCTCCCGGGCGAGCCGGTCCCCGATCGCGGTCTGCACCAGCCGGCGCAGCGGCCGGGCACCGTACGCGGGGTCGTTGCCCTCCTCGGCGAGCCAGGCGAGCGCCTCCTCGCTCACCTCCAGTGTGAGCCGTCGCTCGGCCAGCCGCCCGGCGAGCCGACCGACCTGGAGGCGGGCGATCCGGGTCAGCTCCTCCCGGCCCAGCGCCGTGAACACCACCAGGTCGTCCAGACGGTTCAGGAACTCCGGCTTGAAGGAGGCCCGGACCACGTCGAGGACCTGGCGCCGCTTCTCGTCCTCGCCGGTCAGCGGGTCCACCAGGTACTGGCTGCCGAGGTTGGAGGTGAGGATGAGGATGGTGTTGCGGAAGTCGACCGTGCGGCCCTGGCCGTCGGTGAGCCGCCCGTCGTCGAGGACCTGGAGCAGCACGTCGAAGACCTCGGGGTGCGCCTTCTCCACCTCGTCCAGCAGGACGACGCTGTACGGGCGCCGGCGCACCGCCTCGGTGAGCTGGCCGCCCTCCTCGTAGCCCACGTAGCCGGGGGGCGCGCCGACGAGCCGGGCCACGCTGTGCTTCTCGCCGTACTCGGACATGTCGATGCGGACCATGGCCCGCTCGTCGTCGAAGAGGAAGTCCGCCAGCGCCTTCGCCAGCTCCGTCTTGCCGACCCCGGTCGGGCCGAGGAACAGGAACGAGCCGGTGGGCCGGTCGGGGTCGGCGATGCCGGCCCGGGTGCGGCGCACCGCGTCGGCCACCGCGCGCACCGCCTCGGCCTGCCCGATCAGGCGCCGGCCGAGCTCCTCCTCCATCCTCAGCAGCTTCTGCGTCTCCCCTTCGAGCAACCGTCCGGCCGGAATTCCCGTCCACGCACCCACCACGTCGGCGATGTCGTCGGGGCCGACCTCCTCCTTGACCATGGTGTCCCGGGCCGCCTGCTGCTCGGCCGCCGACGCCTCCGCCAGGTCCCGTTCCAGGTCGGGGATCTCCCCGTAGAGCAGCTTGGAGGCGGTGTCGAAGTCACCGTCGCGCTGGGCCCGTTCGGCCTGTCCGCGCAGGTCGTCGAGGCGTTCCTTCAGCTCGCCGACCCGGTTGAGGGACTGCTTCTCCTTCTCCCAGCGGGCGGTCAGCCCCCGCAGCTCCTCCTCCTTGTCGGCGAGGTCGCGGCGCAGCTTCTCCAGGCGCTGGCGGCTGGCCGGATCGGTCTCCTTGGCGAGGGCCAGCTCCTCCATGCGCAGCCGGTCGACGGCCCGCTGGAGCTCGTCGATCTCGACGGGCGAGGAGTCGATCTCCATCCGCAGTCGGGACGCGGCCTCGTCCACCAGGTCGATGGCCTTGTCCGGCAGGAACCGGGAGGTGATGTACCGGTCGGAGAGGGTGGCGGCGGCGACCAGCGCACTGTCCGCGATCTGCACCTTGTGGTGAGCCTCGTAGCGGCCCTTGAGCCCGCGCAGGATGGCGACGGTGTCCTCGACGGTCGGCTCGGCGACCAGCACCTGCTGGAAGCGGCGTTCCAGCGCGGGGTCCTTCTCGATCCGCTCGCGGTACTCGTCCAGCGTGGTCGCGCCGACCATGCGCAGCTCACCGCGGGCGAGCATCGGCTTCAGCATGTTGCCGGCGTCCATCGCGGAGTCACCGCCGGCGCCCGCACCGACGACGGTGTGCAGCTCGTCGATGAAGGTGATGATCTGCCCGTCGCTGTCCTTGATCTCGGCGAGGACGGTCTTCAGGCGCTCCTCGAACTCGCCCCGGTACTTCGCCCCGGCGACCATCGCCCCGAGGTCCAGCGACACCAGCCGCTTGTTCTTCAGCGACTCGGGCACGTCGCCCTTGACGATGCGCTGGGCGAGCCCCTCCACCACGGCGGTCTTGCCGACGCCCGGCTCACCGATCAGCACGGGGTTGTTCTTGGTGCGGCGGGACAGCACCTGGACGACCCGGCGGATCTCCTGGTCCCGGCCGATGACCGGGTCGAGCTTGCCGTCCCGGGCGGCGGCCGTGAAGTCGGTGCCGAACTTCTCCAGGGCCTTGTACGAGCCCTCCGGATCCGGTGTGGTCACGCGGCGCCCTCCCCTGTTCTCCTCGAAGGCGGCCAGCAGCTTCTTCGCCGTCGCGCCCTGCTCGCCCAGGATCTCACCGGCCCGGCCGCCCTTCGCGGCGAGGCCGATCAGCAGGTGCTCGGTGGAGAGGTACTCGTCGCCCAGGTCCTTCGCCCGCTGCGCGGCGTCGGTGATGACGGCCAGCGTCTCGCGGCTGGGCTGCGGGGGCGCGACGGTGGACCCGGTCACGCTGGGCAGCTCGGCGAGCAGCCGCTCGGCGCCGGCGCGCACCGCCGCCTGGTCGGCTTCCACCGCGGCCAGCAGGTCGATGATGTTCTCGGCGGGGCGGGTGCCGTCCCCGTCGAGCAGGGCGAGCAGTAGGTGTGCGGGGGTGAGGTCCGGGTGCCCCCCGGCGACGGCGCGGCTGCTCGCCGCGTTGAGGGCGTCCCTGCTCCGGTTCGTCAGCTCGGCGTCCACGTGCGCTGTCTCCTCCTGTCGCTCGTACCTGACCTAACCAACTTACACAAAGTTGAGCCTATTCCACTCACCCCGGAGGACGACGAACGCCCCGGCCCGGTGAAGGGCGCGGGGCGCAGCGTGACGGGCGGGGGGACGACGACAGCGGCGCCACCGTGTTTCAGGTCCACGGTGGCGCCGCTGCGGGGGGAAGTACCCGAGGCGATCTATAACGACGGGGGAATCGCCTCAGGCACTGCGGGGGGTGGCGGAGATGGTCGTCGGGGTGTCGTGCAACGGAGTGTCGCGGTCCACCAGTTGTTCATGGTCGCGCTGGTCGAGATTGACGAAGATCATCCCGTATCGGATGGCGCACCGAACGGGCCGTGGTGCGCCCCGCGGCCTGCGCAGACAGCGGTACGCGCGGACGTCCTCGTCCTCGTCCCGCACGACGACGACCGGCTCCCCGAACAGGGTGACCATGAGTGAGTCACCCTGGTGGGGAATGGCCGTGACCAGGTCGATGAAGTGCCATCCGGAGCGGTAGGCGGTGGCCATCTCGCGCCGGAAGGAACGATCGTCGGGCGGCGTGCTCATGATCCCCAGCCGGTGTCGGCGGGCTTGCTGATGACGGGGCCGCCCTTGGTCGGGACGAACGTGCCCCAACCGGTGTCGGCCGGGGCGAAGGTGCCCCAGCCCGTGTCGGCGGGCCTGACGGTGGCCGAACCGCTCTTGGTCGGGGCGACCGGGCCCCAACCGGTGTCGGCGTGAGCGGTCGTGGCACCGAGTGCGCCCGCGGCCACCACCACGGAGAAAGTCGCCAGCACTGAGCGAAGCATTCTCTTGAACATAGTCGGCTTCGTCCTCACCTGATGAGTCCTCTCCCCCGGTGCAACAAGACGATGGCTCATTCAGGCACGTCAACACCACTGAAGCGATGCATCATGTTCCTGCACGTTCAAGACCCTGGGGGGTGGAGATTTGCCCATAACCAACACACATCCGACACATCACCACTCCATGGCCGAGCTGTGCGCCGAGGGAGGGCAGCTCTACGCCAGCGCACTGAGTGCCGGAAGAATCGCCCGGGCGGAGGTTACGGCCGCCCCGTGCCTCCTGGAATTCGCGCTACTCCACCCGGATCCGGACGATGCGAACTGGCTACGGCCCGTCCCCCCGTCGGTGGCGCTGGCCCAACGGCTGCATCCCATAGAAAGGGAGATCCTGGACAGGCGGCGGCTGTCCATCGAACTGACCGAATCATTTGAGCCGTTCATGGCCATCAGTGCGCAGAGCCCGGCACCCACCCATGCGATCACCGTGCTCGAAGGGATCGACCGGATCAACGCGGCACTGAACGTCGCCACCGCCGAGGTCCGCTCGGAGGTGCTCACCATCCAGCCGGGCGGGCGCCGCAGCGAACACATCCTCAGCCAGGCCCTCGAACGCGACCGCCCGCTGACCGACCGGGGCATCCGGATCAGGACCCTCTACCAACACACCGTCCGCCACAGCCAGGGCACCATGGCGTACGTGGACCGGATGGCCGACGGGCTGATCGAGATCCGCACCCTGGAGGAGCTGATCGAGCGGCTCATCGTCTGCGACGACACCGTGGCCTTCATCCCCGCCGGGACCGACGGCAGCGGCAAGGACGACGTGGCGCTCGAACTGCGCCACCCCGGGCTGGTCCGCTATCTGGTCCGGGTCTTCGAACAGCTGTGGCGGCGCGCGACCCCGCTGCTCGACGAGGTGCCCTACCGGTCCACGCCCGACGGCATCACCGGCGTCCAGCAGTCCATCGCCAAACTCCTGGTCGAGGGGTACGTGGACGAGGCCATCGCACGGCGCCTCGGCATGAACGTCCGCACCTGCCGCGCCCACATCGCCAAGCTCGCCTCCGCGCTCGGCAGCGGCAGCCGGGCCCAGCTCGGCTATCTGATCTCCCGGTCGGGCATGTTGGAGCACGACCAGTGACGGACCGCCCGACCGGTCACCCCCGCACCCGCACCCGCACCCGCACCCGACGGTCCGTCACGGCGTGGGCGGACGCGGCGGGGTGTCCAGGCCGGCCTGCGCGATCCGCACCCCGAGCTGGGCACGACTGGCGGCGCCCAACTCCTCGGCCAGCTTGCGGATGTGGTGGCGGGCCGTCCGCACGTTGATGCCGAGGCGCTGCGCTATCTCCGCATCGGTGTGCCCCTCGGCGAGCAGCGCCGCGATGGCCCATTCCCGACGGGTGATGCCGGTGACCCCGGAGCCGGAGGGCAGCGGCTCCACCAGCGGGTGCCCCAGCCGCCAGAACCGCTCGAAGACGATCGCGAGGAACCCCACCAGACCGGGGTGGCGCAACTCCAGGGCGACCGTCCGGTCTTCGGTGGCCGGCACGAACGCGACCTTCCGGTCGAAGATCAGCAGCCGTTCGAAGACCTCGTCCAGGGTGCGCACCTCGGCGGCGCCGCCGACCCGCTCCACGTACTCGAAGAGGCCCTGCCCGTGCCGCGCGGCATGGGTGTACAGGGTCCGCATGCGCACCCCGCGCTGCGCCATGTCCAGCGCCAGCGGCAGGGCGTCGTTCAACACGTTCTCGCGGCGCACCCCGCCCGGCTGGACGGCCAGGTGCTCGACGACGCACCCGTCGGACGCCTCGGCGATGGCGTCCCGGATGCGGGGCTTGCTCTCCAGCACCCGGATGCCGTGCCCCGCCGAGGGCAGGTCAGGACCGGCGCCCGTGTACCGCTCGGCGAGCAGGGACACCGCGGTCGCCCGCGCATGGCTCTGCGCCAACTCGTCCCGCAGGCCGCGGGTCAGCCGGGCGATCACCTCGCCCGGCGACTCGGGCACCAGCCACGCCGCGTCGTCCGGGTCCGAGTACAGCAGGCCCAGCGTGACCAGGCAGGGCGCCCCGGCCGCCGCGGTCCGCTCGATGCGTCCGCCCTTGAGGGCGGCCCCGTACACGCGCTCACCCTCCTCACAGAGCTGATCCACTCCGTGCGTGTGCGCCTCAGCCATGTCCCCGCCCCCACCTAAGGAGTAGCTTTCCTGCCGATTCATCCGCTTCTTCCCCCTTGCGTCCCCCCTCCTCTTGGCGCAGTGCAACAAGATGACGGTGGTGTCACCGTCCCGTGACCGGCAAAGTGGGTGCACGGGGCGAGGGGAGGGGAATTCTTAGTCGCCCCCGGGTTGTCCCGAGTCGGCCAATCCCCCTGGCCGACCCGGGGCGCCCGCACCCGGGCGCCCTCGACCCGACGCTCCGACCGACGACGGTCGGCCCGAGCGACTCCGTGGACCACGCGGGGAGCCGTTGATCCGGCAGACGCGCCGCCCACCGGCCGTAGCCCCGACCTTCCCATGGATCACCTGAGTCCGAGCGAGTACGTCAAGACTCGCACACCTCACTGACAGTCACACCCGGGTTATCCACAGGGGGGTTCACCGGGGTGTGCCGTCCGGCTCGTCCGGACACGGCCGAGGGGCCGGAAGGTTCGCCTTCCGGCCCCTCGGCCGCGTGCGTGCACGGAACCGGACGCTCAGTCCTGCCGCTTGGGACGCCACACGACCAGCGCACTGGTCTGCTGGACCTCCTGGTAGGGCACGAGGTCCCGCCGGTACGAGGCGTGGACGGCCGCCTCCCGCTGCTGGATGGCCGCCGCAGCGCCCTCCACCGCGTCCTGGAGTTCCGCGACCCGCGCCGTGAGCGCGGCCACCTGGCCCTCCAGCTCGATGATCCGCTTGATCCCGGCGAGGTTGATGCCCTCGGTCTGCGACAACTGCTGCACCTGACGGAGCAGTTCGATGTCCCGGGCCGAATACCGCCGGCCGCGGCCGGCGGTCCGGTCCGGAGAGACCAGGCCGAGCCGGTCGTACTGCCGCAGGGTCTGCGGGTGCAGCCCGCTGAGCTGGGCCGCCACCGAGATCACGTACACCGGCGTCTCGTCGGTCAGCTGGTAGGGGTTGCGGCGCCGACCGCCCGTGCCCATCCCGTCCATGGCGTTCATGCTCCCTTCGCGGCCTCGAACAGCTCCGCCCGCGGATCGACGTCCGCAGTGGCCTCCCGGTACGCCTCCAGGGCGTCCCGGGCCTTGCCGGTCACGTCCTTGGGCACCGCGACCTCCACCGTCACCAGCAGATCGCCGCGGGTGCCGTCCTTGCGGACCGCGCCCTTGCCCCGGGCCCGCATCGTACGGCCGTTGGGGACGCCCGGCGGCAACTTCAGCGTCACCGCGGGACCGCCCAGCGTCGGCACCTTCACCTCGCCGCCGAGGGCCGCCTCCGCGAAGCTGACGGGCACCGTGACGGTGAGGTTGTCGCCCTTGCGGCCGAACACGGGGTGCGTGCCGACGTGCACGACGACGTACAGGTCACCGGCCGGGCCGCCGCGTTCGCCCGGGGCGCCCTTGCCGCGCAGCCGGATGCGCTGCCCGTCCGAGACGCCCGCGGGGATGCGGACCTGCATGGTCCGCGAGGACTTGGCCCGCCCGGACCCCTTGCACACCTCGCAGGGGGTCTCCGCGATCAGTCCGCGGCCCTTGCAGTCCACGCACGGATCGGTGAGCGAGAAGCCGCCCCCGCCGCCCCGGGACACCTGCCCGGTGCCGACGCAGGTCGGGCACACCCGCGGGGTGCCGTTCTTGTCGCCGGTGCCCGAACACGCCTTGCAGGGCGCCTGCGAGGACATCCGCAGCGGAACCGTCGCACCGTCCACCGCCTCGGTGAAGCTCAGCGTGACCTCGGACTCGATGTCCTGGCCGCGCCGCGGCTGCACCCGGCTCCCGGTGGTGGTGCCGCCCCGGTTGAACAACCCGCCGAAGACGTCACCGATGCCGCCGCCGAAACCACCGGCCGCCGTACCGCCGCCGGGACCGCCACCGCCGCCGCCGAAGAGGTCACCCAGGTCGAAGTTGAACGAGCCGCCGCCACCCGCCCCGGGGCCGGGGCGGAAGCCACCGTTCCCGAAGAGGGTGCGCGCCTCGTCGTACTCCTTGCGCTTCTTCGGGTCACCGAGGACGTCGTTCGCCTCGGAGATCTCCTTGAAGCGCTCCTCCGCCTTGGCGTTGCCCTTGTTGGCGTCCGGGTGGAACTCGCGGGCGAGCTTCCGGTACGCCTTCTTGATCTCGGCCTCGGTGGCGTCCTTCGGGACGCCGAGGACCTTGTAGTAGTCCTTCTCGATGAAGTCCTTGGTACTCATCCTCGACGTCCCTCCTCTCCGTGCGTGACGCGGTCAGCCCTCGTCCGGGGCACCGCTGTCCTTGCCCTCGGCGCCCGGGGAACCCTCGGCTCCCTTGCCGCCTTCGGCGCCCTTGCCGGCCGCGGACTGGTCGGACTCGGACTCGCCGTCCGCCTTCGCGGGCTGCGCCCCCGGCTGCGGTTCGGCCACCGCCACCCGCGCGGGGCGGATGGTGCGCTCGCCGATCCGATACCCCGGCTGGAGGATCGCCACGCAGGTCGTCTCCGTGACGTCCGGCGCGTAGCTGTGCATCAGGGCCTCGTGGATCGTCGGGTCGAAGGGCTCGCCCTCCTTGCCGAACTGCTGGAGGCCCATCTTCGCGGCCACCGTCTCCAACGACTCGGCCACCGACTTGAAGCCGCCGACGAGCTCGCCGTGGTCACGGGCCCGGCCGATGTCGTCGAGGACGGGCAGGAGCTCGGCCAGCAGGTTCGCCACGGCGACCTCCTTGACCGCGATCCGGTCGCGCTCGACCCGACGACGGTAGTTCTGGTACTCGGCCTGAAGTCGCTGGAGGTCCGCGGTGCGCTCGCCGAGCGCGGTGCGCACCTGGTCCAGTTCGGCGGTCAGACCGACGTTCTGTGCTTCTACGTCCCCGGCCCGGCCCGCCGGGCCCTCCTTCGCGGAGGGCTCGGCGGGGGCGGCGTCGGCCGCGCTCTCGGAGGCGGCGCCGTCGGAGACGTCAGCGGGCTCGTCGTTCTCGTCGAAGCCCGGGGTCTCCTCGGTCACGCCGCACCGTCCTTGCGGTCCTCGTCGACGATCTCGGCGTCGACGACGTCGTCGTCGGCCTTCGCACCGGCACCGGCGGCGCCTTCGGCACCCTCGGCACCGCCCGCGGCGCCCTGGGCGTCCGCGTAGAGGGCCTGGCCCAGCTTCTGGGAGACGGCGGCGACCTTCTCCGTGGAGGTGCGGATCGCGGCCGCGTCCTCGCCCTTGAGGGCCACCTTGAGCTCGACGACGGCTTCCTCGACCTCGGTCTTCACGTCACCGGGGACCTTGTCCTCGTTGTCCTTGAGGAACTTCTCCGTCTGGTAGACGAGCTGCTCGCCCTGGTTGCGGCTCTCGGCGGCCTCGCGGCGGGCGTGGTCCTCGTCCGCGTACTTCTCGGCCTCTTCGCGCATCCGGTTGACCTCGTCCTTCGGCAGCGAGGAGCCACCGGTGACGGTCATCTTCTGCTCCTTGCCCGTGCCCAGGTCCTTCGCGGTCACGTGCATGATGCCGTTGGCGTCGATGTCGAAGGAGACCTCGATCTGCGGGACGCCGCGCGGGGCGGGCGGCAGACCGGTCAGCTCGAACATCCCGAGCTTCTTGTTGTACGCGGCGATCTCGCGCTCGCCCTGGTAGACCTGGATCTGCACGGACGGCTGGTTGTCCTCGGCCGTCGTGAAGATCTCCGACCGCTTGGTCGGGATCGTGGTGTTGCGGTCGATCAGCTTGGTCATGATGCCGCCCTTGGTCTCGATGCCGAGGGACAGCGGGGTGACGTCGAGGAGCAGGACGTCCTTGACCTCGCCCTTGAGGACACCGGCCTGGAGCGAGGCACCGATGGCGACGACCTCGTCCGGGTTGACGCCCTTGTTGGCGTCCTTGCCGCCGGTCAGCTCGCGCACCAGCTCCGCGACGGCGGGCATCCGGGTGGAACCGCCGACCAGGACCACGTGGTCGATCTCGGACAGGGCGATGCCCGCGTCCTTGATGACGTTGTGGAACGGGGTCTTGCAGCGCTCCAGCAGGTCCACGGTCAGCTGCTGGAACTGGGCGCGGGTGAGCTTCTCGTCCAGGTGCAGCGGGCCCTCGGCGGACGCCGTGATGTAGGGCAGGTTGATCGAGGTCTCGGTGGACGAGGACAGCTCGATCTTGGCCTTCTCGGCGGCCTCGCGCAGGCGCTGGACGGCCATCTTGTCCTTGCCGAGGTCCACGCCGTGACCGTTGTTGAACTGCTTGACCAGGTAGTCCACGACCCGCTGGTCCCAGTCGTCACCACCGAGGTGGTTGTCACCGTTGGTGGCCTTCACCTCGACCACGCCGTCGCCGATGTCCAGCAGCGAGACGTCGAAGGTGCCGCCGCCGAGGTCGAAGACGAGGATCGTCTGGTCGTCCTTGTCGAGGCCGTACGCGAGGGCGGCGGCCGTCGGCTCGTTGACGATGCGCAGGACGTTGAGGCCCGCGATCTCACCGGCCTCCTTGGTGGCCTGGCGCTCCGAGTCGTTGAAGTACGCGGGGACGGTGATGACCGCGTCGGTGACCTTCTCGCCGAGGTAGGACTCCGCGTCGCGCTTCAGCTTCTGCAGGATGAACGCGGAGATCTGCTGCGGGTTGAACGCCTTCTCGTCGATGTCGACGCGCCAGTCGGTGCCCATGTGGCGCTTCACGGACCGGATGGTCCGGTCGACGTTGGTGACGGCCTGGCGCTTGGCCACCTCGCCGACGAGCACCTCGCCGTTCTTGGCGAAGGCGACGACGGACGGCGTGGTCCTGGCGCCCTCTGCGTTGGTGATGACGGTGGGCTCGCCGCCCTCCAGAACGCTGACGACGGAGTTAGTCGTGCCCAGGTCGATGCCGACCGCACGTGCCATTTCGGTTCCTCCAGAGAACTTGCATCGGACTGACTGCGCTCCGCCCGGGTTCGACGAAGAACGAACCTGAGCGGGACAGGCTCAAGGATGCACGAAGCCCCCGGCTCGGTCAACAGACCTGAGTGGAGACCGCTCAACTTTTATCTTCCGCTTACTTCAACCAGCCCGCTGACCTGCACTTCCTTCAAGGTCACGGACACGGCAACGACGCGCGGGAAGCCTCCCCGGAGCCCCCGAGGAGCCGTCGAGCGGCCTGCGAACGGCCTGCGAACGGCGCGGAGGGAGCCTCCGGGAACCTCCGGAGAAAAGGGTTCGTCGGTGTTGCGGGCGAGGTGAGATCCTGGGGGGCGTATGTCTACGCAGCCCGCTCCCGCCCACGGCGCCCGAGACGACCTCGGCCGACGTCTCGCCGAGCTCCCCCTGAAGGACGCCCACCGCCTGGGCCGCCGGCTCGACGGCGCCCGACGCATCCGCGCGCCCGAAGCCCGCCGGACCGTCCTCGCCGAGATCACCACGGAGGTCGAACGGGCCGAGTCGCGCATCGCGGCCCGCGCCGCCCGCGTCCCCGCGGTCACCTACCCGCCGGAACTGCCGGTCAGCCAGAAGAAGGACGAGATCCTCGCGGCGGTCCGCGACCACCAGGTGGTGATCGTCGCGGGCGAGACGGGCTCCGGCAAGACCACCCAGATCCCCAAGATCTGTCTGGAACTGGGCCGCGGCGTCAAGGGCATGATCGGCCACACCCAGCCCCGCCGCATCGCCGCCCGCACCGTCGCCGAACGCGTCGCGGAGGAACTGCGCACCCCGCTCGGCGAAGCGGTCGGCTGGAAGGTCCGCTTCACCGACCAGGTCGGCCAGGACACCTTCGTCAAGCTGATGACGGACGGCATCCTGCTCGCGGAGGTCCAGACCGACCGCGACCTGCGCGCCTACGACACGATCATCATCGACGAGGCCCACGAGCGGTCCCTCAACATCGACTTCCTGCTCGGCTACCTGGCCCAGCTGCTCCCCCGCCGCCCCGACCTCAAGGTGATCATCACCTCCGCCACCATCGACCCGGAGCGCTTCTCCCGCCACTTCGGCGACGCCCCGATCGTGGAGGTCAGCGGCCGCACCTACCCCGTGGAGGTGCGCTACCGGCCGCTGCTGGAGGACGACGCCGAAGAAGCGGACGGGGGCGACCGCGACCAGATCACCGCCATCTGCGACGCCGTCACCGAACTCCAGGGCGAAGGCCCCGGCGACGTCCTGGTGTTCCTCTCCGGCGAACGGGAGATCCGGGACACCGCCGACGCCCTGAACAAGATGTTCGCCCGCTCCCCGGCCGTGCTCCGGCAGAACACCGAGGTGCTGCCGCTGTACGCCCGGCTGTCGCACGCCGAACAGCACCGGGTGTTCCAACCCCACGCGGGCCGCCGGGTCGTCCTCGCCACCAACGTCGCCGAGACCTCCCTGACCGTCCCCGGCATCAAGTACGTCATCGACCCGGGCACCGCGCGCATCTCCCGCTACAGCCACCGCACCAAGGTCCAGCGCCTGCCGATCGAGCCCGTCAGCCAGGCCAGCGCCAACCAGCGCAAGGGCCGCTGCGGACGCACCTCGGACGGCATCTGCATCCGGCTGTACTCGGAGGACGACTTCGACGCGCGGCCCGAGTTCACCGACGCCGAGATCCTGCGCACCAACCTCGCCTCCGTCATCCTCCAGATGACCTCCGCCGGGCTGGGCGAGATCGAGAAGTTCCCGTTCATCGACCCGCCGGACCACCGCAACATCCGCGACGGCGTGCAACTCCTGACCGAACTCGGCGCCCTCGACCCCGCCGAGAAGGACCAGCGCAAACGCCTCACCCCGCTCGGCCGGAAACTGGCGCAGCTCCCCGTCGACCCGCGCCTGGCCCGCATGGTCATCGAGGCCGACCGCAACGGCTGCGTCCGCGAGGTCATGGTCATCGCCGCCGCCCTGTCCATCCAGGACCCCCGCGAACGCCCCGTCGACAAGCAGACCCAGGCCGACCAGCAGCACGCCCGGTTCAAGGACGAGACCAGCGACTTCCTCGCCCTGCTCAACCTGTGGCGGTACGTCCGCGAGCAGCAGAAGGAACGCGGCTCGTCCTCGTTCCGCCGCATGTGCAAGCAGGAGTACCTGAACTTCCTGCGCATCCGCGAGTGGCAGGACATCTACGCGCAACTGCGGTCGGTCACCAAGACCATGGGCGTCGTCGTCAACGACACCGACGCCTCCGACCAGGCCGTCCACACCTCCCTGCTCGCCGGACTGCTCTCGCACATCGGGCTCAAGGACACCGAGAAGAACGAGTACCTGGGCGCCCGCGGCGCCAAGTTCGCGATCTTCCCCGGCTCCGCACTGTTCAAGAAGCAGCCCAAGGTCGTCATGTCGGCCGAACTGGTGGAGACCTCCCGGCTGTGGGCCCGGGTCAACGCCAAGATCGAACCCGACTGGATCGAACCCCTCGCCGAACACCTGCTCAAGCGCACGTACAGCGAACCGCACTGGGAGAAGGACCAGGCCGCGGTGATGGCCTACGAGCGGGTCACCCTCTACGGGGTGCCGGTCGTCGCCCACCGCAAGGTCAACTACGGCCGGATCGACCCGGAGACCTCCCGCGACTTGTTCATCCGCAACGCCCTGGTCGAGGGCGACTGGCGCACCCACCACAAGTTCTTCGCGGACAACCGCCGACTGCTCACCGAGGTCGAGGAGCTGGAGCACCGGGCCCGCCGCCGCGACATCCTCGTGGACGACGAGACGCTGTTCGACTTCTACGACCAGCGGGTGCCCCCGCACGTGGTGTCCGGGGCGCACTTCGACTCCTGGTGGAAGCGCAAGCGCCAGGAGGAGCCGGACCTGCTCGACTTCGAGCGGGAGATGCTGATCCGGGAGTCCGCCCAGGCCGTCACCAAGGCCGACTACCCGGACTCCTGGACCCAGGGACGGCTGAAGTTCCGGGTGACCTACCAGTTCGAGCCGGGCGCGGACGCCGACGGCGTCACCGTCCACATCCCGGTGCAGGTGCTCAACCAGGTCACCGACGAGGGCTTCGACTGGCAGATCCCGGGGCTGCGCGAGCAGGTCGTGACGGAGCTGATCCGCTCCCTGCCCAAGCCGGTGCGCCGCCACTACGTGCCCGCACCGGACTTCGCCGGCCGGTTCCTGGCCCGGGCGACCCCGCTCCAGGAGCCCCTGGAGGTGACCCTCGCCCGAGAGCTGCACGCCCTGGTGCGGGTGCCCGTCTCCCCGGACGACTTCGACTGGTCGAAGGTCCCCGACCACCTGCGCATCACGTTCCGGATCGTCGACGAGCGCCGCCGCAAGGTCGCCCCGGACGCCGAGGACAAGGACCTGGAGGCGCTGCGGCAGCGGCTGCGGCCCAAGGCCCGCCAAGCACTGTCCAAGGCCGCCGCGGCCAGCGCCGAGCGCTCCGGGCAGGGCGCCGTCGAACGCTCCGGGCTCACCGACTGGACGATCGGCTCGCTGTCGCGGGTCTTCGAGGCCAAACGCGCCGGCCAGCCCGTCAAGGCGTACCCGGCGCTCGTCGACGACGCCGCCGACGCCGCTGCCGGGAGCGGCGCCGACACGGTGTCCGTGCGGCTCTTCGACTCCGAGGCGGAACAGGCCGAGGCGATGCGGCGCGGCATCCGGCGGCTCATCGTGCGGAACATCCCGGTGAATCCGGCCAAGTTCGCCCTCGACAAGCTCGGCAACGCCCAGAAGCTCGCCCTGTCCGCCAACCCGCACGGTTCGGTGCAGGCCCTCTTCGAGGACTGCGCCACGGCCGCCGCGGACCGGCTGATCGCCGACTTCGGCGGGCCCGCCTGGGACGAGGAGTCGTACCGCAAGCTGTACGAACGGGTGCGGGCCGACATCGTCGACCTGACGGTGCGCACGGTGGACCAGGTGCGCCAGGTCCTCGCCGCCTGGCAGGCCGCCGAGCGGCGGCTGCGGGCCACCACCAGCCCCGCGCTGCTCGCCAACACCACGGACGTGCGGGAGCAGCTCGCCGCGCTGGTGAAGCCCGGTTTCGTCACCGAGACGGGCATCGGCCGGCTGCCGGACCTGATGCGCTACCTGGTGGCCGTCGACCGGCGGCTCCAGCAGATGCCGGCCAACGTCCAGCGGGACACCACCCGCATGGAGAAGGTGCACGACATGCGCGACGAGTACGCGTGGCTGCTGGAGCAGTTGCCCCGGGGACGTCCGGTGCCGCAGCCGGTGCGGGACATCCGGTGGATGATCGAGGAGCTGCGGGTCAGCTACTTCGCGCACTCGCTGGGGACCGCCTACCCGGTTTCGGACAAACGGATCGTGAAGGCGATCGACGCGGCGGTGCCCTGAGCGGATGCGGAGGCCGGTGCGGGGGGTGCGACGGATGCGGGAAGGGTGCGGTGACGCATGCCGAACGGCCGGTAACGACCCCCGCACCCTGAGTGAGTTCGACCGCACGGCCGGCCCTGCTGTACAGTCCTGTTTCGCAGCGCAACGCAGTACCAAGCGCCGCGAAACCTGGTCCTGTGGAGCAGTTTGGAGTGCTCGCCACCCTGTCAAGGTGGAGGCCGCGGGTTCAAATCCCGTCAGGACCGCGCAACGGCCCACATCCCCTGCGGATGTGGGCCATTCTGCTGTTCCGCCCACCCCGCACGGCCGCGCCCGGAGGACGCCCGGGCCGCGCCGGGTTGACGACGGGCTCCCGGATGGGTACCTCCTCATCAAAGGACTCCCCCGTGGGGCACCGGAGGTGGGCGCATGGCACCTGTCGCTCGACACGAAACGCGGGCGCTGCTGCGCGCCCACCTGTCGGCGGCCTCCCGCTACCGCCACCGGGTCCGACACTGCCCGGTGTGCACCGCACTCCAGAAGCTGGCCATGGAGCCCTCTACACACCCCACGGAGCCGAGGGAAGACCCCGAACGGGAGATTCCCCCGAACGAATGACGTGTACGAGGTCACCGGCCGCCACGGGGGCACCAGGCAGAAGCATGGACGGGAACGGCGGACCGGGGGCGCCCCACGAGGCCGGTCCACTACCGCAGTTGCCCGTCGGGCAACAACCGACCACGCATGTGACGGGTGTCACCGTAAGAGTTTCGGGAACCCCCGGGCTTACCACTGTCCTACAAACGGTCAATTTAATATGTGCAATTGCACCGGCATCCGGGACAGTTCACGGAACATCCGGCACCACCCCCGCAAGCCCCGCAGAGTCCGACAAGCGGACCGCCGCACCGGGCCCCCGCCCCCGCCCGGAGATCGCCCGAAGGTCGCTCGGAGATCGCCGGGAGGTCATTGAGAGGTCGCCGGGAGGTCGCCCGAAGGCCGTTCGAAGGCCGTTCGGGCTCCCCAGGGACGTCAGGGCGGCGCGGCGGCGCCCTGAGGGGCCGTCAGGGACCCGTACGGAGCGCGCGAGCCGGGAAGAGGCCCCGACCCGCGCGTCAGCCCCACACGGGGCCGTGAGAGCGCCTGAGCGGCTCCGGAACCTCGACCGACGCCGCCCGAGGCGGCCGGGGACGCCACCAGGGCGCTCACCAGGGGCTGTTGGGGGGGCGGAGAAGAGCAGCCGAGCGGGCCGGCGGGCGCGGCGCACCCCGCGTCACCACGGAATCCGCACAACGGGAGCCGTGGAATCCGCACAAAGAAAAATCGCGCTGGACCCGGCGGAGTCCAGCGCGATCGACGTCACGGCCTCGACGTACTGCTCACTCGTCCCGGCACGGTCCTGTTGGGGCAGGACCGACGTCATGTGTGGCTGTGTCGTGCGGTGGGCGTGCGCACCGAGTGGGGGACCCGGTGAATCGGCCCGGTCGTGCGGTTGTTCAGGCTTCGCTGCGCTGCTGGGGAATGCCCGCCAGTAGCGCGCGTACCTCGGCTTCGCGGTAGCGGCGGTGTCCGCCGAGCGTGCGGATCGACGTGAGCTTGCCAGCCTTGGCCCAGCGCGTGACCGTCTTCGGGTCGACGCGGAACATCGTGGCGACCTCAGCCGGGGTCAGCAGCGGCTCGGCATCAGGGGTGCGAGCTGTCATGAGCGGCCTCCTCGGGAGAACCGAACCTTCTCGGTTCTTTCCTCTAAATTCTGCACCTTGACACGCGTTGCCCGAAATGGCGGACGCGGGTCGAGTCGGTTATAGGACGAACGGCTTGTCCTCGGCACTACAACTACACCATCCGTCCAGCCGCGTCGGCCAAACCGATGGAATTGCCCTCCCAGGTGTTCATCACCGACGGATGCCGATGGACCGCCCCATAGCGGACAGTCACACCCCCGTGACAATCTGTCACAGAGTGAGCAGAGGTCAACAGACCCCCCATAGCGTGCAATGCGGAGCATTCTGCCCAGACTCGGATGGATGGAGCCCTCCCCGGACTCCTTGTCCTATTTTGGCACGAGGACGGGTGATGGGCGCAAGGCCCGGGATAGTGCGGTCCGTCACGCTTGACGCAAAAGACCGGATCAGGACCTACGTCCCGACCCGTCTTTACCTCCGGCCCCGCGCTCCCCGCACCGCCGGCCCGCACCGCCGACGACGCGCACGGCCGACCCGCGCGCCGAGCGCCAGGCGCCACGCGCACCGGAACCCACACGTCCCGGCAACGGAATCCGCAGCGCCGCACTCCGCACCGACCCGCGCACCGGGCCGGTGCCGCCCCCACCATGCCAGGAAACAGCTTGTCAGGACACCGCGACCGGTTCCCGCACCCCCCGCGCGAACACGACCGAATCCGTGGCCCCGGCACGGACCGACCGCCCCGTACGGATTCCCCCGAGCAACGCCGCCCCGCTCAGCTCGCCGACTGCCGGTCCCGCACCACCCGCCACCGCGCGGCCAACCGCCCGTACGCCTCCCCGGCCGCGTCCCCGTCCCCCCGGCGCAGCGCCTCGATGCCCTCCGCCACGTCCGCCGCCGAACGATCGGCCGCCAGGTGCGCGGCCGGCAGCACGTGCACCAACCCCCCGTAGTCGAGTTCGACCAACGACCGCGGATGGAACTCCTCCAGCCACGACCCCACGTCCACCAACGCGTCGATCTGCGGCCCCTCGCCCAACGCCGCCCGCAACGCCTTCAAGCCACGCGCCACCCGCCGCCGCGCCTGGACCATCTGCGTCCGGTACCGCAACACCGGCACGTCCCCGGCCAACTCCGACAACTCCGACAACTCCGAGGACTCCGACAGCGCTGCCGACTGCGGGGGCTCCGCCGGCTCCACCCCCTGGTGCTCCCGCTCCTCGTCGACCACCAGCACGAACCAGGCCAACGGCACCTGCCAGGTCGCCGTACGGATCCACGGACGGGCGTCGGGATTGCGCGCCCGCCACCGCTCGTAGTCGTCGGCGCTCTCCTTGCGGACGACGGGCGGCAACACCGCGTCGAGCACCGCCGGCGGCAACCGCCCCCCGGACGCCAACGCGTCGAGCGCCTGCCAGCCCCGCAACCGGGTCCGCCACGGACACACGCACAGCACCCCGTCGACCTCGGCCACGAACGCGTCGTCGCTCTCGTGGACCGGCACCGCGACCGGCGGGGTGGGCAACAGGTCCGCCAGGGAACGCCGCAGCTCGTCCTGGTAGGACGGCCGGTCGACCCGCCGGGCATAGCGCGCCCAATGGCCGCGCTCCGGTTCCGGGAAGGCCGCGAGCGGTTCGTACACCCGCAGATAGGACGCGTACGGCACGATCACCGAGGACACCTTGGGCACCCCTGCTCCCTCCCCCGCGGACCGACGCGGAAACCTCCCGCGAACCGGCCACCGTGACACCGAGGCCCTACGCTCGTCCCACCCGGCCCACCACCTGAACGGGTCCGGGCCACCACCGCCGCTACGCACCCGGGAGTCACCACCGTGACCGAAGTATCCGACGGCGTCCTGCGCACCCTGTTCCACTCGGACCAGGGGGGCCACGAACAAGTAGTGCTCTGCCAGGACCGGGCCAGCGGCCTCAAGGCCGTGATCGCCCTCCACTCCACCGCCCTGGGCCCCGCCCTCGGCGGCACCCGCTTCTACCCGTACGCCGACGAGGCCGAGGCCGTCACCGACGCACTGAACCTCGCCCGCGGCATGTCGTACAAGAACGCCATGGCCGGACTCGACCACGGCGGCGGCAAGGCCGTCATCATCGGCGACCCCGAGCAGATCAAGACCGAAGCGCTGCTCCTCGCCTACGGGCGGTTCGTCGCCTCCCTCGGCGGCCGTTACGTGACCGCCTGCGACGTCGGCACCTACGTCGCCGACATGGACGTGGTGGCCCGCACCTGCCGCTGGACCACCGGCCGCTCCCCCGAGAACGGCGGCGCGGGCGACTCCTCGGTGCTCACCGCGTACGGCGTCTTCCAGGGGATGCGGGCCAGCGCCCGACACCGCTGGGGCACCCCCTCGCTGCGCGGCCGGACGGTCGGCGTCGCCGGGGTCGGCAAGGTCGGCCACCACCTGGTGCAGCACCTGCTCGACGACGGCGCCGAGGTCGTGGTCACCGACGTCCGCGAGGAGTCCGTGCGCCGGATCACCCGCCTGCACCCCGGGGTCCGGGTCGTCGCCGACACCGACACCCTGATCCGGGTCGACGGACTCGACGTGTACGCGCCCTGCGCCCTCGGCGGAGCACTGGACGACGACACCGTGGCCGTCCTCACCGCCGGCGTGGTGTGCGGCGCCGCCAACAACCAGCTCGCCCACCCCGGCGTCGAGAAGGACCTCGCGGACCGCGGCGTCCTCTACGCCCCCGACTACGTGGTCAACGCGGGCGGCGTGATCCAGGTCGCCGACGAACTCCACGGATTCGACTTCGAGCGGGCCCGGGCCAAGGCGTCGAAGATCTTCGACACCACGCTCGACATATTCGCACGTGCGAACAGTGACGGCATCCCGCCGGCCGCCGCGGCCGACCGGATCGCCGAACAGAGAATGGCCGAAGCGCGCTGCACGGACGGCTGATCCGCCCCACCCGCGACGAGGCGCGCCCGACGCTCCCGGGCCCCGGCACCACCCGGCCGGAACCCGGGCGTGTCGGGGCCCGGCACGGCTCCGGAGCACGGCGCGGGAGGGGCCGCGCGGCGGCTGAGACATGAGACTCACAGCCCGTCGGCGGGTCGCCTGCCAAGAAGAGGTTAAAATCGCGGTTGACCAGCGAGGACGGGGCGCCTCGCGGGTCCAGCGCACACGCGCGTCCTGCGGGCGACGTACCGGATGGCCGCAGGAGCAGGTACCGTGGAAGCCCTACGGACCGGTCTCTCCACGGAGAGTCCGTTCCAGATCATGAACGCGTGTCAAGACTCTGGGGCCGTCGAGCCCCGTCACCGAGGGGGTCGAGCCATGGGGCGCGGCCGGGCCAAGGCCAAGCAGACAAAGGTCGCCCGCCAGCTGAAGTACAACAGCGGCGGAACGGACCTGTCACGTCTGGCCAACGAGCTGGGCGCATCGACTTCGAGCCAGCCGCCGAACGGCGAGCCGATCGAGGACGACGAGGACAACGACCCGTACGCACGGTACGCGGATCTCTACAACGTCGATGACGACGAGGACGAGGGCGACGAGCCCGGTTCCCCGTCGCAGTCGCACCGTCGCGGCGCTTGACGCCACGGCCGCGCACGTTCTCCTCAGCAGCCTGTAGTCCACAGCAGTCGGCACCGCCGTCGACCGGCACGCCCGCGCGAGCGGTCACTCCGGTCGGGGCACCGCCGACCCGTCGCACCAACCCCGGTCCGGGCCAGCAACACCGGACCGGGTTTCGTGCTGCTCCCGCACACTGAGCCCCACCCGGGCTGATGCAGCCGGTGCCGAGCGGGCTGCCGGTACTGCTCGGGCTGTCCGCGCCACCGGTGCCAACCGTGCTGTCCGCGCTACGGGTGCTGCCGGTGACCGCCGCGGAAGCCGCCGCGGTCACCGTCGCCAAGAAGATCATCGGATCGTGAGGGTCCGTGGGTCCGTGGGTCCGTGAGGACCTACTTCGCGTAGTCCCCGACCAGCGCCGCGCCCGTGGCGTGCGCACCGCGCTCGGTGATCTCGCCGGCCTCCCAGGCGTCCACGCCACGGTCCGCCAGCAGCGTCAGCGCCACCTCCACCGACTCGGCAGGCACCACCGCCATCATGCCGACCCCCATGTTCAGGGTCTTCTCCAGCTCCAGACGCTCCACCTGCCCGGCCGAGCCCACCAGGTCGAACACCGCGCCCGGCGCCCAGGTGGAACGGTCCACGACGGCGTGCAGCCCGTCCGGGACGACCCGCGCCAGGTTCGCCGCGAGCCCGCCCCCGGTGATGTGGCTGAAGGCGTGCACCTCCGCGGTACGGGCCAGCGCCAGACAGTCCAGCGAGTAGATCCGGGTCGGTACCAGCAGCTCCTCGCCGAGGGTCCGCCCCAGCTCCTCCACATGGCTCTCCAACGCGAACCCGGCCCGGTCGAACAGGACGTGCCGGACCAGCGAGTACCCGTTGGAGTGAAGGCCCGAGGAGGCCATCGCGATCACCGCGTCGCCCGTGCGAATGCGATCGGGACCGAGCAGCTGATCGGCCTCCACCACGCCCGTACCGGCACCGGCCACGTCGAAGTCGTCCGGTCCGAGGAGCCCGGGGTGCTCGGCCGTCTCGCCGCCGACCAGGGCACATCCCGCGAGGACACAGCCCTCGGCGATGCCCTTCACGATCGCCGCGACCCGGTCCGGGTGGACCTTGCCGACGCAGATGTAGTCGGTCATGAACAGCGGCTCCGCGCCGCACACCGCGATGTCGTCCATGACCATCGCGACCAGGTCGTGGCCGATCGTGTCGTAGACGCCCAGCCGACGGGCGATGTCGACCTTGGTGCCGACGCCGTCGGTCGCCGACGCCAGCAGGGGACGCTCGTAGCGCTTGAGGGCGGAGGCGTCGAAGAGCCCGGCGAAACCGCCGAGACCGCCGACGACCTCGGGGCGCTTCGTCTTGCGCACCCACTCCTTCATCAGCTCCACCGCGCGGTCGCCCGCCTCGATGTCGACACCCGCGCTCGCGTAACTCGCGCCGGAACCGGAAACGGGGGTGCTCACAGGGGATTCACCAGACATGCGTGCGGAACCTTCGTGTGGGTTCTTCGGGGGATCACGGGCGACGGAGCGCGTCGACCGCGGCGGTGGCCGCGGGACCCGCCGCCAGCTCGGTCTCCAGCAGCTGCTTGCCGAGCAGCTCGGGGTCGGGCAGCTCCATCGGGTACTCACCGTCGAAGCAGGCCCGGCACAGATTGGGCTTGTCGATGGTGGTGGCCTCGATCATGCCTTCGAGGGAGATGTACGACAGAGAGTCGGCACTCAGCGACTTGCCGATCTCCTCGACGGTCATGCCGTTGGCGATGAGTTCGGCACGGGTCGCGAAGTCGATGCCGAAGAAGCACGGCCACTTCACGGGCGGCGAGGAGATCCTGATGTGCACCTCGGCGGCACCCGCCTCGCGCAACATCTTGACCAGGGCGCGCTGGGTGTTGCCCCGCACGATCGAGTCGTCCACGACGACCAGCCGCTTGCCCCTGATGACTTCCTTCAACGGGTTCAGCTTCAGCCGGATGCCCAGCTGGCGGATCGTCTGCGAAGGCTGGATGAAGGTCCGGCCCACGTACGCGTTCTTCACCAGACCGGCGCCGAACGGGATGCCGGACTCCTCCGCGTACCCGATCGCGGCCGGGGTCCCGGACTCCGGAGTCGCTATCACCAGGTCCGCCTCGGCAGGCGCTTCCCGCGCGAGGCGACGCCCCATCTCCACCCGGGAGAGGTAGACGTTGCGCCCGGCGATGTCCGTGTCGGGACGGGCCAGGTACACGTACTCGAAGACGCACCCCTTGGGCTTCGCTTTCGCGAATCGCGAGGTGCGGAGACCGTTCTCGTCGATGGCGACGAACTCGCCGGGCTCTATCTCCCGGACGTACGTCGCACCGCAGATGTCGAGGGCGGCGGACTCGGAGGCGACGACCCAGCCGCGCTCCAGCCGACCCAGCACCAGGGGCCGGATGCCCTGCGGATCACGCGCGGCGTACAGGGTGTTCTCGTCCATGAAGACGAGCGAGAAGGCGCCCTTCACCTCGGGCAGCACCTTCGCGGCGGAACCCTCGATCGTCAGCGGCTTCCCGTCGTCGTCGGTCTGCCCCGCGAGCAGGGCCGTGACGAGGTCGGTGTCGTTGGTGGCGGCGACCTGAGTGGCGCGGCCCTCCCGCTTGGGCATGTCCGCAACCATCTCGGCGAGCTGGGCGGTGTTCACCAGATTGCCGTTGTGGGCGAGTGCCAGAGAGCCGTGCGGGGTGGCGCGGAAGGTCGGCTGGGCGTTCTCCCAGACCGATGCGCCAGTGGTCGAATAGCGTGCGTGTCCCACAGCGATGTGGCCCTGGAGGGCGCTGAGGGAGGTCTCGTCGAAGACCTGGGAGACCAAGCCCATGTCCTTGAAGACGAGGATCTGGGAGCCGTTACTGACCGCGATTCCTGCGGATTCCTGGCCCCGATGCTGGAGGGCGTAGAGCCCGAAGTACGTGAGCTTTGCGACCTCTTCGCCCGGAGCCCAGACACCGAAGACGCCACAAGCGTCCTGGGGGCCTTTCTCACCGGGGAGCAGATCGTGATTGAGTCGACCGTCACCACGTGGCACGGCACCGAGTGTAGGCGAGATCGACCACTGGTCCGAATTGGGGACGCCATCCGTAAGACGAATCACTTACCGGCCGGTTCGGCCGGTAGCCCCGCCCGTGGACGGGGCGGCGGGTGCCGCGGTGGCCACTGCACCCCTCCCATCAGGGGCGATGAGCCTGAGGGAGTTCCCCTTCACCTCGTAATCGACCTCCGCACCGCCGAACAGCCGGGAGAGCGCCCGCTCCGTCCGCATCGCCCGGTCGTCACACAACATGCGGGTCATCGCCGGATCGGAGAGCGTCAGCGTCCCGTCGTCCCCGATCTTCACCTTGGCCGAGAAACGGTTGCACCCGAGGGCGCCGCTGACCTCGCCGCCCTTCCCGAACGTCAGGTGCGCCGCGGACGCCGCGCCCCCGGGGACCGAGACGCTGCTCCCGCCCTCGACCAGGGTGTTCACCACCCACTTCGGCCCGGTCAGCGGAACGTCCCGCGGGGCCTTCCCCGCGGTCAGGTCCACGTGGTCGCCCTTCGCGGTCGTCAGGGTGAGCGCGTCGCCCTCGCGCGCGAACTCCAGCGCACCGGCGCGGAGCGTGGCGGCGAGACGGTCCTCGAAGTCGGACGCCGCCCGGTCGCACCCCAGGGTGGTGGACTCCTGGTCACGGAAGGTGACGTTCCGCCCGGTGACGGTGACGTCGGCGTCGAAGGTGTTGCAGCCGTAGCTGCCGCTGGCGCGGGACTTCCCGTCGAACGTCAGGTGCGCGTCGGTCGGCGGCCGGTACGCACGGCCGTCCGCGGTCAGGCTCTTGACGGTCCAGCGGGTGCCGGTGAGCGGGCCCGTCCCTTCGGTGGCGTCCGCGCGGTCGGCGCCCTGCGCACGGTCTGCGCTCCCGGCAGCGCCGTCACCATCACCGTCACCGTCACCGGAGTTCACCTGGTTGCCGCAGGCCGTGCTGGCGACTGCCAGGAGACAAGCCACTGCGGTCGCGGTCAGGGGGGTGCGCCGTCGCATGTCCATGCCGATGTGACGGGACGGGCCCCGTCGCGGTTCCGTCGCGGTTCCGTCGCGATTGCCGGAACGCCCGACGGGGTCGGGGGTCGGGGGTCGGGTCAGACGTCGTCCAACCCGATGCACTTGCGTTCGCGGGGCAAGTCCCTGACCACGTCGGCCAGATCGGTCAGGGCCGCGGCGGCTTCCTCCTTCGCCCCCTCGTGGACGAACTCCACCGCGGGGGAACGCCCGTAGGTGGTCAACACGCTCACCCCGTCCCGATCCAGCCGCTCCTCGTCCAGGACCCAGTCGACGCCGTTGACCGATACGCACAGGTCCGGGGTCGGCGGCAGTTCCGCCACCCCGCACCGCAGCACGGAACCGCCCCGGCCCCACGCGACGGTGCCCTCGTTGAACGTCCACTTCCGGGGTTGACCCGCGAGGGAGTTCGGGGCCCGGTCGACGACCCCGCCGCACCGTTCGTGCGAGGCGTGCGGTGCCGGGGACACCCAACGGACCTGGTACGCGGCGAATCCGGCGACCAGGACCACCACGGAGGCGCAGATTCCCCACACCTTGCGGCGCGACACCCTGCGGTTCGTCGGGGCGGTCGGGGTCGTCGGGTTGGTCGGCCCGTTCGGCCCGTTCGGCTCGTTCGGCTCGTTCGGCATGGGTCGCCCTCCTGGCGTCCGGGTGCGGGTCCGGGTGTGGTGGGGCGCGCCCTCGGTGCCTCAGCCCAGCAGGGGCAGCAACTCCGCGAGGTCCGCCCGCTCCCCGCTGGCGGAAACCGTGGCCGCACCGAGCTCCGCCGCCCAGTCGGTGCGTCCCGTGGCCAACCGGATCCAGGTCAGCGGATCGGTCTCCACGACGTTCGGCGGGGTGCCCCGGGTGTGCCGCGGCCCCTCCACGCACTGGACCACCGCGTACGGCGGGACGCGTACCTCCACCGCCCCGCCCGGTGCCTTCAGTGCGAGCACGTCGGCGAGGAAACGGGTGGTGATCGCGAGGGCCTTGCCGTCGATCGGAACGGCCGGCCCGATCGCGTCGTTGAGGTCGTCGGTGTGGACGACCAGCTCGACCACCCGGGTCACCAGGAAGTCGGGCAGCCGCATCGCACCGAACCGGGTCGGGACGATCCGCTCGTCGGGGACGCCGGCCAACGCCTCCTCGACCCGGTCGGCCGCGCGGGCGAACAGTTCCTCGGCGTCCGCTTCGGCAGCGGTGCTGCGGGCCAGGGTGTCGACGGCTCCGGCCACCGTGGACGTGGCCGCCGGGTACGCGTCGAGGGTGAGTTCCTGCCGCGGGGGCTCAGGCAGCTCCAGGTTCCGTGCGACGGACCCGAGGACGAGCGAAATGTGCGCGGCGAGTTCCCGTACCGTCCAGTCCCCGAGCCGGGTCGGTTCGGCGAGTTGCTCCGGCGTGAGCTCCGCGACCGCCGCGCGGACGTGGCGGTACTGCGTGAGCACGGCGGCGCGGGTCCGGGCCGGGTCGAAGGAACGAACGCGTTTGCTGGCTGGCGGCATGCAGCGAGCCTATCCACCGGGCCTGTTGCGGTGAGTGGGGGACGGGGGTGGGGTCCAGGTGGGGGACCCGCCGAGCACTTGGGGGGCCTCCCCCCTCCCCCTCCCCACCCCTCCCACGTTCCCTCGCCCCGCACGCCCCGCACGCCCCGCACGCCCCGGCTCACTCCTACTCTGCCGCGGCCTTCGCCTCCACAGCGGTCTCCGTCTCCGCAGCAGCGTCCACCGTGAACGTCTCGCCGTTCGCCGGGAGCCCCACGCCCCGCCAGCGGAACGGCACGCCCCTGGCCGCGTCCAGCTCGGGCGAGTCCATCAGCTGGAAGTGGACGTGCGGTTCCGTCGAGTTGCCGGAGTTGCCGCAGTCGGCGAGGACCTGGCCCACCCGGACGCGGTCGCCCGGACGCACCTTCAGCGAACCCCGGCGCAGGTGGCAGTACATCGCGTAGGTGTCGTCGCCGAGATCGAGGATGACGTAGTTGCCGGTGACCCGGGTGGGGCCCACCATGGCGCGGGCCATGCCCTCGACCAGCATCAGGTACGCCAGCATCGGGAGCGAGGTACGGCTCAGGTGGTCCCGTTGGGTGTCGGAGGCGCGGACCACCGTGCCGTCGGCCACCGCCAGGAGCGGGGCGCCGAAGGCCGGGAAGGCGTCCGGGCGGCGCACCAGCGGCCAGAGCCAGTTGAAGGCGGGGCGCAGTCCCTCGGCCGGGGGGCCGGTGGGGTCGCCCGTGCGGTCGGCGGGCCGGTCGTCGGGTATGCGGTCCGGCTCCGGTTCGGCGACCACGTCTATGGCGTAGGTCTGCCCGTAGCCGTGGGTGCCGTGGCTGGGGACCTTGTCCGCGGGGCTGTTCAACGCGGTCCAGCGGCCGATGACCGGTGGCGCCACCTCGACCGGCTCCCTCGCCGGTTGGCCGTTCCTCGCGGGGCGGACCAGCCGGGTGACCAGGAGCAGGAGCAGCATGGTCACGCCCAGCAGCGGCCAGAGCAGCGGGAACGGGGGCTCGTCCAGCGGGTCGAAGACGAAGCTTCCGATGATCAGGGCGCCCAGGGTCAGCCCGGTCAGGCGGTAGCTGATGGACAGGTAGGTGACGGCGCTGCGGCGGGTCGGGTGGGTTCGGCTCGGCATCTTCGTTCCCCGGGGGGTGGGCTGTCGGGTGGTCATGGGGACTTCGCCAGGCTCAGGGCGACCAGCAGGGGGACCACGCGGGTGGACGGCACCTCGTACCGTCCGCGTCCCTGGGTGTGGAGCCAGCCGGCCGCGGTGAGTTGGCGCAGGTGGTGATAGGTCTGGCCGGTGGTGCCGAGGCCGTCCAGGCTGGTCAGCTCGGCGGCGGTGCGGCTTCCGGTCAGGACCTCCTGCAGCAGTCTCAGCCGCACCGGGTGGCCGAGGGCGGCGAACGCTTCGGCCCGCTCCGACCAGTCGGCTTCGATGAGCCGGCCGGTGAGCTCGCCGTACTGCCACTCGTACCGCTCGCCCCAGGGGAGGGCGACCGCACCGGTGAACAGGACGCCGCCGTCCTCCGCGACCGGGCCGGCCTCGGCGAGTTGCTCCTTGAAGCCCTCCAGTGCCCAGAAGTCATCGCGGGGGGTGCTTTCGTTCGTCGGCTGCTCCCGGGAGGGCCCCGGCGACCCCGGCGCGGGCGGCACCGACCGCACCGACGGCGCGGGTGGCACCGGCTCCTCGGGCGCCACCGGATCGTCGGGGGTGCGGGAGGCGCTCGGCCCGCCGGGTTCGTCCGCGTGCTCCAGGGCGGCCAGTCGGCGTTCCAGGGCGGTGACCCGCTGCTCCAGTTCCATGGCTCCATATTACGTAGTTACGTAATGGCGAACAATACTTCGTACGGGTGGCTTGGGAGGGGGTGGGCCGGGGCACGACTGAGCCCTCCGACCCGGCGGCTGCCGGACGGAGGGCTCAGTGGGAACAGTGGGGAACGGTGGGGAGCAGTGGAGGGGAACGGTGGAACGGCGGGGCCGGCCCGTCAGGCCAGCAGTGCCGGGATCGTCTCCTCGTGGGCGGACTTCAGCTCCGCCAGGGACAGCGTGAACTCGCCCTGCACCTCGACCGCGTCGCCGTCGACGACACCGATCCGGGTGGCGGGCAGGCCCCGCGCCCCGCACATGTCGGTGAAGCGCAGTTCCTCCGACCGCGGAACGGCGACGACCGCGCGCCCCGTCGACTCGGAGAACAGGAAGGTGAACGCGTCGAGGCCGTCGGGGACGACCAGTCGGGCGCCGTTCCCGCCGCGCAGGCAGGACTCGGTGACCGCCTGGACGAGCCCGCCGTCCGAGAGGTCGTGCGCCGCGTCGACCATGCCGTCGCGGGAGGCCGAGATCAGGATGTCGGCGAGCAGCCGCTCCCGCTCCAGGTCGACCACCGGCGGCAGTCCGCCCAGGTGCTCGTGGACGACCTGGGACCACGCCGATCCGCCGAACTCCTCGCGGGTGTCGCCGAGGAGGTACAGCAGCTGGCCCTCCTCCGCGAACCCGACCGGCGTGCGGCGCGTGACGTCGTCGATGACACCGAGGACCGCGACGACCGGGGTCGGGTGGATCGCGGTGTCACCGGTCTGGTTGTAGAGGGAGACGTTGCCGCCGGTGACCGGGGTGCCGAGCACCTGGCAGGCGTCGGCGAGACCACGGGTGGCCTCCGCGAACTGCCACATCACCGCGGGGTCCTCGGGCGAACCGAAGTTCAGGCAGTTGGAGACGGCCAGCGGCTTCGCACCGGTCGTGGCGACGTTGCGGTACGCCTCCGCCAGCGCGAGCTGTGCACCCGCGTAGGGGTCGAGCTTGGCGTACCGGCCGTTGCCGTCCGTGGCGACGGCGACACCGAGGTTGGTGTCCGCGTCGATGCGGATCATGCCCGAGTCCTCGGGCTGGGAGAGGACCGTGTTGCCCTGCACGAACCGGTCGTACTGGTCGGTGATCCACGCCTTGGACGCCTGGTTGGGCGAGGCGACGAGCTTGAGGACCTGCTCCTTGAGCTGCGCGGCGTCGGCCGGGCGGGGCAGCTTGTTCGCGTCGTCCGCCTGGAGGGTGTCCTGCCAGTCGGGGCGCGCGTACGGGCGCTGGTAGACGGGGCCCTCGTGGGCGACCGTGCGCGGCGGCACGTCGACGATCTGCTCGCCGTGCCAGAAGATCTCCAGCCGCTCGCCTTCCGTCACCTCACCGATGACGGTGGCGATGACGTCCCACTTCTCGCAGATCTCCAGGAAGCGTTCGACCTTGCCGGGCTCCACGATCGCGCACATGCGCTCCTGCGACTCGCTCATGAGGATCTCCTCGGGCGAGAGGGTCGCGTCGCGCAGCGGCACGGTGTCCAGGTCGACGCGCATGCCGCCGGAACCGGCGCTGGCCAGCTCGCTGGTGGCGCAGGACAGGCCCGCGCCGCCGAGGTCCTGGATGCCGTGGACCAGCTTCTCCGCGAAGATCTCCAGGGTGCACTCGATGAGCAGCTTCTCCTGGAAGGGGTCGCCGACCTGGACCGCGGGGCGGTTGGCCGGGACGCCGCTGCCGGCCTCGAAGGTCTCCGAGGCGAGCACCGAGACGCCGCCGATGCCGTCGCCGCCGGTGCGGGCCCCGTAGAGGATGACCTTGTTGCCGGCGCCGGACGCCTTCGCGAGGTGGATGTCCTCGTGCTTCATCACGCCCACGCACAGGGCGTTGACCAGCGGGTTGCCCTGGTAACAGGCGTCGAAGACGACCTCGCCGCCGATGTTCGGCAGGCCCAGGCAGTTGCCGTAGCCGCCGACGCCCGCGACGACGCCCGGCAGGACGCGCTTGGTGTCGGGGTGCTCCGCGGCGCCGAAGCGCAGCGGGTCCATGACGGCGACCGGGCGGGCGCCCATCGCGAGGATGTCGCGGACGATGCCGCCGATGCCGGTGGCCGCGCCCTGGTAGGGCTCGATGTACGAGGGGTGGTTGTGCGACTCGACCTTGAAGGTGACCGCGTACCCCTGGCCGACGTCCACGACGCCCGCGTTCTCGCCGATGCCGACGAGGAGGGCGTCCGTCTGCGGGGCCTTCTCGCTGAACTGGCGCAGGTGGACCTTGCTGCTCTTGTACGAACAGTGCTCGGACCACATGACCGAGTACATGGCGAGTTCGGCGCCGGTCGGGCGGCGGCCGAGGATCTCGCGGATGCGGTCGTACTCGTCCCGCTTCAGGCCGAGCTGCTGCCAGGGCTGCTCGGCTTCGGGGGTGCCGGTCGCGTGCTTGACCGTGTCCAGCGTCATGCCACGGCTCCCTTCCGCACCAGGTTGTTCAGGATCGAGGTGAAGAACCCGAGGCCGTCGGTGCGGCCGGTGCCGATCAGTCCTTCGACGGCGTGCTCGGGGTGCGGCATCAGGCCGACGACGTTGCCCGCGGCGTTGGTGACGCCCGCGATGTCGCGCAGCGATCCGTTCGGGTTGACGTCCAGGTAGCGGAACGCGACCCGGCCCTCGGCCTCCAGCTCGTCGAGGGTGCGCTCGTCGGCGACGTAGCGGCCGTCGATGTTCTTGAGCGGGACGGAGATCTCCTGGCCGGCGGTGTAGTCGGCGGTCCAGGCGGTGGCGGTGGTCTCGACGCGGAGCTTCTGGTCGCGGCAGATGAAGTGGAGGTGGTTGTTCCGCAACATCGCGCCGGGCAGCAGATGCGTCTCGGTGAGCACCTGGAATCCGTTGCAGATTCCGAGCACCGGCATTCCCGCCTTTGCCTCCGCGATGATCGTCTCCATCACGGGCGAGAACCGGGAGATCGCTCCCGCGCGCAGATAGTCGCCGTACGAGAATCCGCCCGGGAGGACGACGGCGTCGACCTGCTTCAGATCCTTGTCGCGGTGCCACAGCGGAACGGCCTCGGCTCCGGCGACCCGGACGGCGCGCTGGGTGTCGCGGTCGTCCAGGGTGCCCGGAAAGGTGACGACACCGATACGGGCGGTCACTTCGTTCCGGCCTTTCCGGCGGCGGCACCCGCAGAAGACCCAGCGGACTCGGCGGGCGCGGCGGCCCCGTCAACCCTGACGACGAAGTCCTCGATCACGGTGTTGGCCAGGAACGTCTCGGCCATCTCGTGAATGCGTGCGAGGGCGGCTTCGTCCACCGGCCCTTCGACCTCGAGTTCGAAACGCTTTCCCTGACGTACGTCGGCGATGCCGTCGAAGCCCAGGCGGGGCAGCGCGCGCTGCACGGCCTGCCCCTGGGGGTCGAGGATCTCCGGCTTGAGCATGACGTCGACTACGACGCGTGCCACTGGCACTCCCGGTGTGTGGTGCTGAGCAGGTCGCTTCAGACTACCCGTACGAAATTTCTACCCGCGTAGATTCGTAGGTACCTACGTGACGGCCCTCACCCCGTCCAGACAGGGTAGTCAACCTTCACCGAAAATCCCGGAAAAGACCGTCCCCGCAATAGACACGACACGTACCGGACACGCTGAACGCAATAAAAGGTCTTCCCCGTTCAATGCCCTGCCCTGTACAAAGGAAAAGGCAATACCGATACTTTGCCTCAAGCAGCCGGACAGTCGGCATCACCGCACCTCAATGCGGCGAGGTCGCACGAAGGGACCGATATTCGTGGCGCAGCGTGTCGTAGTCACTCTCCACGACGACATCGACGGCGGAGAAGCGGCGGAAACGATCGCCTTCGGGCTGGACGGGAAGTCGTACGAGATCGATCTCAATCAGGCCAATGCGAGGAAACTGCGTAAGGCCCTGGCCCCGTATGTGCACGCAGGTCGCAAGGCCCGGGCGGGGGCCCATCCGACCCCCCAGGTGTACCGGCACACCGCGTTGACGCCCGCCCCTTCGGCGGTCCGGGCCTGGGCCCGGTCGCACCAGATGAACGTGCCGCCGCGGGGACGCATCCCCAAGCGGGTGTACGAGGCGTTCGAGGCGGCCAACTGACCGGCTGGGCAGTCAACCGGCGGGCTCGGCCCGGGACTTGCCCGCCCGCGGCCGGGCAGCGCAACGACCGGGCACCCCGGGCCCACCCCGGCGCACCCCTGCACTCCCGGGCAGCCGACCGGACCCTGCGATCCGATCAGGGATCCGGTCAGCGCTCTGTTCAGCGGTCCGGTCAGCAGTCCGGTCAGCGGTCCGTCCAGGGAACCGGTCGGAGGTCCGTTCGGTGATCGCTCCGGTGGTCGGTGCCGTGGCCCTTCGGGCGGGCGGGCCCGCGACCCGTCCGGGTGGTGGTCCGCCGTCGGGCGGGGTGCGGAGCGCCTTCGGGTGTAGCGGGCGACGGGACCCCCGCCCGGGAAACGGGCGGGAACCGGGAGCCCGCCGCCGCCCCACCGACGCCCCGACGCCGCCCCTTGCGCCCCCCGCCGCCACCCCGACGACGTCCCGTCAACGTCCGTGCGGGGCACCGACTTGCGCAGCACCCCCCGTGATCCGTTAGAGTTTGGGCACGCCAACGGGGCGGGGCAGAAAAGCCCAGCTCAGAGGTCGTGCGGGTGTAGTTCAGTAGTAGAACATCCCCCTTCCAGGGGGAAGGCGCAGTGTGCAATTCCTGTCACCCGCTCTGCATCGCTTACCGACCACGCAAGTGGATCAGGTAGGGTGGTGCTCGCGCCGATCGGTGGAAGCCGGTCGGATGCCATGCGGACGTAGCTCAGTTGGTAGAGCGCAACCTTGCCAAGGTTGAGGTCGCGAGTTCGAGCCTCGTCGTCCGCTCAGGTCGTACTTCGTACGGATTCATCAAGCAAACCCCGGTCACTGGTAGTTGACTGGGGTTTCTTGCATGTGCGGCACCGTCCGCACCACCGCGCGCCCTTCCCGGCCGCATCGCCGCCCCTCCTTCCCGGCCACATCGCCGCGCACTTCTCCGTCGCCGCTCGCCCCTCGCCGTTCCCTCCCGTCTCCGCGACGTCTGACATTTGTCATGCTCAGTGATGACACCCCACATCGGTTTCCGGACCCGCTCCGGGCGAAAATCGATGACATGACTACCGAAGCGACCGAAGAGCGCGTGATCGACGTCACCGATCTGCGTCGCGTCTACGGGGGCGGTCCCTCCGGGCGCGGAAAGACCGGCAAGAACGACGGGCCCGGCGGCCCCGGCACCGCCGCCGGGAGCGGCCGGGGCGGGAGCGGCCCGCAGGACAAGACCTTCGAAGCCGTCCGGGGCGTCACGTTCTCCGTGCGGCGCGGCGAACTCTTCGCCCTGCTCGGCACGAACGGCGCGGGGAAGACCTCGACCCTCGAAGTGCTGGAGGGCCTCGCCACCCCGGCCTCCGGGCAGGTCCGCGTCCTCGGCCACGACCCGTACACGGAACGCGCCGTCATCCGCCCGCGGATCGGGGTGATGCTCCAGGAGGGCGGCTTCCCGTCCGAGCTGACGGTCAACGAGACGGTCCGCATGTGGGCCGGGTGCACCAGCGGCGCCCGCCCCGTGCACGAGGCCCTCGACCTCGTCGGCCTGCTCAAGCGCGGCCCCGTCCGGGTCAAGCAGCTCTCCGGCGGCGAACGTCGCCGGCTGGACCTGGCGCTCGCCCTGCTGGGCCGGCCCGAGGTGCTGTTCCTCGACGAGCCGACCACCGGTCTCGACGCCGAAGGCCGCCGGGACACCTGGGAGTTGGTGCGCGAACTGCGCGACCGCGGCACCACCGTGCTGCTCACCACCCACTACCTCGAAGAGGCCGAGGACCTGGCGGACCGGCTGGCCATCCTCCACGAGGGGCGCATCGCCGCCGAGGGCCGCGTCGCGGACGTCGTCGCCTCGCAGCCCTCGATCATCGCCTTCCAACTCCCCGACGGCTACCACGTGGGGGACCTGCCGCCCCTGGGCCAGCTCGGGATCGCCGACCACGACGTCAACGGGCGGACCGTACGACTGCGCACCCATGAACTCCAGCGGGCCGCCACCGGTCTGCTCGTGTGGGCCCAGCAGCAGTCCCTGGAACTGCGCGGGCTGGACGTCCGCTCCGCCTCCCTGGAGGAAGCGTTCCTGCGGATCGCGCGGGAAGCCGAGGGGCTCAGCGGCTCCACCACCGCCCCGACCAGCCAGAACCCCCACCCGAAGGAGCCGGCGCTGTGAGCACCGCCCCGCCCCGGTCCGCCGATCCGACGGACCGCGTCACGCCCCGCAACGACGCCCGGGCCACCACCACCGCCACCGGGCGCATGACCGCACTCGCCCGGGCCGAGCTGACCCTGCTGGTGCGCAGCAAGGGCACCCTGTTCGCGGCGGCCTTCGTCCCGCTCGTCCTGCCGTTCAGCGTGCGCGGCGCCGCCGAGAACATGGACCTCGAAGGCACCGGTCTGTCCATCGGGACGATCCTGCTGCCGGCGTCCATCGGCTTCTCGCTGCTGTTCGCCGTCTACATGGCGCTCACCGGGATCTTCGTCACCCGCCGCGAGGAACTGGTCCTCAAGCGGCTGCGCGTCGGTGAGCTGCGGGACGTGGAGATACTCGGCGGCGCGGCCCTGCCCTCGGTGTGCATCGCCCTCGTCCAGACCCTGGTGCTCGTCACCGGCTGCATGGTCCTGCTGGACGTGGGCCTGCCCGAGGCCCCGCACCTGGCCGTCCTCGGGCTGCTGCTCGGGATCGTGCTGTGCGCGGCGCTCGGCGCCGTGACCGCGGCGTTCAGCCGCAGCTCGGAGAGCGCACAGGTCACGGTCATGCCGCTGGTGCTGGTCTCGATGATCGGTTCCGGGATCACCGTGCCGCTGGAGATCTTCCCCGACGGCCTCGCCCGGGTCGGTGAACTGCTGCCGCTGACCGGTGCGATCACCCTGGTCCGCGGCGGCTGGACCGGGGCGCTGTCCGGCGGCGAGACCCTGACCGCCCTGGCCACGGCGGTGGCCTGGACCGCGCTCGCGGTGTTTGCTGTACGCCGGTGGTTCCGTTGGGAACCACGGCACTGACCGCGGGGGCGCGCCCGCCGGGCCCGTCCGTCGCCGGGCGCGCCCGGCGGTCTACCGGACGGGTGAGAAGGGGCGGGGTGAGGGGGGTGAGCAGGGCGATGCGCCGACCGGACGCCTGGTGGCGTGACAAGAGCACGACGGCGAAGGTCGAGTCGTACACCCGCGGGTCCTTCCACCTGTTCGCACTGATCGAGATCGCCGTCGCCGGGTTCGTGCCCCTGACCAGCATGCCGCGGACCGCGGGAGTCGTGGTGCTGGTGTTGGTGCTGGTGCACGCGGGGCTGATCTCGCTCGCGGTGTCCCGTTCCCTCGACTGGGTCTGCGGGACCCGCGGCAAGCCCGGCGGCGCCCTGCTGCTGCTCTCCGCGGGCACCGCCGTGATCGCCGTGACCGCACTGCTGCTCGCGGTCTGGGGCATCGACCTGGACAGCCAGGCCCGTGCCGAACAGGACCGCATGTCCGCGGGCGGCGCCTACTACCTCACGATCGTCTCCTTCGGCGCGGGCACCCTCGCGCTCGGCATGCGCGGGACCCGGCAGGTCCTCACGATGGTCTGCACGGCGGGCGCCCTCGCGGCGGGCGGCGCCCTCGCCGTGGGGTTCACGCCGGCGCAGGCGCTGGTGATGGGCCTGATGATCACGATCTTCAGCGGGTTCGTCGCCCTGACCTCCTCGTTCTCCATCTGGCTGCTGACCGTCGTCATCGAGCTGGACGAGGCCCGCGAGACCCGGACCCGGCTGGCCGTCGCCGAGGAGCGGCTGCGCTTCGGACGGGACCTGCACGACGTGCTGGGCCGCAATCTGGCCGTCATCGCGTTGAAGAGCGAACTGGCCGTGCAGTTGGCCCGTCGGGAGCGGCCCGAGTCGGTGGAGCAGATGGTGGAGGTGCAGCGGATCGCGCAGGAGTCCCAGCGGGAGGTGCGCGAGGTCGTCCGGGGCTACCGGGAGGCCGACCTGTCCGCCGAACTCGCCGGGGCCCAGGGCGTCCTCACCGCCGCCGGGATCACCTGCCGGGTGACCGGTTCGGCGGCCGGGCTGCCCCCGCAGGTGCAGTCGGTGCTCGGCTGGGTGGTGCGGGAGGCCACCACGAACGTGCTGCGGCACGGTGACGCCGGACGGTGCGCGATCGGCCTCGTACGGGAGGGCGCAACGGTGACCCTGACCGTGGAGAGCGACGGGGTGGCCCCGACCGCCGGGGCCACCGGGGCGGATGGGGCCACCGGGACGGGCGGTACCGGGCTCGCCGGGCTGCGGGAGCGGTTGGCCCGGGTCGGCGGCACCCTGGAGGCCGGGGCCGCCGAGCGGGTCGGGGGGCGGGTGTTCCGGGTCGCGGCCCGCGTACCCCTGACTCCGGACGGAACGGATGGGTCCGGTGGGGACGATGGGGACGATGGTGGCGATGGTGCCGCTGCGTCCGGTGAACGGGACACGGTCGGTGCGGTCGGTGAACGGGGTGCGGTCGGTGCGGACCGGGTGTCGGGGGACGCCCGTGGACGGCGGGGCGGCGCCACGTCGACCCCTCAGGAGGCAACGGAATGAGCACGCCAGACGGGAGCCCCGGCGTACGGGTGCTGCTCGCCGACGACGAACACCTGATCAGGGGCGCACTCGCGGCCCTCCTCGCCCTGGAGGACGACCTCCGGGTGATCGCCCAGGCGGCGTCCGGCCCCGAAGCGCTCGCGATGGCCCGTGCCCACCGCCCCGACGTCGCCGTCCTGGACCTCCAGATGCCCGGCGCGGACGGTGTGAGCGTGGCCACATCCCTCCGGGCGGAACTCCCCGACTGCCGGGTGCTCATCGTCACCAGCCACGGCCGCCCCGGTCATCTGAAACGGGCCCTCGCGGCGGGCGTGCGGGGCTTCGTCCCGAAGACCGTGAGCGCCCAGCGGCTCGCCGAGATCATCCGCACCGTCCACGGGGGAAACCGCTACGTCGACCCCGAGTTGGCGGCCGACGCGATCTCCGCCGGGGACTCCCCGCTGACCGCCCGGGAGGCCGAGGTGCTGGAGCTCGCCGCCGACGGGGCGCCCGTCGCGGAGATCGCGGAGCGCGCCGCGCTGTCCCCGGGAACGGTCCGCAACTACCTGTCGTCGGCCGCGACGAAGATCGGCGCGGAGAACCGGCACACCGCGGTGCGGCTCGCGCGCGAGCGCGGTTGGGTATAGTGGGCTCCGCCCTCGGGCACCGGCGGACGTAGCTCAGTTGGTAGAGCGCAACCTTGCCAAGGTTGAGGTCGCGAGTTCGAACCTCGTCGTCCGCTCAGGATCGTACGCAGTACGCGGGTGAAGCCCCGGCCGACCACATCGGCCGGGGCTTCACCCGTTCCCGGGGCCCCGGAGGGCCGTGCCGGTCACTGCCAGGACGTGCCCGTCAGACGTTCGTACGCCTCCACGTACTTCGCCCGGGTCGCCGCCACGACCGCCTCGGGCAGCACCGGCGGCGGCACCTCGGCGGCCCGCTCCCACCCGGACGCGGAGGACGTCAGCCAGTCCCGTACGTACTGCTTGTCGTAGGAGGGCTGGGCGTGGCCCGGCTCCCAGGTCTCGGCCGGCCAGAAGCGGGACGAGTCCGGGGTCAGCACCTCGTCCGCGAGGGTCAGCACCTCCCCGTCGAACCCGAACTCGAACTTGGTGTCCGCGAGGACGATGCCGCGCGAGCGGGCGACGTCCCGGGCGCGGGCGTAGACGGCGAGGGTGGTGTCCCGCAGCGCCTCGGCGGTGTCCGCGCCGACCTGGCGGACCACCTCGTCGAAGCTGACGTTCTCGTCGTGCTCGCCGACCGCCGCCTTGGTCGCCGGGGTGAAGATCGGCTCGGGCAGCTCGGAGCCGTCGCTGAGCCCCTCGGGCAGCGGGATGCCGCAGACCGTGCGGGACTGCTGGTACTCGACGAGCCCGGAGCCGGTGAGGTAACCGCGGGCCACGCACTCCACCGGGACCATCCGCAGCGACTTGCACACCAGGGTGCGGCCCGCCCAGTCGGCCGGCGCGCCCGCGGGCAGCTCGGTGCTCAGGACGTGGTTCGGGGCGAGGTCGGCGAGCTGCTCGAACCACCACAGGGACAGCCGGGTCAGGACACGCCCCTTGTCGGGGATCTCCGTCGGCAACACCCAGTCGTAGGCGGAGATCCGGTCACTGGCGACCATCACCAGGTCCCCCGCGTCATTGCGGTACAGGTCCCGCACCTTGCCGGTGTGTAGATGCACCAGCCCCGGAACCTGAAGCGGTTCGGGCTTTTCGACGAATCCGGACACGAGGCCTCCCCGTGGTTCTGTACGAGTGCTGCCGTGATTGTCCCGTACCGGTGCGGTGGACCTCGGGGCGGGGCGCGCGGGGGCGTGACAGCGGTGGCGTGCGCCGGCTCAGTCGCGCTTGCAGATGCGGTCGAGGAGGTTCGCGGTGGCCCGCTGGACCCGCGGGTCGACGTGCCCGGGCCGGTCCAGCGCGGGTGACCAGGCGAAGGTGCCCGAGGCGAAGACCAGCGCCCCGGACGGTGCGCGGTACAGGGAGGTCTCCTGGTGGCGCCGGCCGCCCTCGGTGTCCCGGTACGGGGAGTGCGCGAGCAGGACGCGCTCCTGGTGCCCGGGGAGCGGGGCCCGCGGGAAGTAGCGGTCGGCCTCCCCGGCGACCAGACCCGGCAGTTCGTCGCCCTCGTGCGCGCCGGTCGCCTCCCACAGCCAGTGGCCGGCGTTGCGGACGATCAGCGGTTGGGGTTCGGGGACCCGGCCCGCGTACTGGATGCCGATGAGCTGCTGCTCGGGCCGGTCGGCCTCCCGCCACAGCGCGGACTTGCCGGGCCCCCGGCGCTTGCGGCAGACCAGCAGCCGGTCCGGGGTGCCGGACGCGGACGGGCTCAGCTCGACCTGCCAGTACATGGTGTTGGCGGACAGGAACACCAGCGAGGTGCCCTGCTCCCGGGCCAGTTCGGTGGTGCGGCGCATGTTCGCCGACCAGTACTCGTCGTGCCCCGGGAACACCAGCCCCCGGTACCGGCTGGGGTCCACCCGGCCCGCGTGCAGATCGGTGGCGTCCGCGTACGCCAGGTCGTAGCCGTACCGCTCGGCCCAGCGGATGAAGTCGTAGGCGTGCCCCACGTGCAGGGGCAGCCCCGCGCCGGCGAACGGCCGGTCGAAGGAGACGGTCGTCGCGGCTTCCGACTCGCCGAGCAGCCGGCCGTCCCCGTCCCACGCGTGGTAGAGGCTCGCGCCCGTCCGGCCGTTCTCCGGGTACAGGTTGTACGCCTGCCAGGTGATGTCGGGCAGCAGCAGGAGCAGGTCCGCGGGACGGTCGTCGCGCACCGTGAACGGGATGTGCGAGCGGTACCCGTCGACGGTGGTCAACACCGCGACGTACGCGCCCGGGTTCCAGTACGAGGGGACCTGGAGCCGCCAGGACAACCACCAGTGGTGACAGGAGACCGTGCGGTCGGCGGTGAGCGGGGCGGGCTGGACGATGCCCGACAACCGGGGACTGGTGGCGATCTTCGAGGCGCCGTCACCCGCGTAGTGACCGATGCGGTAGACGTCCACGCTGAACTGCTGCGGCGGGTTGACCGTGATGTGGAAGTCGATGGCCGCGCCGGGGGCGACCGCGGCGGTGGACGCGAACCCCTTGATCTGACAGCGCACGTCGTCGGCGGTGCGCAACCCCGAGGACGAACGGGGCGCGGGCACCCGGGCACCCGGCCGGGCGGTACGGGCCGGAGCGGGAACGCCGGGACGGTCACGGAGGCGGGCCGCGTCCGGCGGGGTGTCGACGTACCAGGGGACGACCTGTCCCGTGTCGTCGAAGAAGTGCTCACGGCCCCGCAACCAGGGGAGGGGGCCCAGACCGAAGGGGTCGTTCACCGCGTGGGCGAGGGCACCCGACTCCCAACGGCTGATGTGCCGCGGCTTCTCGCGCGGGGTCTGTTCCTCGTCCTTCGGCGCCATGCGGTCCCCTCCCTGAGTCCCCCGGGCCCGGTCCTCCGCCCGGGCGCTGCGCCGCGGGGCGGACCCAGCACATCACATTACGCACGCGTTCCGTCACCGTTCGTCGTTATTTGGCGGTGTTCCATGCGTCCTGAGCGGGTACAGGGCACGTACGGGGGACGGCTCCGCCCTCCGCTGCGCCCCCTTGTCCGGCGTTCACGCGTTCGCCGAGTGCCGTGGGCCGGTCAACCGGGCCGTACGGAACGGGCGTTCAGACCAGGCGCAGCGGCTTGTCGGTACGGACGCACCGCTCGCTGAGCCAGCCGCGCAGGGGTGCGGGGTCGCCCCGGTCCACCAGGGTCAGGACCCGGGCCGGGAGGTCGGCCACCCGTTCTCCGGCGATGAGCAGCGAGGGGCCGTCCAGCCAGTCGAGGCCGGGGGCCGCGCCCGCGGTGTCGACGGCCGCGCAGCACACCGTCGCCAGTACGTGCTCGGCGAGCAGGTCCCGGCCGCTGCGCGGCGGCTGGAGCGGGAAGAGGGGCAACACGCCCTCGTTCCACAGGACCTCGTCGGCGGACCGGCTGGCGGGGGCGCCGGAGCGGGCCGGGCCCTCCTCGCGGGCCAGTCGGGCGGTGAGCGCCGCGGCCAGTTCCCCGGAGCGGGGGGTGCCGGGGGCTTCGTCGTCGCCGACCCCGTCGTACGCCGCGTCTTCGTCGAACGCCGCGTCCTCGTCGTACGTTCCGACCTCGTCGTACGCCGCCTGGTCGGTACGCGCCGCATGGTCGGTGTGCGGCTCGTGGTCGGTGTCGTCGTGGGTACGGGGGTGGGTGGCGTCGTCGGGGTCGGCGGCGCCGGAGCGGTCGTCGGGGACGCTGCTGGTCGGGGCGTTGCCGGTGGGGGTGTGGTCGGTGGGGTCCGGGGGGAGGTGCCCCGGTCCGGCTATCGGTGCGGGGGCGGTGGGCTGCCCGGGGTCGGACGGTGCCGGGGCCGGCAGGGTCAGGTGGTCGAGGACCCGGGCCAGCGTCGGACCGCCGCCCCGCGGCACGCCCGCCGCGTCCAGGACCCGGTGCAGCCGGGCCGCCTCCGTCCGCCAGGTGCGGTCCACGACCTCTTCGGGGTACGCCTGCCAGGCCACGGGGGCCCAGTCCCGTCCCGTCTCGGCGGGCCCGCCGTGGAACAGCCGCGCGGCGAGCAGCGAGGCTGCCTCGTCGACCGCCCCCGGTTCCTCCAGCAGGTCGCAGGCGGGGCGTTCGCCGAGCCGGGCCGCGAACCCCTCGGCGAGCCGGTCCCGTCGGGAGAGTTCCGTCAGCGCGGCGACGACCCCGGCGTCGAGCCGGGCGGGCCAGCGGCCGACCCGCCACGCGGGCAGCGCCACCCTGGTCAGCAGTCGGTCCCAGCCCGCGTACGCGAGCCCGACCTGTTCCTGCGCGACGATCCGCAGCCCGTAGTCGACGTCCTGCGCACGCTCGGCCGCCGCCGCGGCGACCCCGCGCTCCATCTCCGTGGCGTCCGTGCGGCAGGCCCGCAGCATCAGGCGCGCGATGCCCCCCGTCACCCCGAGCGCGAGCCGTGCGAGCGGGCCGCGGCCCGGTTCGGAGGCGACGGCGACCGCGGCGTCGAGCCCGCGGACGAAGCGCCGGGCGGCGGCGATGTCGGGGTGCGCGGAGGGGCCCGTGCCCGCGACGACGGGGGCGAGGACGGCCCGCAGTTCGGCGACCCGCATCCACCACAGGAACGGTGACCCGATGATCAGCACGGGGGCCTCCCGGTCCCCCGGGGGCTTGCGGTGCCGTGCCGTGCCCCCTCCGGTGGGGCCGGTGGCCGGGTCCGTGCCGGGGGAGGGCTTCTGCGAGCGGTGCGTACGGTCCTCCAGCCAGCTGTCGCAGTCGGGGGTGAGGGCCACCGCCGAGGGCGCGGGCACGCCGAGACGGTCCGCGAGGTCCCGGACCAGCCGGTACAGATCGGGCGCGGAAGCCTCACTGATCGGGACGGTCGGACTGACCGCCGGTCGGGACCGCGTCACGACCAGTCCGATGCCCGCCGCCACGAGCAGCACCGCGACGGCCGTCCCCGTGAGCACCCAGCGGGCCACGTCCCAGCCGCCGCCCCGGGCGAAGTGCCCGCTCACCTGACCCGCGAACAGCACGACCGCGGCGGCGGCGGGCAGCAGGGCGACGGCCGTGGCCCTGCTGCGGACCCGCAGTACGGCGAGGGCCCGGGAGCGCGCGGACAGCGCGGTCACCTCCACACCCGTGTCGGACACGACCGGACCTCACCCCCTACCGTCCGCCCGGGGCGATCCGGCGACCGGACCGCTTCGGGGCTCCCTTGGCGTTGTTCACTCCCCCACTGTGGCACCGCCCCACGACATCGCAATGCCGCTGGGCCAAGTGCCGGAACGCATGCGCCGCACCCTAGTTGGGCCCCCGGCCGTCGTCAGCCGTATAGACCATTGGTCACTCGATGGAATGGCTTTGGGCAGAGGTGGCTGGCAAATGCTGGCGGCAACACGAACACGTGCCCGAGTGCGTACGGCTCCTCCGGACGCCTCCGGACGTGCGACGGCCCCGGTGCGGTACGGGGTGCGTACCGGGCCGGGGCCGGGCGGAGGGTCACCGGGCGGTGGGGCCGGGCGGGGTGCTCACGCGTCGGCCGCCGCCTTCGCCGCGATGTCGGTGCGGTGCTGACCGCCGTCGAGCCCGATGCGCCCGACCGCCGTGTACGCGCGTTCGCGGGCCTGCGTGAGGTCGGTGCCGGTCGCCGTCACCGACAGGACGCGTCCACCGGCGCTGAGGACCCGGTCCCCGTCCTGCGCCGTGCCCGCGTGCAGCACGTACGCGTGCGGCGCGTCCTCGGTGGCGACCGCGTCCAGCCCCTCGATGGGGTCACCGGTGCGCGGGGTCCCCGGGTAGTTGTGCGAGGCGACGACGACGGTGACCGCCGCGTCGCCGCTCCAGCGCAGGGGCTCGATGTCGGCGAGGGTGCCCCGGGCGGCGGCCCTCAACACCCCGGCGAGCGGGGTGCGCAGCCGGGCGAGGACGACCTGCGTCTCGGGGTCGCCGAAACGGGCGTTGAACTCGATGACCCGCATCCCGCGCGAGGTGATCGCCAGCCCCGCGTACAGCAGTCCGGAGAACGGGGTGCCGCGCTTGCGCAGTTCGTCCACGGTCGGCTGGAGGACGTGCTCCAGCACCTCGGAGACCAGCTGGGGGTCGGCCCACGGCAGCGGCGAGTACGCGCCCATGCCGCCGGTGTTGGGGCCTTCGTCGCCGTCCAGCGCCCGCTTGAAGTCCTGGGCGGGCTGGAGCGGGACGACGGTCGTCCCGTCGGTGATCGCGAAGAGCGAGACCTCGGGACCGTCGAGGAACTCCTCGATGACGACGCGTTCGCAGGCGGCCGCGTGCTCCCGGGCGGCCGTCAGGTCATCGGTGACGACGACGCCCTTGCCGGCGGCGAGCCCGTCGTCCTTGACCACGTACGGGGCGCCGAACGCGTCGAGCGCCTCGTCGGCCTCCTGCGGGTCGGTGCACACGTAACTCCGGGCGGTGGGCACCCCGGCGGCGGCCATGACGTCCTTGGCGAACGCCTTGGAGCCCTCCAGTGCCGCCGCCTCGCGCGAGGGGCCGAAGCAGTCGATGCCCGCGGCGCGCACGGCGTCGGCGACCCCGGCCACCAGGGGCGCTTCGGGGCCGACCACGACGAGCTCGGCTTCGAGGCGCACGGCGAGCGCCGCCACGGCGGCCCCGTCGAGCGCGTCGACCGCGTGGAGTTCCGCCACCTCGGCGATGCCTGCGTTCCCGGGCGCGCAGTGCAGGGAGGTGACGTCGGGATCGAGGGACAGTGAGCGGCACAGGGCGTGTTCGCGGGCGCCGCCGCCGATGACGAGGACCTTCACGCCCGCCAGCCTAACCGCCGGCCCGACCCGGCTCGTGCGGGTGTCCGATGCTCGGACGCCCCCGGACTGGGAGGTTCCTACGAACCGCGGCCCAGCGGAGGGCCCTTCCCTCGCGGCTCCTCGGGTCCCTCGGGTTCTTCGGGTCCCTCAGGTCCTTCGGGTCCTTCGGGTCCTTCGCCCGTGGTCGCCCGCCGGCTCACTCGTTGGAGAACTCCTCCAGGACGGTCGCGCCCAGTTCGCGGACGATGAGGTCGTGGCCGGAGAGGGCGGACTCGTCGAGGTCGGGGTCGTCGTCCTCGGGGACGTCGTCCTCCGGCGCCACGGAGTGCACCGGTTCCGGCGCGTGGGGGCGGGCCGGTGGCGGCGGGGCGGCGGGTGCCGGTCGGCCGCCGGCTCCCGGGGCGCCGCCCGGGGACTGCTGCGGGGCGGGGGGCGCGGACTGCTGCGGGGCGGGCGGCCGGGGCGCCGCGGGAGCGGAACCGTAGGCGGGCGGCGCCCCCTGGGGAGCGGGGCGTCCGCCGAAGTTCCCCGCGGCGGGCGGCGGTGCGGAGCCTCCCGAGGGGTCGACGATCGCCTCGACCCGCCACTGGACGCCGAACTGCTCGCTGAGGGCCTGCCGCAGGACGTCCTCGCTGCCGCTGCTCGCGAAGTTGTCGCGCGCGCCGGCGTTGACGAACCCGAGTTGGATGGTGGTGCCGTCGAAGCCGGCGACCTGGGCGTTCTGGCTGAGCAGGATCCAGGTGAAGCGGCGCCGGTTCTTGACGGCTTCGAGGATGTTGGGCCACAGGGCGCGGGGGTCGAGCCCGCCGGCGGGCGGCGCCGTGGGGGCGGGCGCGGCGGGTGCCCGGGGCGGCTGGGCCGCGGGCGCCGCAGCGGTGGGCTGGGCGGGCGGCGCGGGGGGACTGGCCGCCGGCGCGGGGCCGCCGCCCGCGGCGGCGGGGGTGGGCCAGCCGCCCGGGCGCCGTGCGGCGGGGGCCTGCGGCGGGGCTGCGGGGGTCGCCGGGGCGACGGGTGCGGGGCCCGGCTGGGCGGAGCCCTGCGGTACGGGGGCGGGCTCGGCGGGGGGCGCGGTCGGGACGTGGGGCGCCGGGCCGGGCGGGGCCTCGGGGGCGAGGTCGGGGGCGGGCTGCGGCGGAGCGGAGTGCGGCGCGGCGTACGGGGCGGGCTGCACGGGCGGGGGCTGCACGGGCGGGGGTGCGGGTGCGGGTGCGGTGACCGCGCCCGCCCCACCTGCCCAGGCGGCACCGCCCGTACCCATGGCCCCGCCGAGGCCGGCGGCGCCGTTGCGCTCCAGCCGTTCGAGCCGGGCCATGACGGAGCGCTCGTCGTCGTAGGCGGCGGGCAGCAGCACGCGGGCACAGATCAGTTCGAGCTGGAGCCGGGGCGAGGTGGCCCCGCGCATCTCGGTGAGCCCCTCGTAGACCAGGTCGGCGGCCCGGCTCAACTCGGCGCCGCCGAAGACGCCGGCCTGGGCGCTCATCCGCTCGATGACATCGGCGGGGGCGTCGATGAGGCCCTTCTCGCTGGCGTCGGGAACCGCGGACAGGATGACCAGGTCGCGGAGGCGTTCCAGCAGGTCGGCGACGAAACGACGGGGGTCGTTGCCGCCCTCGATGACCCGGTCGACGACCTCGAAGGCCGCGGCGCCGTCCCCCGCGGCGAAGGCGTCCACGACGGAGTCGAGCAGCGAACCGTCCGTGTACCCGAGGAGCGAGGTGGCCATCGCGTACGTGACGCCCTGCTCGTCGGCGCCGGCGAGCAGCTGGTCCATGACGGACATGGAGTCACGGACGGAACCCGCCCCGGAACGGACGACGAGGGGGAGCACGCCGTCGGCGACGGGGATGTTCTCCCGGCCGCACACCTCGCCGAGGTAGTCCCGCAGGGTGCCGGGCGGCACCAGACGGAACGGGTAGTGGTGGGTGCGCGAGCGGATCGTGCCGATGACCTTCTCGGGCTCGGTGGTCGCGAAGATGAACTTGAGGTGCTCCGGCGGCTCCTCGACGACCTTCAACAGGGCGTTGAAGCCGGCCGTCGTGACCATGTGGGCCTCGTCGATGATGTAGATCTTGTAGCGGCTGCTGGCGGGCCCGAAGAACGCCTTCTCCCGCAGGTCACGGGCGTCGTCCACACCACCGTGGGAAGCGGCGTCGATCTCGATCACGTCGATGGAGCCGGGTCCGCTCCGCGCGAGGTCGCGACAGGACTGGCACTCGCCGCAGGGGGTGGGCGTGGGGCCCTGCTCGCAGTTCAGACAGCGGGCGAGGATGCGCGCACTGGTGGTCTTCCCGCACCCGCGCGGACCGCTGAACAGGTACGCGTGGTTGACCCGGTTGTTCCGCAGGGCCTGCTGCAGGGGCGCAGTGACATGCTCCTGCCCAATGACCTCGGCGAACGACTCCGGGCGATAGCGGCGGTACAGCGCGAGAGACGACACACCTACGAGGTTATAGGCGCCCACCGACAACCCGGACCGGAAGCCCGTCGCGCCCACCCCACGCAAACGCCCCCCACGCACCCGCCAGAGCCGACCTACCCTTGCTGCCTTCCGGCCCTGGGGGAGTTCAGTCAGATAGCGCCACGTGAGGGGCTGCGCACAGAGTACCCGATCCGGGGGGCGCCGAACGAGTTCGCGAGCACGGCTCGGCGTCATGTAATGTCTCCAGCGGAGGATTCGCCTAGTGGCCTAGGGCGCACGCTTGGAAAGCGTGTTGGGGGCAACCCCTCACGAGTTCGAATCTCGTATCCTCCGCCATTGCTCTCACCGGGCAATACGTCGAAGGGCCCCACCGCAAGGTGGGGCCCTTCGACGTTGTCCTCAGACCCCGTTGTCCTGGTTTTTGTCCACAGCGGGTGTTCCCGGGGGCCCCAGATGGCATCGGCGATCTTCCGGGCCACGTCCTTGAGCATGGCGTCCGGCACGTGGAGGTACCGCGCCCGCATGCTTGCGGACGTGCCCGGCTCCCACCCCATGATCTGGTCGATGACGCGGTCCGGGACACCGAGCAGCATGAGCACGGTGGCGGCCGTGTGCCGGGCGTCGTGCAGCCGGGCGTCCCGAACCCCCGCGTCTTGCAGCAGTCGCTTCCAGTCGTGGTAGTCCGTGTTCGGGCTCAGCGGGCCACCCAGCGGCTTGGTGAACACGTAGTCCGACTCGATCCACAGGTTGCCGGCCGCCTTGCGTTCGCGCTCTTGCTTCTCGGTATGCGCACGAAGCATGGCGACCAGCGGGCCCGGCAGGGGTACGGCACGTCGGCCCGCTCGGGATTTGGCGTTCTTGGTCTCGCGCCGGACCTGCACCCTGTCCGGGCAGTACCCCGCCTTCCGGCCGCACGGTGAGGCCTCCGGGCATCCGTGCTCGTACCGGGGCCGCAAGCGGTTCCTCCGCAGCTTCAGGTACTCGTTGCCCAGGTCGACGTCAGACCAGCGCAGCCCAAGCGTCTCGCCCTGCCGCAGTCCGAGCGCCAGCGCCAGCATCCAACGTGCCGTATTCCGGCGCTTATTGGCTTCGAGCAATAGACACTGGACCTCTTCCACGGAGTAGGGATCAACCTCTGATTCGTCCTCTTCCATCCGTGGCGGCTTCGCCAGCCCGGCGGCGTTCTTCGCCACGTAGCCGCGCCTTACCGCCTCCCCCAGGGCGGTTCGGGCGGTGCGGTGGGCCTGGTGGGCCGTACCGGCCTTGCGCTCCCCGTTCGCCTGCATGCGGCGGTACAGGCTTTCCAGGTGTTCCGGCTGCAATCGGTCAAGGCGGTGCTTGCCGATGCCAGGCACGAGGTGGACGCGAACGGCTACCTCGTAGCCGTCGTACGTGTTCTCACTAACGGTTGGCTTGGCGATGTCACCATCGGAAGGAACCTCGACCCTGATGGGAACTAGCAAGCTCGCCGAGATCGCCGGAGCCACCAGCGGAGTCCTGTTCGACTTCGACGGGCCGATCTGCGACGTGTTCGCGGGTCGGCCCGCCGCCGGTGTTGCACGGGAACTCTCGGAAGTCGTGACCCGGCACGACGCGACACTTGGCGGCGAGTCGGGAAGCATCGACGACCCCATGGAGATCCTGCGCCTTGCCACGCAGGGCGGGGAGCCAGTCATCCGGGCAATCGAGGAATCACTGACCAAAGCCGAGGTGTTGGCCGTCAAGGTCGCGGGCCCGCCCGTCCCCGGCGCGGTCGCTGCTCTGGAAGCCGCGCACTTGTCCGGGCGAATGGTCGCCGTGGTCAGTAATAATTCCACGGACTGCGTACGGGCTCCTGATGCTGCACGGCCTGCGTCACCTGGTGCACGAGGTCATTGGACGCGCCGCCTATCGGCCCGACCTGATGAAGCCCGACCCTCATTCGCTGTTGCTCGCCGCCGCACGACTTCGTGTGCACCCGAATCACTACACACTCATCGGGGACTCGGTAACAGACGTCGAAGCTGCTCGTGCTGCTGGAGCGATGTCCATCGGCTTCGCCAACAAGTCGCACAAGGGCCTCGCCCTGGCTGAGGCAGGGGCCGATGCAGTGGTCACCGACATGGCCACTTTGGCCGATGCTCTGGGATCGAGCCCCAGGTAGCGATCCCAACGAGGGCTGCGGTGGGTCGCGACTGAGGCCAAGGCAACAACGTGGTCGCGCGGATAGCGGCACGTGCGAGCCTCCCAGCGGGGTCAATGCCAAGGTTCCACGGCCGCGCCAAGTCGAGGCGAACGTCGTCTCAACCTTCGGACTTCATCCGGAAGATGGCTCGTGCGGCAACCAACATCGAATGAACAGATTCCGCACTCGCAGGGAACTTATCGGAGCCAATTCGTTGAGGAATAGAAAAATATGATCCCGACACTCGGCCCGATACAATTGCGCCCTTAACCAGAAACGGCATAAGCTCTTCAGGTTGCACGGGAACATACGCAACGAGCAAATCCCCTCCCTCTGCGGGCACCACTTCAACCTTAAGTCCCTCAGGGGCGGGAACTACCCTATCGGCGAGCGCCTGCATATAGGTCTGCAAATTCAACGAGCCAGTTTTGCACGGCGACAGCCGACTCAGGAGATCCCTCCCGGCAGAATCCTTTTCTGTCGACATGCCAATAACTAGAATCCCACCCGTTGGAGAGTTGGCAAATGCAGCGACATCACATGCGAATTCATATTTCTGAGAGGGGGTCGAAATCCCGTACCCTTTTCGCTTCACCTCTAACCAGTCGGACTCAACCTGCCCCAGTAGTAGATCTGACCTACCGGAGAGAATTAAAGTGTACGCCCCTAATGCCGAACTTGGGTTCGCTTGGCGCTGACTGAGAAGAATTCTCACTCCCTCGGAAACATCAGCACACCGGGCAACTGTCCAATCTTCGGGCGGAATAATCTCGATTTGCCAGGATGGCGGCGAATCAAAATCGCCAGCATAGCACTTCAATGAGTGAACTCTGACCGATAGCCTTTCGAAGTATAGCGATGTCCGCTCGACAACCTCCTCCTCGGTGCCAACATGCGGGTAGTCAACAGAAAAGCCGAAAGAGAGTTCACCTTGTTCCGTAATATCGAAAAACTCGTATTCCGTTTCCCACCTCTCGCCGCGACGAACTTCACCGCGAGGCCCGAAGAATACCCCTTGAGACTCCCGCCTCGAAGTGACACAGAAATCAATGGGGCGTCCGTTAGGGTTTTCCGTGGAAGTTACCCTTGATGAGTCTATTAACATTTCACACAGGGAGTGCAACTTTACTTTCGAGATCAATTCGCGACTGACTTCACACCTCCGCGGGAAGGTGTGGACTCCATCGTCAATCAATACGGACTTTAATTCCTCATTCCACTCAACTTTCAAGGTACTCAACCTTCTCATTCTGTATCAAAGCCCGTATGCAATATTGCGCCCCGGCCTGCCCTCTAACTACCCAGTCGGCACTGCGCCTCATCCAATACCCTCGGCTTAGAACGGTGGAACATTTTCGGCTTCTCGCACAGTCTGCGCTACCTCCAGGCATCCAGCGGCGGCGAGAGTTTTAGCGTATTCTTCATGCTTCCCATAAGGAATGCCGCGAAGTATTTCGAGCTTAAACTGTTCTTCCAGTTTATGGCCAACCAACACATCCAGGCCGGCCTTGAGGCTGTATGGGCTCTCCCCACTCACCCCTTTCAAGATTAGGTCCCTGTCTTCATTGCTTCCATTCTCATGGAAACGCTCGGCTATTTTGATCGCCTCTTCCGAGCGTCGCTCTGAACCCACAAAACGCAGAAGGGATATGGCATCTCGATCGAGCGAAGCCGCCCTGAGAAGTACAAGTGCCTGGTGAATGCCGGCGGCGGTCTGAACTCTAGACAGAGCTTTTAGGTACACCTCCACCAGGCTTCCGATTTCCGCTCGTCTCATGCCTGCAACTAGGGCTGGCGTGGATTTTGCGCCTTGGTGCCTCGCCGCGTGCGTCAGGAGTGCACCAACGGTCATGTTGTTGTCCGTGACCACCCATGGACTGCCCGTTATACCCCAAGGGTCGTTCTCCGGCTGAGGGAAGCTCAAATTGAGCACCACCAAGGTTCGAACGATCGCTTGCGGGTCGTCCTGTGAGGCACGCTCCATAAAGGAGGACACAGACATCTGAGCTTTAAGCATGGGCCCGATAACACTTGGTAGCCAAGTTTCAGTAGGGCTGTTCTGGGAGCTTTCCACAATTTCAATTAGATCGTACATCTGGGCGTGCATGAGAGCCGCAATGTTCCACGGGTTTTCGTCGCCCTTATCTTGTGGCGACGGTGCTGGCAATAAGGCTTTGGGGCTGACTTGCTTATGAGACGCCGTGACTCGCTCTCGCCAGACCCCTTGGTCTGTCTCCTGCCCCGGAAGGGGAGCACCATTAAAGCGTGCATGCTCAGCAAGTGCCTCCACGATCGACAGAATCTGCGCCAGATTAGCAGTGCTTTTGCCCGAGATTTTCTCCTGAATGGTGGATTGGGCCATAGTCCGCCCTCGACTCTGCCTGGCTATGAGGTGCTCGATCTCGCGGATCGAAGGGTTACCAGCCCGTATCCGAAGCTCCTGCAAACGAACGGCGATGCTCATCCGACGTCTCCCCCTGTCTGCGACTGTCCGGCATTGTCCGGTGGCGTCCGGTCGTTGGGGTGAAACCCTAGGCGGCCTGCGCGTTAGCTGTCCGGACTTCGTCGGATTTAGCTGGGGCTGTCGTCAACTCCGCGCCGGACGTGTTCTCTTGCCCCCGAGGAAGCCCGCCCCCTCCTCGATGGGAGGCAGGCGCAGGCTTAGGCGAGTGCCGTGCTGGAACGGCCATGAAGCAGTGGAGGAAGCAGCTCGATGAGTGCCGACAACTCACCTGTGGGGGAGCGTGGAGACGACAGCGTCCGGGGAGCCAACCGCTGGGCGTCGACCATCACGGCAGTAGCTGGGTTGGTCGGGGCGCTCGCCGCTCTGATCACTGCTCTGCGGGGTTGACGACTTGGTAACAGTGCTGGGGCATACCCAGTCCCTTCTCGACCAGCGGGCGGCGGCCCCTGGTCCCCGTCACATACCAACCGGCCCCTTGCACGGCCGGCCCTCTGCGTTCTCGCCCGCCTCGATCTTCTGGCGCAGAGACTCAAAGCCCTGCAAGTACGTGCTTCGAGGACTAGCCTGCGGCACGGCCCCTTCCCTTCTTCGCTCTCCCCGGCTGGACTCCCAGATCGGACAGAGTTCATGCGGTGGGACCCCCAGGTCATGTGTCATGGATCAGGCCGATCTCATTGGAGGAAGACGTGCCCCAGACTCACGAGGGAACCCTCGTCCCGGTGCAGCGCAGCACGGGTTCGTGGAGCATGCAGTGGCAGCTCAAGTGCCCAGCATGCGGAATTGAGGAAGTAGAGCAAGCCAAGGCCGGCGGCGACCACGAGGCAGGCACCGTCCACCCCGATCGGGACGACTACGACAGCCCACTGGGGACGAGGGGCGGCTACGTCAGCGTGGAGCTTTCCTGCGCAGCGGGCCATGGCTTCGACTTCATCATCAGCAATCACAAGGGGAACGAGTTCGTCGGGGTCATCCCCCGTACCTGACCGCTGGTGCGTTGTCCTGGTCGTTGTCCAGTTCACGGCAGAGCACTGCCGTTCATGGCGGTCCGCGCACCCCGTTTGAGCTGCCGAATGGACGTCCGTGAACTACCCCGTACGACCGTGCGCACAGTTGGAAAGCGTGTTGGGGCCAACCCCTCACGAGTTCGCATCTCGTATCCTCCGCCAGTGCCTCACCGGGCACTAACGTCGAAGGCCCCGCTGCTCGCAGCGGGGCCTTCGACGTTTCTCAGATCTGCACGACGTGCACGTCCTGGGCGTCCAATGCCTTCAAATAGGCGCTGAGGTCGGCTGGATCGCTGGTGAAGACCACAGCGCTGCCGTGTCGGGCAGCAGTCAGGGCCACCAGCGCATCCACCGCGTCCGGGCGCTTCTTCGGGGGCAGTTCTGCCGCGCCGAGGGAGCTTCCGATGCGCTGCCATTCGGTGATGTCGGGACCGGTGGCACACCGGATGCAGACCGTCTGCCCCGCGGTGGTGCGGCGCATGGCCGGGGCCGAGCTCCGGGCCTGCGGAACCGTGCACTCCTTCATGACCCCGGCGAGGGCGTGCACCACGGCAGGGTTGGGCCGCCAGACCTGAGCCAGCACCGGCCCGAGCACGAGCGCTCGATGCGGCGCGTCCTGGAGGCCCGCGTGCAGACGGACCGCCTTCGCCTTGCGATCGGCGAGCGCGATCAACATGCCGGTGTCGTACACCGGCACCCTCGTCGTCACGCGGCGTCACCGGAGCGGGCGACGGGGCCGTCAGGGCCGTAGACCAGGCCCAGGGCCTCCTGCACTTCTCTCCGCTCCTGCTCCGTGAGGTCGCCGTCGACCACTTCCGCGAGGGGCGGTAGCGCGGCGGCCTCCGACTCGGCTGCCGCAATCACCGCATCGAGTCGGGCGAACTGCGCTTCGGCCGCTTCCACCTCGGCCATCTGCCGGGTCGCCGCGTTGACGAGATAGGCGGAGACGTCCATGCCGGCCCGTTCCGCATGGGCACGAATGCGCTCGGCGTGAGCGCTCTCCAGACTGATGCTGATCCTTGTCTTGGCCACACCAGAAGTGTATGACGCGTATTACGGACTGCCAAGGCGATTCCCTGAACACGGGTGGGAGGAAGTTTTCGCTAGGACCCGGGGTGCGGGGCCGACGTCGGGTCCGGGTGCGTCGGACGGGTCTGCGCTGCGGGGCCGCTCATCGCCATCGTCGCGGTGAACGTGCGGAACGCCGTCCGGTACGTCCGCGGGCTGGTGCCCGTGAGGCGGTGGAAGTGGTGACGGAGGTTGGCGGGCGAGCCGAAGCCCGACCGGGACGCGATCTGTTCGATCGGGGTGTCGGTGGACTCCAGGAGCAGTTGCGCGTGGTGGAGCCGTGCGCGGAGCAGGTACTGGAGCGGGGGGAGGCCCGTCCGGGCCCGGAAGTGACGGGTGAGGCTACTGACGCTGAGGCCCGCGTGCGCCGCCAGGTCGTCCAGGGTGAGCGGGCGGTGGAGGTTGGCCTCCGCCCAGGCGCGGGTCGGCCCGATGTCGGTCCGGTGCGCGATCTCGCGTTCCAGTTCCTCCTGGTCGTCGGTGACCTTCTCGTACAGGGGCATGATCAGCCGGCGGGTCGTCGCGGCGGCCGTGTGCACCCCGTGGTCCCGTTCCACGAGGTCGACGCAGAGGTCGAGCCCGCCGAAGACCGCGCCCGAGGTGATGAACCGCCCGTCCTCGACCGAGGGGGAACCCACGGGCACGACGTCGACCCGGGGGTGCAGCGCGGCCAGTTCCGTGACGTGCGGCCAGGACGTGGTGGCCCGGCGGCCGTCGAGGAGGCCGGCCGCGGCGAGGGTGAAGACGCCCGTACCGATCCCGCCGATGCGGCAGCCCCGGTCCGCGCACCCGCGCAGGGCGTCGGCCACCGACGGCGGGGGCGGCTCGCGGAAGGCGTCGTGGCCGGTGACCAGGACGGTGTCGGCGTCGCGCAGGGCGGAGAGGTCCCAGGGCGTGGTGACGTCGAGCGGCGGTTCACCGGTGGTGACGGTCCCGGTGGTCGAGCAGATCCGGACGTCGTAGGCGGCCCGCCGCAGGGCGCGGGCGGCCGCGAGGAACACCATGCCCGGTGTGGTCAGTTGGTGCCCCGGCACTCCGTCCGCCACGAGCACCGCGATCACCGACATGAGCAGAATTTAGCGCACGGTGAAGCAGGTCCCGCTTTTTCGACGGTCGGGGCGGAGCACAGGATGAAGGCGCAGCGCCGGAAGCGAGGGGACGCCCGGCGGCTCGCATCCCGTACCCACGACCGAGGGGACAGCCCTGTGTTCCATCCCATCATCACCGTCCGAGCCGGCTCGTCCGGCGCCGTCCCCGGGCGCCGGGCGGTCCGGTACGCGGCCGTCGCCCTGGCCGCCGCGACCCTGGCCGCGGCGACCCCCGCCGTCGCCGCCGGCCCGCCTGCCGCCGCCGGCCCGTCCGCCGTCGCGGATGCCGTGACGGCCACCGCCGCCGCCGACCGTCCCGGGGCCCGTGACCGTGCCGAACGGACCGTCGTCGCCGGGATCGAACGCCGGGCGCATCCGCTGCGCACCGCCGCCCCGGGCGGTCCGAGCGGGGACCTGGCGGCCCTGTCCCGCATGGTCAGGGGCGTGAACATCGTCGGCGTGGGGGAAGCAACCCACGGTTCGAAGGAGTTGTTCCAGCTCAAACACCGTCTCTTCCAGCACCTGGTGGAGCGCAGCGGCTTCCGGACCTTCTCCCTGGAGGTGCACTGGTCGGCGGGCGCCCGCCTCGACGCGTACGTCAGGACCGGCGAGGGCGATCTGCGGCAGATCATGCGCGACGAGTTCCAGTTCTCCTTCGAGGACTGGCGCAACGAAGAGTTCCTGGCCCTCTTCACCTGGATGCGCGCGTACAACCGCACCGCCGCGCCCGACCGGCAGGTCCGCGTCATGGGCAACGACATCGGCGACGTGGGGCGGGAACAGTACGCGCGTCTCTTCGCCTGGGCCGCCGAGCACCGTCCCGCGCTGCTGCCCGAACTCCGGCAGCGGTATGCCGCGCTGCTCGCCCTGCCGCACTCCATGGGGGAACGGATGCGGGCCCTGGCCGGCAAGCCGCTCGCCGAACGCCGGGCCGTCGACGCCGATGCGCGGGCCGCCCTGCGACTGTTCGAACGGGCGGGTGCGGTGGACCCGTGGGTGCTCCAGGAGGCCCGTGTCGTCCAGCAGGTGACGAAGCTGTACGCCCACCTGGGCAACGGTCCCGTCGAGGAGGCGGAGTCCAACCGGCACCGCGACCGGGCGATGGCCGAGAACACGGTGTGGTGGCAGCGGCAGACCGGGGACCGGATGCTCGTCTCCGCCCACAACGCCCACCTCGGCTACGAGACGCCCTTCCCGGCGACCCATCCGAAGGTGCAGGGCGCCTTCCTACGGGAGTCGGTGGGACGCGAGTACCTGGCGGTCGGCACCACGATCCACCGCGGTGAGTACCGGGCGATGGACGACCGGACCGGGCAGTACGGGGTGTTCTCCACCGGCCCCGCCGCTCCCGGCAGCAACGAGCACACCCTCGACCGGGTCCGCCACCACGACTACTACGTCGATCTGCGCGAGGCGGGCCGCGATCCGGCCGTCGGCGGCTGGTTGTCCGGCTCCCGGCCCACCTTCGTCGTACCGGGCTCGTACCCCAACGAGCCGCTGCCCGTCTCGCTGGGGCGCACCTTCGACGTGCTCGTGCACCTGCACCGCGTACGGGCCTCGGTCCCGGTGGACTAGCCGGCGGAGCGGGCGGGTCGGGACACCGGCCCTGCCGCCGGGGCCGGTTCCTCCGGTGCCTGCGGCAGGGCGCGGAGCCGGCTGACGGGGGACAGGACGAGCGCGATCAGCACGGCGGCGGAGCCGATCGCCGCCACCGTCAGCGCGTCGTGGGCGCCGATCCGGCCGGCGAGCAGGCCCGCGGTCAGCCCGCCGAGTGCGCCGCCGCCGAACAGCAGGGTGCGGAAGACCGCCGTCATCCGGCCCATCATCGACTGCGGGGTGCTGGCCTGGCGCAGGCTGACGATGACGACTCCGGCGACGCCGAGGCCGAGGTAGGTGGTGAAGAAGGAGAGCACGAACATGCCCACCATCACCGGGCGGGGTCCGGCGGCCAGGACGATCAGCAGCGGGCCGACGAGGAGGGCCGACTGGGCGACCAGGTAGACGAGACCGAGCCGGAAGCGCCGGATGACCTTCCCGGAGACCGCCGCGCCGATCAGTCCGCCCACGGAGGCGGTGGCGAAGACGGCGCCGATGGTCGTCGAACTCAGGTGCAGGTCGCGCGTTCCGTACAGCAGGAACATCGTCCACACGGTGACCATGGAGAAGTTGCAGCAGAACCCGATCAGGGCCAGCGACCGCAGGACCGGGTTCTTCAGCACCCAGCGCAGGCCGTCGCGGAGTTCGGTCGGCAGGTGCCGTCGTGCGGCGGTCGGTCGGGGCTCGGGTTCGGGGGTGCGGATGAGCAGCAGCGAGACCAGGGACACCAGGTAGGAGAACGCGTCGACGATCAGTGCCACGGGCGCGGTCAGGGCGCTGACCAGGACACCGGCGAGCCCGGGCCCCGCCACGTCGGCCGCCGAGGAACTCATCCCCATCTTGGCGCCGGCTTCGACGTACCGCGCGGGGTCGCGCACCAGCGTGGGTACGTACGCCATCCAGCTGACGTCGAACAGCACCGAGGCGACGCCGACGGCGCAGGCGATCACCAGCAGGGTGGCCAGGCTGAGGGCGTCGGTCCAGTACAGGACGGGTACGAGGGCCAGCAGGACCATCCGGACGGAGTTGGCGCCGAGCATGATGCGCCGCCGCCGGGCCCGGTCCACCCACACCCCGAAGACCAGGGCGAGACCGAGGTACGGGACGAGTTGGAGGAAGCGCAGGACGCCGACCTGCTCGTCGGTGGCGTCGAAGGCGAGGATCGCGGTCAGTGGCAGGGCGAGGTTCGTGACCTGGGCGCCGAGCAGCGAGAGCGTCTCGCCGAGCCAGAACTTGAGGAAGTCGCCGTTGCGCCAGAGGCTTTCCCGGTGGGCCCAGGAGGGCTCGGCGGCGCGGGTGGGCGCGGCGGTCACCGTCGGCCCCGGGCGACGAGGTCCGCGACCGCGTCGGCGACGTGGTCGACCTCCTCCTCGGTGTTGTAGTAGTGCGGCGACAGTCGCAGGCACCATTCGATGCCCTTGGTCCCGAAGTCGAACTGCGCGAACTCCCGGTAGCTGAGGGCCGAGTTGATGCCGCGGGCGTCCATGGCCTCCTTGAACGGCACCGGCTGCCAGTCCGCCACGCCGAAGGTGACGAGCGCGGCGAGGCGCGGGCCGCGGTCGAGCAGGCGCACCCCGGGGAGGGGTGCGAGCCGGGCGCGCAGCCGGGCGGCGAGCGCGGGGGTGCGCTGCTCGATGGCTTCGACGCCGACCTCGCGGGCGTAGCGGGTGGCGGCGGCGCTGCCGAGGACCGTGGCGTAGGGGAACTCCCACTCCTCGAACCGGGCCGCCGTCCGCACGGGCTCGTAGGCGCCCGGTGCGGTCCAGCGGGCGCCGTGCATGTCGATGAACAGCGGTTCGTGGCCGGCGCGCAGGACGCGGTCGGAGACGTAGAGGAATCCGGAGCCGCGGGGGCCGCGGAGGAACTTGCGGCAGGTGGCGGTGAGGAAGTCGCAGCCGATCTCTTCCACGTCGATGACGAGTTGTCCCACCGACTGGCAGGCGTCGACCAGGTAGAGCAGGTCCAACTCGCGGCAGTGGCGGCCGATGTCGGCGACCGGCGAGACCAGGCCGGAGTTGGTGGGGACATGGGTGGCGGACACCAGGCGCGGGCGGTGGGTGCGCATCAGCGCGGCCATCGCCGCCACGTCCACCCCGCCCTCGGGCGTGTCGGGCGCGTGGACGATGCGCACGCCGAACCGCTTGCGCAAGGACAGGAAGGCGATCTGGTTGGAGACGAAGTCGTCGCGGGTGGTGAGGATGACGTCGTCGGCCCCGAACGGGATCGACGACAGGGCGTTGGCGTAGGCGTGGGTGGCGCTGCCGGCGAAGGCGATGTTGTCGGGGGTGGTGTTGATGAGGGCGGCCGTCTCCCGGTAGAACCCGCGGACTTCGGCGGCCCGGGTGGCCGCTGCCTCGTAACCGCCCATCTGCGCTTCGAGGTTCAGATGGTCGACCATCGTTTCGAGGACAGGGGCGGCGAGCAGCCCGCAGCCCGCGTTGTTGAAGTGGATGACCTGTCGGCACCCCGGGGTTTCGGCCCGTAGCGCGGTGACGTCCAGCTGAAGTGCTTCCCGGGTGGAGTCAGAAGCGCTATTGATGTCTCTCATGAATTACGGTAGCACTTCTCGTGTGGAGTCGACAGCCTTCGAGCGCCGCCCTCCAGAGAGATACGGGGAGCTCTACGGGGAGTATGGTTCCTTATATGGCAACCAAGAAGATGACGGTGACGATCCCCGAGGAGCTCCTCGACGAGATCCGCTCTGAGGTGGCGGAGAGGGGCCTGTCCGCCTACGTCTCGGAGGCGCTGCGCTTCAAACGCGACCGGGACCGGTTGCGGGAGCTGGCGGACTGGCTGCAAGAGGAACACGGCCCGGTGACCGAGGACGAGCACACCGCGGCACTCGCGGAGCTGGAGGACCTCGATGCCGAGCACGAGCGCCGCGCCCCCGGAGGCCACGGCGCCGAGGAAGCTGCGTGAAGAAGCGGACCGGTGAACAGCGTCCGCGGCCACTGCGCGTCTTCGTACTCGACTGCGAGGCCCTGTCCCTGGCCATGCGCGGCGACCGGAAGATGATCGCCTGGATCGACCTCGCGGCCCGGGGTGAGGCCGAGGTGGTGACGTCCCCGATGACCCTGGTCGAGGCATACGACGGAAGGACGACAGAACAGCGCTGGGACTGGGTCCTCTCCCGGCTCACCGTCGCCGACATCGGCAAGGAGGAGGCCCGCCAGGCCCGGCGGCTCCTGGCCGACGCGAAGCTGCACGGTCACAAACACGCGATCGACTCGGTGCTCGCCGTCATCGCCCGGCAGCAGAAGGGGCAGGTCACCGTCTTCACCTCGGACGTGGATGACCTGAAGAGGCTGGTCCCGGAAACGATCGTCGTCAAGAAGGTCTGACCGGGGCGTCGAAGGGCCTCCCGCCGCCCCCGTTCAGCGGACCAGGAGCAGTCCGCAGCTGTAGGCGCGGGCGTGGCCGACTCCTCGGGTGAGGGCGGTCACGAACACCTGCGGATCGGTGACGGTGAGACTCCCCTTGATCTCCGCTCGGGCGAGTTGGAGGCCCTTGTGCGGGCCGGGGCTGGAGACCCGGGGGAGCATGCGGACGGCCAGTTGCTCGGCGGGGGCGTCGGCGCCCAGCCGGGTCAGGCCGTCGGGTGCGACGGCGGGTTCGCCGGGTGGTTGGAGGCGCCGGACGAACCACGCCTTCACATGGTCCGGCCGGGTGTGCGCGACCCGCTTGCCGCGGGTCTTCTCGGGGGACCCCGGAGCGGGGGGACGGCTGTGCACGGGGTTGACCACCGTGCGGAAGTCGGCCCGGTCCCCCACGGTGAAGGTGCGGTCGAGCGTCAGGATCTCGGGTTCCGTGACGAGGGCCGCCCTCGGGAGCCGGCTCCAGTCACCCGGCAGTTGGGACTGGACGACGAGCGAGAGCCGGGCCTCGCGGAGATTCAGCGTCCAGGTCGACAGGACGCCCATCTGGGCGCGGGCGTCGCGGCTGCCGTCGTCGACCCAGCCCCGGAAGCCGCTCATCACGGTCCGGTGCATGTCCTGCGCGTCGATCAGCGACTTGGCGGCGTAGGGATGCCTGGCGTCCAGGGTCAGCAGGGTCTGGGTGGCGACGAACCTGGCGGCCGTGGCGGGGGGCGCGGTCACGGGATGATGTCCCAATCGGGTGCGGACGGGTCGATGGTGATGCGGGCCCCGGTCTCCCAGCGCGCGGCGTGCTTCGGGCCCATGGCGGGGAAACCCACCGGCTGGTCCATGATCGGGCCCGCCCCCGGTACCGGACGCGCGCTCTCGATCCAGGCCCACGGCCGGGCGGCACCCGTGCGCGGGGGCTCGTCCGAGTCACGGGGGAGCAGCGCCACCCGTGCGAAGACCTCGGCGAGCGTGCCGGGCAGGACGCCCAGGGCCAACTGCCCCGAGGGCGGGCAGGACTTCCGGCCGAGCCACAGCAGCCGCTTCGGGTGCTCCAGGGCGTGGGCGATCCGGTTCAACCACCCCGCGTCGGAGTGCTGGAGGCCCACCAGGAACGTCGCGTCGGCGAGGTACCAGCGCTCGGTGATCATCGCGTTCCGGCGCACCTCGGCGGAGACGAGCGTGCCGGCGACCGGGTCGGACGCGATCCGCTTCGGCGCCCCGTACCAGTCCTCCAGCTCGTGGTGGCCGAAGGTCTCTCCGGTCGACGTGTCCACCCTCGACGCCGCCGCCGCGGCGCGCCGGTGGTCGGTGACGAGGTCGCGGGGGCGCAGCGGATACCGGCCGGCGCCGACGGTGTGGTAGTCGCGCACCGGTTTGCCGGGGTGGTCGGCGCGCACGCCGAAGAACAGCGGGGCGAGTTCGCCGAGCGGGTCGTGACCGGGATCCTCCGGCGGGGCTTCACGCGGCAGGCCGAGCGCGGCGGCGCACAGTCCGATGACGCCCGACTTGGTGGGCCGGCTGTGGGTGTCGCGCTGCCAGAACCGGCCGGTGACGCCCCAGGACTGGAGCGGGGCGGCGAGCCGGACGAGCAGTACGTGGTTCACTGCGCCAGTTCCTCGATCGCCGTCACGGACGTCACGTCGACCCTGCCCGCTGCGAGGTGCTCCTTGAGGACGGCGTCGATCTGCGGGTCGTAGGTGAGGACCCGGGCGGTCCTCAGGTCGGGGCGGCGCTCGCTGACGAAGGCGTGGTGGTCCAGCAGTCTGCGGACCGCCGCGGGACCGGCGGGCCCCTCCCCGACCGTGCCGGTGGGGCTCTCCTCGCTCTTCCTGACGGGGCCCTCGTCGATGGGGCGTTGGAAGGCGGCGGCGTAGTTGTAGGGGCGTACGCCCTCGAAGGCGAGTACCAGGGCGGGCAGCGAGCCGGTGGAGGCCGTCGAGTTCTTCTTCGCCTCGGGGAACGCCTCCACGAAGGCGTTGACGAACTCCTTCTCGGCGTCCGCCGCGGCGTCGGCCGCCTCGGACTCGGTCATGCCGGCCGCACGGAGGTTGGTGAGCAACTGGACGCGGTCCAGCACGGCGTGCCGGTAGAAGGTGCCGGAGATCAGCGACTGGTAGCCGGTCATGCCGGCTCCGGCGTCGTCCGCGGAGTCGAGGAAGTCCAGCGCGTTGCGTTTGCGGTGCAGCTTCGCGTCGTCCGCCGCCGCGTAGAAGTCGTCGACCTGCTCGGCCTCCTGGACGGTGAAGGCGTGGCTGCTCTGCACGGCGCCGTCCACGTTCGGCGAGTCCGCGATCTCCGCCAGGAAGCGACCGTAGAGCGCGATGTCGATGGCGTCGCGCGGTGCGATGGCGAACAGCACGGCGTCGCGGTGCTGCTTCGGCAGGGCAGGCAGCGATGCCTCGGCGGTGCCGCCCGCTTCCTCGGGGGTCGGGTCCGGGTCGCTCTTCCGGGTGCCCCGCCGGGCGGTCTTCTTCCCGCTCTCGGCCTGGACCCGCAGGTAGTCGTCGCGCCAGGCCCGCAGTTCCTCGGCGTGTTCGTGGATGCGGGTCGCGATCCGGGTCCCGGCGTCGGACGGCGCGAAGAGGAGCACCTTGGTCAGATGGGCCACGGTCTTCTTGGCGGGGTCGCCGAACTTCAGGCCGGTGGCCTCGATGACCGCGCGGGCGGTGACGACGGCCTCGTCCTTGTCCCAGCCGTGGTCGTCCGTCAGCGACTTGGCGGCGATGAGCGCCCATTCACGGGTGCGCAGTCCGGTGCTCCGTCCGGCCAGCGCCCCCACCCCGGCGTTGGCGCGGTCCCGGGCGTGCACCCGTTCGGCCCGGCGCCGGGCCTGGCTACTGATCATGTGCCGTTCGACGCCGCCGTAGACCAGGCTCTTCGGTGAACCGTTCTCGTCCCGTACCGGGAGCACGGCGACGAGCGTCTCCAGCACGTGCAGGGAGAGGAACTGACTTCGCGGGGCGGCCTCGGTCACGTGCTCGCTTCCTTCTGCGTCGACTGCGGGTGCGTTCCGTCGCGTTCGCCGCCCGCGCTTCGGCGGGGCGTCGCGCCACGGTGGTGGGTGGGCGGTTGGTGGAACTCCACCGTCCACTCGTAGGCGATCCGCGCCTTGCGGTCGTGCCAGCGGATCAGGTCGTCGGTGAGCCTGGTCCAGGAGGGCGGCGGCTGGTCGCAGGCCCGCAGCCGGGTGATCGTGTGCTGGAGGTGGCGCCAGGGCACGCGGCGGCTCGCGACCACCCGGGACAGCAGGCGCTGCGCACCGGGGTTGTCGGGGCCGCGCCCCGCGCCGTCCCCGATCCTGCGCGCCGCGGTACCGAGGCTCCCCTTCCCGAGCAGCGGCGCGGAGGCGCCCTGGTGGTAGAGGCTGAAGAGGAACGCGACCCTCTCGTAGGTCTCGCGCTGTTCCCTCGTCGGGGCGTACCAGCCGGCACGGACGTGGGAGTCGGTGGGCTTGGTGCGCCGCAGTTCGGCGAGCATCCCGTACTCGCGGTTGCGCACGAGGCTCATCAGCCAGGCCGTGAGCTGTTCGCTGGGCCGCCCGTCCGGGGCGGGGTGCCTGCGTTCCGACATCTCTACCTCTCTTCCCGGAGTTCGGCGGGGGCCTTCGCATCGGCCAGGTCCGCCCGGAAGCGGTGTTCGGCGCGGGCCCGGGCGAGCAGCCCCTTGCTGTCGTGCGGCAAGGCGTCCAGCCGGTGCCGGAGGAAGTCCGCGGCGCTGGAGCGGAGGTCGCCGGCGTAGTCGCGCAGGACGGTCGGCACGTCACTCCCGCGGGCCGTCTCGTCGAGCAGGAGCAGGAACGGGCCCTTCGCCGCGGGCCAGAACTCCCGCCGGGCGTCGAACCGGGCCATCTGAGCGGCCCGGTCGGCGGGTTTCGGGTTGGGGTAGGCGACCTTCCAGGCCGCGTACGCGGACCGTTCCAGGGCCCGGGCCAGGTAGTCGGCGATGGCCGAGCCGCGACGGGACGCCTCGCAGAGCGCCTCCCCCTGGCTCGGGGCGTACGGGAAGTGGCCCTCCGTCCAGGTGGCCGCCACGGTCTTGTTGGCGATGAGTCCGACGGCCCACAGCATGCAGGGCGGACCGTCCCCGTCGTCCGGGAAGCGGAGGTGCCGCAGCCGTCCGAACAGGCCCGTCGTCTCCTGGGTGGCCGCACTGTAGAGGGCGTGCGCCTCGCGCCACAGGGCGCGGGTCGGCGAGGGCCAGAGCGGCTTGCGGTGACCGTTCAGCGTGATCGTGCTGGGGACGGCGTCCTCCAGGTCGCGCTCCGGGTCGAGGGCGAGGAGTTCACCGGCTCCGATCAGCACCCGGTCGACGTGGACGGGTTCGCCGGGCGCCGCCGGCACGGGGCGCAGCAGCACCGAGCGCCCGAGGTAGCTGTGCAGGTCGGCCGGTCCGGACGTGGCCCGGCCCACCGGCTTCGTACGGAACCCCCGGCGGGGGTTCTCCGCCGACGTCCACGACCGGTTGAAGTGCCCCGTCCTTCCGCCGGCCGCGGGGTAGAGGTTCAGCCGGAGGGTGTCGCCGAGGGTGCGGCCCTGGACCACGACCCGGATGCGTCCCTGGAGGCGTCCCGCGGCGAGGTTGGTCAGGGTGGCGCCGAGCGACTTGCCGGAGACCCGGGCCCGGCCCGCCAGTCCGTAGACGTGCTGGGACAGCAGGGCCCGGAAGGCAGCGGCGGCGGGCAGCGGCTCGGCGTGTTCGAGGTGGTGGTGGTCGAAGAACTGGCAGTAGTCGCCCGCCCGTTCGAGGACGAGTTGCGCGGGCCCGGTGCCGTTTTCGTCGAGCTGGTGTGCCAATTGACTGTTCTGCCCGAGCGGGCGCTCCGGATGGAACAGGTCCCAGTCGTCGGCGGGTTCGCTGGTCAGCCATTCCGTGACGTCGTCCAGCGGGTGTTCCTCGGCGACCCGGACCCTCCACTCCTCGGGTGACGAGGGGAGGGTCTGGGAGGCGAAGCAGATCGCCAGCAGGTACTCGATGAGGGCGACCCCCTCGCCGGGGGTCGCACAGGCGAGGGTGCTCAACTTCTCTGCACGGGCCAGGACTTCCACCAGTGACAGGTCTGCGACCTCGCCTTCGAGGGAGACGACGGGCACGCAGGGCTGGTGCCGGGGGTCCCAGGAGGGACGTCGTCGCTCACTCGGAGCAGACACTGCACGCAAGATCCGGCTACCACTCTCATCGGCGACCACATACGGTGACCGATGAGACGGTAGCAGTGAGAGGAAGGGCGCGCAGCGACTTGGCTTGATCGCCACCCCTGCCCCAAGAGCGCTTGGGACAGGGGCAGTTCGCTCCCGCAGGGGGACGGTGCCCCGCGCGCCGCTCACCTCGGCGGGCGGCGCCTGAGCAGGATGGTCAACGTGGCCCGGGCGTCCCGGCGGCGCTCCGGGGTACGGGCCAGGACCGAGGTGAGCGCGACGGTGGCGAGGACCGCGGTGTAGGTCGTGGCCCCGGCGGCGGCCAGGGTCGCGGCATCGAGGAGGGCGGGGAGTACGGGCACGGGTCGTCCTTCCGGTGACTGCCCGGGCCGTTCGACTGCCGGGCGGTGATGCCACTTTGGCGGGACCCGGACGACCGCGCAGGTACCCCGTTGAGGCAACACATTGACCCAGGTCAGGGTGGGTTTCGAGTAGCTGTGGCATATGCCAGTGGAGGTGATGGGAGTGACGTTCGCGAAGCCCGCGCGCGCCGAGTTCGGTCGGATGCTGACGGAACTGCGGGAACGGGACAAGACGAAGGCGAGGAAGGACGACTTCACCGCGTGCGCGGCTGCGGCGGGCGTCTCCGTGGAGACGGTCAAGCGCTGGTTCGGGGGCGAGACGGCCCCCCGGCGGGACAACACCGTGAAAGCCGAGCGGCTGGTGGTGTTCCTGAGCCGAGCAGTCGGGGAGCCGGCGGAGTTCGACGAGACGTGGCGGCAGGTCCTCCGGGCGGCGCAGCGGGAGGGCGAGGACCAGCGCGGCACCGCGGAGGGACGCGGCGAACAGCGTCGGGCAATGGCTCCCTACGGGGCCGAGGACCACACGGGACGTGCCCTGCGCGACCGCAAGGACGAAGTCGCCGTGATGGAAGACTTCTTCGACACCACGGACGAGGCGCCCACCTACCTCTGGTGGCAGGCCCCGCCACGGGCCGGTGTCTCGGTCCTGCTGACCCGGTTCCTGCTGGCGCCGCCCGCGAACGCCGATGTGGTGGGCTACTTCGTCTCCCGGGCCGGGGAGCGGAACCGGTCCCGCCACTTCGTGGGCTCGATGGTGCGCCAGTTGATGCACCTGCTGAAGCGGAAGATGCCGCGCACACCGGAAGACGTCCCGCCCGCAACGCTCCAGAGGCTCTTCCAAGCCGCGGCTCGCCGCTCGGCCAGGCGCGGGCGGAGGCTCCTGGTCGTGGTGGACGGGCTGGACCAGGACCTCGTCTGGCACGGAGCGGGGTCGGGGCAAGAGGCGGTCGGGCCCAGCATCGCCGCCCTCCTCCCCCACGCTTCGCCGCACCGGCCGTTGGGGGACGACCGGCCCAGCGGGAAGCGCACCCTCCGCGTCATCGTGTCGAGCCGTCCGGCCGTCGAGCCACCCGTCGACGTCCCGTCCGACCATCCCCTGCGCGGGGCGGACGTCGTGCGCGCGCTCGCCCCCTCCCCGCACGCCAGGGACACCGCAGCAGTCGCACGGGAAGAACTGGCCCTCCTGCGCGCGACCGAATTGGGACGCACCGTCGTCGGACTGCTCGCCACCGCAGGGGCGGGCCTGTCCGCCTCGGACCTGGCGGAGCTGACGGACGTCGAGTGCTCCGCGGTCGAGCAGCTGCTGACCGGAGACGCGGGCCGCTGTCTCGTCCCGGAGGACCTGGACGTGGGGAGTCGTGCCCTCGGGGGCGCCGAGTGGGTGCGCGTGGCGCGCGAAGAGAGCGGTCAGGAGCTGCTCGCACGGTGCGCCGGGCTGCTGCACCGCTGGGCGGACTCCTGGCGGGCACGGGCCTGGCCACCCTCCGCGCCCCGCTACCTGCTGTCGCACCATCCGCGGCTGCTGCGCGGCGACCCGGAACGCGTCGAACGGTACGTACTCGATCCGCACCGACACCTGCGGATGGTGGCGGAGGGACTGGCCGACGAGGCGCTCGCGCAGCTGGACCTCGCGACGGACGGAAGTGACGGCCTCGGGGTGGCCGCACGGGTCTCGTTCGCCCGGACCGTGCTCACCCAGCGGGCCCGCCCCGTACCGAGGGAGTTCCCCCGGCTGTTCGCGCTCGCCGGGGACGTCGACCGGGCCCGCGCCCTGGCCCGGTCACCGGCGCGGGAGGCGGCCAGGGCGGTGCGACTGGCCCACGTGGCCGCGGTGCTGCCCGCCCGTGGGAAGGCGGCGGACGTGGCGCGCGAGGCGGCGGAGCTGGCGGAACGGGCCGTGGCGGACGTACCGCAAATCGCGGAGTCGGACGCCGACCTGGAGGCGTTGGCAGAGGCGGGCCTCGTGCTCCGCGCCTGCGGTCAACGCCAGTTCGGCGACGCCGTGCTGCGTGCCGTCCTGTCCTGCGAGGCGGTGGGGTGGGGGCACCGGGTGCGGGCCGCGAAGGCCCTGGGCGACCCGCGGGACGTCAGCTGGCTGGTCGGAGTGGCAGAGTACGCGGAGTCGCTGAGCGTGATGGGGCCCCATGAACGCGCCGAGGCCATGGAGATCTGGGGCGAGCTGGCCGCGGAGGTCCCGGACAGTGACAAGGTGATCCGCGCGCGCGTCGCGGACTTCTGTGACCTGGAACCCGTACGGGACCAAGTGGGCCTGGGCGCCGCCGCGATCCGGCAGCGGATCGAGGTCTACTGTGCCGGCCTCACTCCCGCTTCGGACGTGACGCACGTCGACCTGCTCGCGCTCGGCGCGGCTGCGCTGCTGTCGACCCGGCGGGCGAGGGCCGAGAAGCTGGCCCTGTCCGCGGAGCGCGCGCTGCGCGCAGCCCTCGCCGACCCCGGCGCCCTCTCCCCCGCCGACCGCGCCCACCTGGACCTGGAACTGTCCACCACGCTGGCCCGTGTCGTCCACGCCCTGTACAAGGTGGGGCAGACGACGAAGGCCGCCGGGCTTTTGGACGCGGTCCCGGAGGAGCTGCGCCGGGACGTGCTCGGTGAGGACGTCCGGGAGCAGGCCCGCACCGTGGTGCGCGAACGGACGGCCGCCGCGTCCACCGAAGGGGCCAACACCCCGGAGGTGGAAGAGTTCCAGGCCGTCGAGGACGCGTTGGCGGTCCATCCGCTGCGCGGCCGTCAGCTGCTGACGGCGGCCTTCGAGCGCTGGGAGGGGCGGGCGGCCCCGGTCGGCACCGGGGGGTGGGGGCTTCCGCTGGCCCAGGCGCTCGCCACGACCGGTCACGCCGAGACGGCGGCACGGCTCGTGGGGCGCTCGGGCGAGGCCGCCGAGCAGGCGGGTTCCCTGGCCCTCGTGTCGATGGGCTGCGCGGCGGGGCAGTACCGCGCCGAGGCCGTGCAGTACGCGCAGGAAGCCGCCCGGGCGGCCGCCGACCTGTCCGATCCTGCCGTACGCGGCCTCGTCGCCCAGGCGTTCGCGCATGCCGGGCTCGTCGGGCCCGCGGTGCGGTGGGCCGGCGGGGACGGCGCGACGGGTCGGGAGCGTCAGCAGGGCGAGCGGGCGCGGGCCGCCGTGGCCGTGGGCCTCGCCGCGCACGACCCCGAGGTCGCCGCGGGGATCGTTGAGGAACAGCTCGCGGGGGTGGGCGGGACGGCCCGCCTACCGGGTCGGGAACGGCATCTGCCCCGGGTGCTGGGGCTGCTGCTCGCCCTGCCCGATCCGCGTCGCCCCGGTGCCCGTCTGCTCGCGGCGCTCCGGGCCCTGTGTGCCCGTCCCGACGAGGACGTCCTCGGCTGGGACCTGCACGCCGTCCTGCTGCACGCACTGCTCGACGCCGGCCGGGGCGACGGCGGGGGCGGTCTCCGGATCGACCCCGGGCTGCCCGTGCTGGGGGACCGGCTCGTCCGCTGGGAGGAGTACGTGACCCGTACGCCGCTGCCCGAAGGCGTACTGCCCCTCGCCGAATGGGCCGTTCTGCACGCCGTGCGGGGCGATGTCCCCGGGGCGCTCGCCACGGCCGGGCGGGCGGGGTCCGCCCGGGCCCGCGCGGCGGCCCTCGCCGCGGTGGCGACCTACCTCGCGGGAGTCACGGTGACCGTCCCCGCCGCGGACGGACGGACTCCGCAGCACGTCTCCGTACTGCGCTTCCTCGCACTCGCCGACGCACTCGGTACGGATCGCTCCCGCGACGTGGACGAGGCCCGCCGACTGGTGCGCCGGGTGCTGGCGGGCGAACACTGGCGGTACGCGCTGCCGCTGCTGCCGCGGCTCGCTCCGGAGTGCGTCCCCCTGCTCGGGGAGTCGGCCCTCGGCTACGCCGACGGCGGTCGGTGAGGGCCCGTGGACGTCCGCGGGGGCGGATCGGTGCGGAACGCCCGGCGGTAGGCGCCCGGGGTGGTGCCGAGGACGTTGCGGAAGCGTCGGCGGAGGTTGGCGGGCGAGGAGAGGCCGGTGCGGCGGGCGACCGCGTCCAACGGCAGGTCGGAGCCCTCCAGCAGCTCACGGGCCGCGGTGATCCGTTGGGCCAGCAGCCAGCGTCCCGGGCTGGTGCCGAGTTGGTCGGCGAACCGCCGGGCGAGGGTGCGCGCCGATACGCCCGCGTGCGCGGCCATGGCGTCGAGGGTCACCGGTTCGCCGAGCCGTTCGGCGGCCCACTCCAGCAGCGGGGCGAGCGTGCCGTCGATCTGGGTGGGGTGCGGCGGGCCCGCGTACTGGAGTTGCCCGCCCTCGCGATGGGGCGGCATGACCATGTTCCGTGCGACCTGTGCGGCGTAGCGGGCACCCTGGTCGCCGCGGACGAGGTGCAGGCACAGGTCGATGCCGGCGCCGGCGCCCGCGCTGGTGGCCACGTCGCCGTGGTCCACGTACAGCACGTCGGGGTCGAAGCGGACGGCCGGGAAGCGCGCGGCGAACTCCGCGGCCAGCGCCCAGTGGGTGGTCGCGCGGCGCCGGTCCAGCAGCCCGGCGGACGCCAGCGCGAGGGCACCGGAGCAGATGCTGACCATCCGCACCCCGCGGGCGTGCGCCCGGAGCAGGGCGGTGACGACCGCGGGCGAGGGCGGTTCCCGGGCGGGCGGCCAACCGGGGACGACCACGGTGTCCGCCCGTTCCAGCGCCTCCAGCCCGTCCGTCACGAGCATGTCGTACCCGGCGCGGGTGGGGATCGGGCCGGGGTGCTCCGTGCACACGCCGAAGTCGTACCGCACCGGCAGTTCACGCCGCTGGATGCCGAACACCTCGGCCGCGCAGGCGAGTTCGAAGGTCGACTGTGGTGGGTGGACGAGCGCCGCCACTCGATGCATGGCAGGAAAGTACCCCGGGGTGTCGATCCTGACACTCGTGGGGGGTGTGGCCGGCCGCCAGGCTGGTTCCCATGACGACAGAACAGAACCAGCCCGGTTACGTGTGGGCCGACGTCCAGGACGCGCCGGTGCGGGAGCTCTTCCCGGGCATCCGGCAGCGCCCGTTGTGGCGCGGGGACGACGGAGCGAGCGCCCAGGTGTTGGAGATGGATCCGCACAGTTGCTGGGAGGGGATCGACGTCCACGACCCCGGGCCCGAGGAGGTCTTCGTGGTCTCCGGGGTCTTCAACGACGGTGCCCGTGACTACCCCGCCGGCTCCTTCATCCACGCCCCCGCGGGCTCCTGGCACGTCCCGCAGACGGAGACGGGCTGCACGCTGTTCGTCTTCTACCCGGCGGGCTGACCACCCGCGCGCCACCCGCGCCACCCGCGCCACCCGCCGCTCAGGGACCCGGCCGGTACCCGAACCGGGTCCGTGGAACGTGCGTCCTTCTCATCGATCACCTCACTCACACGGGCAACACAGGGGGACGACGACATGGCGAGGACGGCGAGACGTGGCGTCCGGGGTGCGGCTCCGCTCATCCTGCTGAGCGTGCTGCTCGCGGGCTGCACCAGCACCACCGTGACGGAGAAGTCGTCGGAGCCCGGTGGACGGAGCGCTTCCGTGGACGCGAACGGCGACGAGGACGGGGACGGGAGCGGGGGCGGCGCGGTCGGGGGCGCGGGGTCGGCCTGTGCGCTGCCGGTGTCGTTCGACGTGGCCCGGGGGTGGGAAGCGGGGGCCACCGGCGCGTCGCAGGACCCGAAGGTCTCGTTCTCCCTGGTCTGCGAGGTCGAAGGGACGACGACCCCCGGACTCCTGCGCGTGTGGGCGGGCGGACGGTCCGGTGACGATCCGGAGCGGGCCCTGCGGGCGTTCGTGGAGGACTTCGTGATCAGGCTCGCGCGGGCCGAGTACGCCGGGGTCGAGGCCGGTGAGTTCACGGGTGCGGAGGTCGTGTACACCGAGGAGGACCAGGCGGGGACGGCGCTGCCGCAGAAGTCGCGGGCGTTCGCGGTGGGTTCCGGCGAGGGGGTCGTCATCGTCCACCTCTGGGGGACCGCGGACGCCGGGGCGGGGATGCGCACCGCGTACGAACTGGCGAAGAGGACCGTACGCCCCTCGGCCTGAGTGCGGCTCAGGCGGTCGCCGCCGGACGCGCCTTCTGCCACAGGTACAGGCTGCCCAGGGTGGGGACGCTCAGCGCGGCGGCCGCGGTGGCCATGATGGTCATGACGTCGAGCCGGCCGAACGCGGAGAGGCCGGCCATGCCGAACAGGATGACCGGAGTGGCGAGGACGGCGGCCGTACCGATCGCCTTCTCGGAGTTCTGCCACTCGGACGCGCGCCACAGCAGGACGACTCCGACGAGGACGGCGACCCCGCCGAGGGCCAGGTTGCCCGCGGTGAGCACGCCGGTGAGGGCGAGCAGGATCAGCAGGCGCTTGGTCCGGACCCTGGAGGTCGTGGCCGCCGCGCCGTCCGGTCGGGCCGCCGGGGCCGGCTCCTCCGCGAGGGCCGCCGTCGCGACGGTGCGGGGGTCGCCGAGGGCGTCGAGCACCTGCTTGACCTCGGCGTCGGTGGCCGGGTGGCCGACGGAGACGGTGATGTGCTCGCTGAGGTCCGCGATCAGTTCGTTGCGCCGCGCGGCGGACAGGGAGGCGCACTCCCGGTCGAGGGCGTCGAGGTAGGCGCGGACGAGCGGGTGGTCGAGGGTCGTCGGTACGGCGTTCATGAGTGGGTCCCCCCGGAGGTGATGAAGTGGTCGACGGCTTCGCGGAAGGGCGGCCAGCTCGCGGTGAACTCCGCGAGGGCCGCGCGTCCGGTCGCGGTCAGGGTGTAGTAGCGGCGCGCGGGCCCGCTGGGTGACTCGCGCAGGAAGGTGTCCACCGACCGGTCGCGGCGGAGGCGGGTGAGCAGCGGGTAGATGGTGCCCTGGCTGGTCGTCATGACCTTGACCGAGGAGAGGCCGTCGAGCAGTTCGACGCCGTAGCGGGGCCCGTCGCGCAGTTGGGCGAGGACGCAGTACTCCAGTACGCCCTTGCGCAGTTGGCTCACCACCTTTCCGTCGACCGACTCCGTGCTTGCCTCGCCTTGTTCCATGCAATGCAAGGTACCTGGTGGAGGAAGTGTCAGGCAAGATCCCGCGGGCGACGGGTCCGCTTGTGACACGGCTGTGAAGTTCCGGTCACCCGGTCGGGCCGGGCCGGGTCGCGGGGCGCCGCCGCGCGCGTGAGCCTGACGGGCACAGGCGTGTCCCCGAACAGCCAGGGGCCGGCCCGCACGGCGAGGAGGGCCCATGGCCAGTGGAGAGGGGCCCGGGGACCACACCCCCGGGCACGGCGACGGTGGCGGGGGCGCGCACGCCGGCGGGGGCGGGCGCAGTGACGCGCACACCCGCCCGCACGGCGCGGACGCCCCCCACGGTGACGGTGACGGTGCTCAACTCGACGCGCTGCGGGCCCGGGTGGCGGCGCTGGAGGCGGGCCGGGGCGAGGACCGGCACCACCGGGTCCGGAGTTTCTTCGCCGCGCTGCTGATCACCGTCGGCTGCGTGCTCGCACCGCTGTCCGTCCTGTCCTCCTGGGCCGCCGACGAGGTCGGGAACACCGACCGCTACGTGGCCACCGTCGCCCCGCTCGCCTCCGACCCGGACGTCCAGGAGGCGGTGGCCGACCGGGTCACCACCGCACTGATGGACCACCTCGACCTGACCGCCCTGCTGTCGGAGGCCGCCCCCGCCGACCGGCCCCGGCTGGAGAAGGCCCTCGGTCGGCTCGGCGGCGCGCTGGAGGGGGCCGTGCAGAGCTTCGTCCACGACAAGGCGCTCGCCGTGGCGCGGTCGGACGCGTTCGCCCAGGTGTGGACCGAGGCGAACCGGCGCGCCCACGACTCCGTGGACAAGGCGCTCACCGGCAGCGGGGGCGGAGCCGTCCACCTGACCGACGACGCCGTGACGGTGGACCTCGGTCCGGTCGTGGACCGCGTCAAGCAGCGGCTCGTCGCCGACGGGCTCACCGTCGCCGGGAAGATCCCCGAGGTGCACACCGAGCTGACGGTGGCCCGCTCCGAGGACATCGGGAAGGTCCGCGTCTGGTTCCGGGTGCTCCAGGTGGCGGGCGACTGGCTGCCCGTGATCGCGGCGGTCCTGGTCGCGGGCGGGGTGCTGTTGGCCCGGCGGCGCCGGCGGGCCCTGGTCGCCGGGGCGCTGGGCGTGGCGTTCGCGGTGGCGGTCCTCGGCGTCGGACTCACCGTCTTCCGCGCGCTCTACCTCGACGCGCTGCCCGCCCACGTGTCGCAGGGCGCCGCCGGGTCGGTGTACGACGCGCTGGTGCGGTTCCTGCGGTCGTCGGTGCGGGTGGTGGCGGCGCTGGGCGTGGTCGTCGCCTTCGCCGCGTGGGTCACCGGGGGCGGACGACGGGCCCGGTTCGTCCGGGAGGTGTGGGCGGACGGGATCGGCGCGGCCCGGGGGCTCGCCGACCGGGCCGGGTTCCGGTCGGGGCCGGTGGGCCCCTGGGTGCGGCGGTACCGGGTGGCGCTGGGCTGGGGGCTGGTGGGGGCGGCGGCGCTCGCCCTGGTCCTGTGGTCCTGGCCGACGACGGGCGTACTGGTCGGGCTGGGCCTCGGGCTGCTGTTCGCCCTCGCAGTGGTCGGGTTCCTCGCGGGACCCTAGGCGGGTGCGGGGCCGTCCCGACCGGGGTCGGTGCCGGCGGCCGGGGGTCACCCGATCGGCGTCGCCCGTGTGGCGGTGCGCAGCGGACCGGACCACGTTGGAACCCGAGGTTCCGCACGAGGAAAGGGTCTCCCATGAGCCACGACACGCCTCCGCCCGCGGGGGACGCGGGCCGACCGCAGGGCGCCGGGGGCACCCCCTGGGACCACGGGCGGGCTCCCGCGCCCGATCCGCACGGTGGATGGGTCGCCGGCGGGGTGCTGTTCGCCGGGGTGCTGCTGCTGTGCAACGGGGTCCTGGCGATCCTCCAGGGGATCTCCGCGATCGCCGAGGACGACGTGTACGAGCGGGTGGGCTCGTACGTGTACGACATCAACCTCACCGGTTGGGGGTGGGTGCTGCTCGTGCTCGGCGTCATCGCGGCGGTGACGGGGTGGGGTCTGCTCAGCAACGCGAACTGGGCCCGGCTCGTCGGTATCGTGCTGGCGTCGTTGAGCCTGGTCGCGCAGTTCCTGTTCCTGCCCTACTACCCGGTCTGGGCGGTTGTCGTCATCGCCATCGACGTCTTCATCATCTGGGCGCTGGTGTCCGACCGGCCGGGCGTCACTCCCGTGGGTTAGCCGGTCTGTCGGGGCGCGGTGTCCCGTGCGGGTGCGATGGGGTTGCTCGCGCCGTTCCCCGCGCCCCTGTCGGTACGTCCCGGTGGGCGTGCGCTGTCCGCTCCAGGTGCGCTGAGCTGCCGCGCAGTTCCCCGCGCCCCTATCGGTACGTCCCGGTGCGGGTTCAGCGTTCCGTGCGGGTGCGCGGTGGTTGTGCGCAGTTCCCCGCGCCCCTATCGGGGCCCGACCCACTCCCGCTGGGCAGCGCACCCCGGCAGGGGCGCACCCCAGGGGCGCGGGGAACTGCGCGGGCAACCACGACGCACCCGCACGGGACACCGCACCCGACAGGGGCGCGGGGAACTGCGCGAACGCGGGACGCACGCCCACCGGACAACGCACACCCACCGGGACGCACCTCAGGGGCGCGGGGGACTGCGCGGGCAACCACGGCGCACGCCCACCGGGACACGCGGCGCATCGGCCGATCGGGCGACACCCGGGTCCACCGGGCGGTGGGTCTTCGGGAGCCGGGCCGCTGATCCGGGGGCCCGCCCCGGGAGGCAGGGTGGGAGGTGGCACCCATGAGCCACGGCCCACGACAGGAGTGAACGATGCGCGCCAGGTACACGACGGTGGCAGTGCTGGTGGTCGGCGTGCTGCTCGGCGGCTGCGCCCAGGCGGCGGACGGCGGAGCCGCCCCCTCCCGCCCCACGGCCTCCGAGGCACCGGGCGCCGCGAACGGACCCGCGCCGAAGGATTCCGCGCCCGGGGTCACCACCCCGTCCGGGACGCTGCTCGTCGCGGACTTCGGCGCGGACACCGTCACGTTCCTGCACCCCGAGGACGGCCCCTTCGCCTCCGTCCGGGTCGGCACCGCCCCGTACGGACTCGCGCTCGGGGCGGACGGCCGGGCCTGGGTGGCCACCGCCGAGGGCGTCGCGGTCGTCGACACCCGGACCCGCAAGAACCTCGGCCGCATCCCGTACCGCACCCCGACCGGGCCGGTGACGGACGGCGAGTACCGCGGGGGCGGCATGGGCATCGCCCTGGCCCCGGACGGGCGGCGGCTGTACGTCGGGGTCAACGTGCCCGACGGACCGGGCGTCCTGGAGGTGATCGACACTGCGGAGCGCGAGGTCACCGACGTGGTGCCGGTGGGGCGTCGGCCCTTCGACGTGGACGTGGCCCGGGACGGCTCCGCGGTGTACGCGACCAACCACGACTCGTTCGACGTGACCGCCGTGCGCACCGACACCCTGACGACCCGCCGCTTCGAGGTCGCGCCCTACGGCACCGAGGGCGGCCTCGGCTCCTGGCTGAAGCCGCACTACGCGGCGGTCCGGGACGACGGGCGGCTGCTGCTGCCCTTCGAGGGCGAACGGCTCGCGGTGCTCGACCCCCGGACCGGGCGGGTCACCGTCGAGCGGATGACCGCCGACACCCACCAGCACGGCGCCGCCCTCACCGCCGACGGGACGCTGCTCGTGGTGGGCACCGGTCCGGTGGGCGAAGCGACGGGCGGGCCTTCGCTGACGATCCGCGCGCCGGACGGCACCGAACGGCTCGTGCCGCTCGACGGGCCCCACGAGGACGTGACGGTGTCCCGGGACGGGCGCACCGCCTACGTCACCGCGGGGTTCACCCGCGCCGGGTACCGGGACGGGGTCACCGTCGTGGACCTGGCGCGGGGCGAGACCCGCTGGCTGCCCGGCGGACAGCGCCCGTTGGGTGCGGTGGTGCTGCCCTGACCCGGAGGCGTGACCCGGGTCAGCCGCCCAGTGCGGTGTAGATGCCGACCGCCGTGCCGAACGGGGCGAGCGTTTCGCCCGCGTCGGCGAGGATGTCGCGGACGTTGCGGGCGAAGCGGCGCAGCCGGCTGCGCTGAGGCTCCTCCTGGCCGGCCTCCTCCGCCAACTCGGCCACCGCGGCGTCGAGTTCCGTCGCGTCCCGCTCGGGCAGCTGGGCCCGGACCTCGGCGATCTCGGTGCGCAGCTGCTCGATCAGGGCGAGCAGGGTCGGGGCGTCCGCGGCGGCGGGGGCGGTGCCGTCGTTGACGGTGCCCGTGCCGTCGCCGACGTTGCCGATGTTCACCTTCGCGCCGTCGCCGGACACGCTGCCGACGGGGCCCTGGAAGGTGTTCTGTACGTCTGCCATGGGTGGTGCCTCCTGGAGGGTGGGTGCTGCACGGGTGGGTCAGGGATCGGGTGGGGTCTCGGGGTCGGCGGGCGGGCCGGGGGCGCCGACGGAGCCGACGTCGATCCGGGCGCCGTCGCCCGTCACGGCGCCCACCGGCCCGGTGTAGCGGGCGCGGCGCTGCTCGGCGCGGCTGGTGGCGCTGTTCTGGTTGATGACGGTGACCGTGCCCGCGGGCGCCGCCGGGTCGGGTTCCGCGGGCAGGGTGCCGCGCAGCTTCTCCGCGAGGGCGCCCGGGGTGGTGATCCAGGGGGTGCGGGGCTCCTGGAGCACGGCGAAGAGCACCATGCCGACCTCGCCGCGGACCAGCACCTTCGTCGTGGAGTCGGGTGCCGCGGGGTCGGTCGTCCAGGGCAGGCGCCGTTCCGGCTCCAGGAGTTGGTGGAGCAGCGCGGCCAGCGCCACCGTGTCGTGCTGCGGGGTGCGGGGTGCGCCCGGTTCGCACTGGGGACCGTAGTAGACGGAGTCCCAGGTGTGCGGGACCTCGCCGGGGCGGGCCGGGTCGGCGGCGCCGCTGTGGCCCCAGCCGGTGATCCGCACCTCGCCGTCGACGAGGGCCAGGTGGTCGGGGTGGACGTCGCCGTGTGGAATGCCCCAGCCCCGGTGCACCGCCTCCAGCGCCACGCAGGCGTCGACGATCCAGCGGACGGCCTGCTCGGGGGCGACGGGCTCGTCGGGGTTGAGGAAGCGGTCGAAGGTCCGGCCGCCGACGTCCTCCTGGAGCAGCCACCGTCCGCAGGCCCGCCAGTGCCGGGGCAGTGCGGTGACGGTCCGCGCGGCCTCGGCGAACCGGTCGACGGTGGCCCCCGGGTCGCCCTCGCGCAGGAACGTCCCCCGGTACTTCCGGCCGTGCGCGTCCCGGACCCGGGCGACGGGGTGGCCGCCGCGCTGGTCCGTGCCGAGGACCTGGAGGGCCTCCCGTTCCAGCATCGCCCGCTGCGGGTCCTGCTCCACGGACTCCTGGTGGCGGCCCCCGTCGAACCAGCGCTCCACGATCGGGTTGACCCAGGCGAGGCTGGCGTCCTTGCGGCGCAGCAGCCCCAGGTCGATGTAGTCGGTGAGCTCGTCCACCTTGGCGTTGCTCCAGCCCGCCTTGACGTCGCCCTCCAGGCGGCTGTCCTTGAGCCGGTCGGCGACCTCGAACAGCAGCGGCGGCACCTTCTCCTGCGCGTCGTACTGGTCGAGCAGCCCGGTCACGGCTCCCTCGCCGGTGACGACCCCGCGCACCGCCTCCTCGACCAGCCCCGGGTCGACCACCCGCCGGCCCCGGGCCCCCAGGAGTTCCGCCAGGGCCTCGCCGAGGAGGTGCAGGTGGTAGGGGTGGCCGAGGGTGGCCTCGTACGCGGTGATCGCCGACCGGTCCAGCACCTCGACGCCGAAGCCGTCCCGGTCGTCGTGGAAGCCCTGGTGGATGACCTGCATGGCCGCCATCGGGTCCAACAGTCCGATGGGCAGCGGGCGGGGCATGTCGGTGCCGATGGGGGTGCCCTTCAGCAGTTCCTGCAACTGCGCGTAGGTGCAGGAGCCGCTGAACAGCAGGGCGATCTCGCCGCGCTGGCTGAGGTCCCGCAGCGCCCCGGTGGCCTGGCGCTTCGCCCCGTTGTCGTCCTGGTAGCCGCGCAACAGCTCCTGGCACTCGTCGATGATGACCAGGGGCTTGACCCGTTCGTCGGGCCACACCTCCCGGCGCACCTGTTCCCACCAGGCGGCGAACACCGTGACGAGGCCCGCCTGCGCGCCCGTCCACTGGGAGAGTTCCAACGCCCGGGCCAGGCCGCGGTGCGGGTAGAGGCGGCTGAGCTGGTACTCGGCGTCCGCGGCGATCAACGGCAGGACGTTGCGCACCGGGTGGGCCGCGGACTGTCCGCTGACCAGGACCGGGAACAGTCGGGGCACCGGCCAGTCGGCGGGCTCAAGCAGCGCACCGGTGGTGGGGTTGTGCAGCCGGCGCAGGTCCTCGATGAGGGAGGTCTTGCCGGCCCGGCGGGAGCCGGTGATCAGCAGCGGGCCGACGGGGGCGTGCGCGGCGTTCGCGAACCTGCCGCGGATCTCCTCCTTCTCCCGCTGGCGGCCCACGAACATCTCCTTGCCGGTGCAGATCTTCGGGGTGAACCGCTGCCGCAGCGTGTCCCGCCGTTCCAGGAACTCCACCTCGACCTCGTAGCGGACCGGTTCCGACCAGCCCTGGTCGGGGAACTGCCAGCGCAGCGCCAGGGTCACCCGTTCCACGGCGCCCTCGGCGGTCGGCGCCGGCGCCTCCACCACCAGGGACCCCTTCTTCGCGTCCTGGGCCGACAGTCCGTGGCCCTCCCACTCCTGGGTGGCGCCGGCACAGCTGACGGCGGCGGTCCGCGGCTGCTGCTGTCCGGTGCGCAGTTCGAACACCACCTCCACGGGCCCGTCCCCGATGCGGGTGGCCCGGGGTCCCGCCAGGACGGGCGCGCCCTGCCGCAACTGCTGCTTCGCGGTGCGCTGCCAGTGCGCGCGCAGCCCCGTCTGCACGGTGACGACGCAGTCCAGGTAGGGGCTCTCGCGCAGCAGCAGGTCCTCGGCGAGGTGGTGGCTCTCGGCGAGGGTGGCGGCGGTGCGGGCGATCAGTCCGGCGATGGAGTCGGGGGCCGCGCAGGGGTCGGCGTCCGTCGGGTCGGCGGGGGCCGGGGCCAGCCGGGCGGTCGCCAGGACGAGTCGGGTCAGCCGGTCCCAGCAGCCGGCGAGCCGGCGCACCACCACCCCGGTCAGCGGGTCGACCCCGGCGGCCAGCACGCTGGTGAAACGGGCGACCCGGTCGGGCAGTTCGACGTCGAGCGGGGTGTCCTTGACCTCGTGGGCGAGGTCCGCGGCGGCCCGGGGCGCGGGGCGCCGCTCGGCGGGGGCGTCCCGCTGGACGAGCAGGCTGCGGGCCCGGCCGGCCGGGTCGGGGTCCCCGTGCCGGGCGCACAGCTGTTGGAGCGGCGCCATGACCTGCGCCTTGCTCGCCCCGTGGTCCGCGGCCTCCCGGAGCCGGACGACTCCGGCGCCGATGCGGCCGGCCGCCACGTACACGTCGAACAGGTGGAGGCGGCGGGCGACCAGTTCGCGGCGCTGCTCCGGGCCCTTCTGTCGGCTGTGGTGGCTGGTGCGGCGCATGAAGGACAACAGCCGGAACGGGTCGCCCTTCAGGTGGGCGGCGATCCGGTCGATCTGCGCGGCCGGCAGCACCGGGGCGCCCGCCGAGTTGAGGACCTCCGGGAGGTCCGCGGCGAGCGCTTCGGTGACCAGTCGTTCCGGTGCTCCCTCCCCGGCCGCGGCCCGCCGGTAGACGGCGAGCGCGGCATCGGTGAGCTCCGGGGCGCCGCCCCGGTCGGCGAGGACCACCGCGACGGCCGCGGCCCGTTTCCCCGACGGACCGGGGCACAGCCTGCCGTACTCCAGGAGCAGTTCCGCCGCCTCGACGGGCCGTCCGCACATCTCGGTGCCGGCCCGTAGCCCGGCCCGGGCCCAGATGTCGTCCTCGTTGTGCCACCAGCGGGGCGCCCCGGTCAGCAGGGCGTCGGCCTCGGCGTACCGGGCCCGGGCGTAGGCGAGTTGCACCAGGATCTCCAGCCGGACCTGGAGGGTGCCCGCCATCTCGGACAGTCCGCGGATCTCCCCGTCGATCTGCTCCTTCTCGGTGGCGGACAGCTCCGGCAGGTCGCGCAGCCGGATCAGGCACATCGCGGCGGCGTTGGCGATGCCCGCGTGCCAGGGCCGCTCGGCGACCAGTTCCCGGGCGTGGGCGGCGGCGCTCTCCCAGTCCTCGGCCTCCGCCGCGGCGATCATGTCGGCGGCGTCCGCGAGCAGTTCGTCCGGTGCGGCCCGCCGCCCCAGCCGGGCCCGCTTGTGCTCGCGCAGGGCGGTCAGCAGCGCGGTGCGGCCGGGGGTGGGCCGGTAGCGGGTGAGGGCGTACCGGTCGAGGAAGCCCACCGTGCTGCGGTACGCGTCGGTGAGCAGGGCGACGGCCTCCGCGCGCGGGGTCGACGCGTCCAGCGTCACGGTTCCCGGAGCGGCCTGCACCGCGCGTTTGGCCCGCTTGCTCTGCGGGCCGAGGAGGTACGCGGCTTCGGCGCAGCTCGGGTTGCGGGCCAGGGCCTGTTGCGCGTAGCGGGCCCGCCCGGTGGTGTCCTTCAGTTCGTGGGCGGCCTTCGCGAGGGTCAGGTAGTGCTCGAAGCCGACGTCGGGGCGCAGGTGCCGCAGCAGGGTGTCCCGGACCTGGTGGACCATGCCGACCTTGCGGGCGATGCGCACCGCCGGGCCCAGCAGTTCGGGGTGGGCCGCGGTGTCGTCGATCCAGCGGGCGAGCAGGGCCCACGCCTCGGCGGTGAGCCCCGCGGTCTCCAGGACCATCACCAGGGCGGCGGCGGTGGCCGGTTCGGGGGTCTGGAGGGTGAACAGTTCGCGCAGGGTCGCCGCGTGCCGGTCCTGGTGCGCGCGGTCGAGACGGATCGCCTTGCGGACCGCGTCGGCGGCGAGCCGGAAGTGGTGGGTGGTCGGCTCGTTGCGGCACTGGGCGACCAGTCGGGCGGCCGTCGACTCGGCCTCGGTGACGTGCAGCGCGGCCCGCGGCGGGCGGGGTGGCGCGATCCCGGGGGCGGCCCGCCGCGCCACGGGCGCGGACCGCAGCGCGGGCCGCGGCAGGGCCCGGCCGAGCGCGTCGAACAGGGCCCTGAGTTCGAGCTGTTGCCGGGCGGTGAACGGTCGGGTGGTGACCCGGGTCTGGTAGACGAAGGTGTCGGCGGCGGCGGTGAGCCGGCCGGTCGCCGCGTAGGCGCAGCCGAGGTTCCAGGCGGCGCCCGCGGTGAGCCACAGGTCGTCGGCGTAGGTGCTGTGCAGCCGCAGCGCGTCCTCGGGGCGCCCGGCGAGGATCAGCTGGCCGAGGGCGTTGCCGAGGCAGACCGGATGGGCGTGCACGGCGTCGATCCACAGGTCGGCCCTGTCGTTCGGGGTGGCCGCGGCGGGCGGGTTCTGGGCCCGCCAGACGGCGACGAGCGAGGCTTCCGGTTCCACGATCAGGGACATGTGCGGCTGGATGTCGTGGCGGTCGGCGCGCACCGGGCTGCCCGCGTCCTCCCGCACCGGCGGGCAGGGCGGGTTGAGTTCCTCCAGGATGCCGCCGGCCCGCGCGGCCCGGTCCCGCAGGTGCAGCACGCGCGGCAGCCGCTCCGGGGAGATCCACAGCACACAGCTCTGGAGGACCTCCACGGCCTCGTCCCAGTACCGGTTGTCCATCAACCAGGTCGCCAGGTCGCGGGCCGCGAAGTCGTCGCGGACCTCCATGACGGCCTTGATGACGAGGTTCAGGGTGCCCGGCGGCGGCACGCTCAGCTGCATGGTCCGCAGGTGCGCGAAGACCGTGCCGAGGTCCCGGCCGGGACGCGGGGTGCCGGAGCGGGCCTCTTCGAGGAGTTCCGGGAGCCGTCCCTCCAGGAGCGCCTGCGCCACCCCCGGCTCGGTGGTGCGCGGCCCGTAGCGCACCGGGCCGCCCGCCGCCGGGGTCGGTGCGACGAGTTCGGCGGGCCCCCGCTCGGAGGCCCGTTCCAGGCGCTCCTCCAGCGGCTGGGTCCACAGCGGTCCGGCGCCGCCCGCCCGGGCCCGGGCGAGTTGTTCGCCGGCCACCTCCAGGTCGGTGCAGCGGCGGTCGAGGGCGACCCTGGCCAGCTCCACGTGGTGGCGCCAGCTCAGCTCGCCGCGGGCCTCGGCGATCCGGCGCACCACCTCGCGGGCGGACGCGAGGTCGCCGCGCTCGCGGTGGATGCGCATCAACAGGTACGCGGCGGGGGCGGACGGGTTCGCGGTGAGCAGTTCGTCGAGCAGCCGCACGGCCTCCTCGGTGCGGCCGCCCTCGTGGAGTTCCTTGGCGCGGGCGGCGAGCGCGGGTTCGTCCCCCGGGTCGCCCTGCGGTCCGCCGGCGGCGGGCGACGGGGCCGGCGCGGGTACGGGGGCGGGGGCGGCCAGCGGCGAGGGGTGGCCGAGCCGGGCGCAGTAGTCCGCCAGGGCGGCCCGCTGGTCGGGGTCGGCCGCGCCGGGCAGGATCCGGGCGAACACGGTCAGGGACGCCAGCGCGGCGTCGTCGTCGCCGACGGCCGCGTAGGCGCAGGCGATGTTCCACACGGCGGCGGCCCGGAAGTACTGGGCGTGGGCGTAGCGCCGGTACAGCTCCAGGCCGGCGCCGGGGTCCCCGGCCCGTACGTACCAGCCGACGGCCCAGCCCAGGGCGACCGGTGAGCCCTCGGCGACGGCCCGCGCGAAGTGGGCGGCGGTGTCGCCGGGCGAGGCGTCGACCGGGCCATTGCCCGCCGGGTCGTCCAGCAGCGGGACCAGCGGCAGCGCCGCGTAGGGCAGGGCCGGCGGGCGGTGCCCGGGCGGCGGGAGCGGGGGCCGCCCCAGGGCGAACACCGCATCGGCGCCCGGGGCGTCGCCGGCCGCCCGCAGCTCCAGGGCGAGTTCCTGCCAGAGGCGGGAGCGGTGGGTGTGGTCGAGCGTCGCGCGCAGGGCGGCGCCGTGCCCCGGCGAGCTGCGGTCGAGCAGGGCGGCGGCGCGCAGCACCGGGTCCTCGGGCGCGGGCGGGAGCACCGGGGCGGGCGGGGGCGGAGGTGGCGGCGGAGGCGGGGGTGGAGGGGGCGGCGGGGAGGTCGGCTCGGGCCGGGGCTCCAGGCCGCGTTCGACGACGTCGAGGTACTGCTCGGCGGTGTCGAGTTCACCGGCCGAGGCGTACATCCCGGCGGTGCGCAGGTGCAGCCGCAGCAGGTCACGCCGCTCGTCGTGCTCCGGCGGACCGCCGTCCGGCGCGGCGCCGAGGACCCGGCCGGCCTCCCGCAGTCGACGGGTCACCTCCACCCGCCGGTGCTCCTCCGCGAGGCGCTCGACGGCCTCCTCGGCACGGTCGACGTCCCCCCGGTCCAGGGCGTCCGCCACGGCGTCCCGGAGCGGACCGAGCACCACGGCGGCGGCCGGCTCCGCACCGTCGAGCAACTCCGCGGCCCAGGTCCGCAGCTCCTCCAAGGGGGCCAGGTGCGGCGCGAGTTCGTCCTCGTCGAGACCCCAGTCACGGACCGCCCCGGCGACCCGGTGCACGTGCCGGGCAGCGGTGGCGTCCAGCGCGGCCCGGGACAGGGCGACGAGGACGGGCACCCCGTCCTCGGTGTGCGGCGCGTCCGGGTCCGGCCCCGGCTGGAGCGCCGCCGCGGCGACCCGGGCGAGGACGCCTTCGAAGTCATCCGTCCCGGTCAACGGCTGCCCCGGCCCGTCGCCGTCCCACAACCGGAGGGTGCTCAGCAGGAGTTCGGCGAGGTCCGGCGCGTCCGCCCGGTGCGCCTCGTCCACCAGGCGCAGCAGCAGCCCGCCGTCGCCGGACGGTACGGCTGCGTCCTGGGTCCCGGCGCGCCGCAACACCCTCCGGCGCAGGGCGAGGACGGCGGGGACCGCGATCCGGCCCAGTTCCTCCGGCGCGAACCGCACCTCGTCCACACCGTCGTGCAGGAGGAACGCGGCCAGGGCACGGCCCGTGTCCCGGATGTCTTCGCCAGACCAGCTGAGCAACCGAACCCCCGCGCAGCGATCGCCGTTTGCGTACCGATCCTATCCAGCACGGCCGGATGTCGACCCCGGGTCACGGCGATCCCGATGACCGCGGGGTGCCCGGACGTCACGCAGGGGGACGCCCGCCGGCGCGGCACGGTTGCACCGGGGCACCCCGCTCGTCGCCCTGCGCCGGGGTGCCGCCCGGCACTACGCTCGGTACGGGGTCGGTTCCCCCGGGTGGTCGGCGCGTGCCGGCGCCCCGGGACGGTCCCGCGCCCAGCACGCCCGATCGGGGGAGAGCACGTGAGCGGCAGTCGGCCCCTGCGGCCCGAGGACCGCGCGGCGTTCGAACGCGTCTTCGACGACGCCGTCCGGGTGCTGCGCAGCTCCGGCGCCGTGCCCGACCACGTGGACGACGCGGAGCTGCACGCCCTGGTGGTGGAGGCGGTGGACTCCGTCAACGCGGCGGCGGCCGCGGCGTACGACGCGTACCGGTACCTGAGGGAGCACGCGGAACGGGGGCGGCTGCGCCGGGCGATGGCCGAGGCGGCACCCCGGTTGGACGAGGTGTACGGCGCGGGCTGGACCCGCTGGGCGTTACGGGAGCACGCCGGCCCGCACCCGCCCTCCGAGCAGTGGCTCGCCGAACGGGTGGTCCCCGCGGCCCGCGCCCGCTGGGAACGGGACCTGCTGTTCCTGGGGTTGCTGCCGCTCCTGGTCCCGGCGTTCCACCCCCTTGAGGCGCTCGCGGACGTGGACTTCAGCAGCGCCCGGACCGCGCCCCCCGTCAGCCCCGGGGCCGCCCCGGGCGGGACACCGCACCCCGGACCGGCCGGGGACGCCGAGCCGTCCCCCGAGCCGGACGCCGGACCCGACGTGACCTGGCACGGGGGAACGACGAAGACGGGCATCGTCCGCCCCGCGGAGCCCGCGTATCCCACGTACCCCCCGACCCCGGTGACCCCGTACGGCAGTCCCCCCGCGCAGGCCGTCTTCCCGCGCACCGTGCCGGACCCCGAGCCGCAGCCCCCGCCCCCCGACCCGCGGCGCATGGTCGTGGAACTGGTCGACCAGGCCCCGCCGAGCACCCACGTCCCGCTGCACGTGCAGTTCGTCCGGGACGGGCCGGGCCGCACGGACGGGGTGCCGCTGCGGGCCTTCGCCGTACCGCCCGAGGGGGCCCGGCTCCTGGTCACGGTGTACGCCCCCGGGCTCACCGTGCTGGGCGACCTCCAGCAGGAAGTCACCGTCCGACCGGGCGCCGACTCCGACGTACTGAGGTTCGGACTGCGCACCACCGCACCCGGACTGCGCACCGTGACCGTGCGGGCCTTCCACCGCGGCACGTTCCTCGGCGAGGTGCGCGCCCAGGTGTCGGTGGGCACCGGAGCACCCGTACGGGACGGGCCGCCCCGCACCGCCGCCCTGGGCACGGTCGCCTTCGACCCGGGCGAGGTCACGCTCCAGGTGCTGCGCGGCGCGGACGGCTCGTACAGCTTCCAGCTGATCGGCGAGACCTGCTACGCACCGGAGTCGTTCCGCACCCTCGGCGGGGACCCCCGGCTGATCTCCGAGCGCGTGTACCGGGAGCTGCGCCAGGCGGCGGCCGACGCCGGTCCTGGCGGCGCGGACGGGGCCGCGGGCACCCGACGGCTGCGCAACCTCGGTGTCGAACTGTGGGCGTCCGCGGTGCCGGAGGCGGTGCGCCGACAGTTCTGGGCGGAAGCGGACCGCGTCACCTCGGTGACCGTCCTCGGCGAGCACGACCTCGTCCCCTGGGAACTGCTGTACCCGGTGGACGGGTCGTCGATGGGCCCGGGGTTCCTGGCCGAGTGGCTGCCCGTGGTGCGTCGCACCTTCGGCCAGCAGCGGGTGCGTCGACTCGCGCTGCCCGAGGTGACGTTCGTCGTGCCGCCGGGTTCGCCGCCGGAGGCCGCCCGGGAGGTCGACACGGTGCGACGCCTGTTCGACGCGGGGGCGAGCGGCGCCCGCGTCCTGGACGACCGCGCCTCGGTGGCGGCCCTGGTGGAGGACGGGTACCGCGGTCTGCTGCACTTCGCGTGCCACAACGCGTTCACCACGGAACGGGGTTCGGTGGTGTCGATGGCCGACGGCCCGTTCGACCCGGTGGACCTGGCGTACGCGACCCATGCCGGCACCCTGCGGGAGTCCGGGCCGCTGGTGTTCTTCAACGCGTGCCGCAGCGCCGGCCAGATCGACTGGTTCGCCAGCACCCTCGGCTGGGCCCCGCAGTTCCTGCGGGCCGGAGCGGGAGCGTTCATCGGCACCCTGTGGCCCGTGCGCTCCGACGCGGCGCAGGACTTCGCCCGCGCCTTCTACTCATACTTCCTGGAAGAGGGCCGCCCGTTGGGCGAGGCGTCCCTGTGCGCCCGGCGCAACCTTCGCCGCGGGGACGGCGACCCCACCTGGCTGGCGTACGCCGTGTACGGCAGCCCCGCGGCCCGCGCCGCGCCCCCCGAACCGGCAGCGACGACCCGTCAGCCCTGAGGGGGCGCGGTGAGCCAACGCCCGTCCCGGAACTCGGCGGGCACCTGGTCCCCGAACGGTTCGATCCCGCGGCGCTCCAGCTCGTCGAACCAGGCGTCCCGCTGCGATGCGGGCAGCCGCCGACCGCACCAGGGACAGAAGTCGATCGTGACGCCCGCCCCGCCCCCGTCCCGCACCGGCAGCCCGTACTCCTGGAAGCTGGCGCTGAACTCGACCAGCGCGTCCGGGCAGACGGCGGGGTGCACATGGTCCTCGCAGTGCGGGTGCACGGCGTCGTCCATCGCTTCGCAACAGTGGTGGTCGGTCACGGCCCGGTGTCCCCTCGATCGTCAGTACGCCCCCGTAGGGGACCACATTCCCGGGTGCTGCCGCCGGGCCCTCAACCCGCGCCGGCCGCCCGGACGGCCTCCTCGGGGGTGAGCCGGCCGCCCCCGCCGAACACCTCGGTGAAGCCGGCCTCGCCCAGTCCGGCGCGGGCCAGCGCGGACGCCCGGTCCACGTCCCCGTGTTCGGCGCGGGACAGCGGCGCCCCGGTCGACTCCCGGGCCGCCGCCGCACAGCCCAACAGCAGGGCCGCACCGGCCGGGTTGCCGGGGGCGACGGCACCGGCCAGGCCCTCCAGGGCCAGGGCAACCGCCCGCGGATCACCCGTGGTGAGCGCCACCCGGTACCCCTCGCAGTGCAGCCGCAGCGCCGCCGGGGTGTCGCCCCGCAGCTCCGCCACGAACCCCAACTCGGCCAGGACCAGGGCGTTGGCCCCCTCCAGACCGACCTCGCGGTGCCAGTCGAGGACCTGCCGCAACTGCCACTCGGCCTCGTCGAGGCCGCCCTCGCGGCGGGCGCCGAGCCCCAGCCCCAAGCGGGCGTTGATCTCCCCGGCGCGGAAGTCCAGCGCGGCGGCCTCCCGCAGCGCCTGCCCGTGCCGGGCCCGTGCGGTGTCGAAGTCCCCTTGGAGCAGGGCGATCCGGCCGAGCCCGGCGAGCAGGTCGGCGGCGAGGGTGGACAGCCCGAACCGGCGGGCCGTCGCGAGCGCCTCCTCCTGCACCGCACGGGCCTGCTCGTAGTCGCCGTGGATCTCGGCGACCGAGGCCCGCGCGTACACCGACCACACCTGCCCGCAGGCGTCCCCGAGCGCGGCGAACAGCCCGGCGCCGCGCACCGCGTCGTCCGCCGCGCCCGTCAGATCGCCCCGGAGCAACCGTTGGGCCGACCGGTCGGACAGCGCCGCCGCCTCGCCCCACCGGTCGCCCAGGGCCAGGAAGCCTTCGAGGGCGGGCCCGGTCAACGCCTCGGCGGCGCTCAGGTCGCCCGTGCCGGCGAGGCTGTGGCCGAGGAACCAGCGCGCCCGCACGGCGCCCGCCCCGGTCGGCCCGCCGTCCAGGGCGTCGGTCTCGGCCAGCGCCGCCGCGATCCGCACCGCGCGGTCGGCCCCGTCCCCGGACATGATCCGCACACCGGTCAGCCACACCGCGGCGCGGGCCCGGGCCGCGGGGTCGCCGCCGGGCAGGTCCCGCGCGGCGGTCAGCGCCCGGCGGGCCTCGCCGAGCCGGCCGCGCAGCACCCAGTACCAGGCGAGCGCGTCGCACAGCCGCAGGGCGTGCGCCGCGTCACCGCGGGCCAGTGCCGTGTCCAGGGCCCAGCGCAGATTGGCCCGCTCGGTGTCGAGCAGTTCCAGCGCCCCGGCCTGGCGTCCGTCGCGCAGTCCCGGCACCGCGGCCTCGGCGAGGGCCGTGTCCCGGGCGAGGTGCCGCTCGTGCACCGCGTCGAGTTCGCCGGCCTCCACCAGCCGTTCGCGGCCGTAGGCGGCGACGGACTCCAGCAGCCGGTACCGGGAGCCGTCCGCACTGACCTGGACGAGGGACCGGTCCACCAGCCGGGCCAGCAGGCCGAACACGTCCGCGGGCTCGACGCCGTCGCCCGCGCAGACCGCCTCGGCGCCCTCCAGCGCGTACCCGTCGGGGTGCGGGGCGAGCCGGCGCAGTACGGCCCGCTCGTCCTCGGCCAGCGGCTCCCAGCTCCAGTCGATCACGGCGCGCAGGGTCCGCTGCCGGGCGGGCGCCCCCCGCTGACCGCCGTCGAGCAGCCGGAACCGGTCGTCGAGGCGGGACAGCAGCCGCTCGACGCCGAGCGCCCTGACCCGGGTCGCGGCGAGTTCCAGGGCGAGCGGGATGCCGTCGAGGCGACGCACGACGGACTCGACGGCTGCCCGGTTGGCGTCGTCGAGCACGAACCCGGGCGCCGCCGAGGCCGCCCGCTCCGCGAACAGTTGCACGCCGCCCGCCGGGTCGAGCGGCGGCACCTGCCACAGCGTCTCGGGGGCCAGGGCCAGGGACTCCCGGCTGGTGGTCAGGACCACGACCTCCGGGGCCCGTCGCAGCAGCGTCTCCACCAGCCCCGCGACCTCGTCCACCACGTGTTCGCAGTTGTCGAGCACCAGCAGCGTCCGGGTCCCGCGCAGCGCGGCGGCCAGTTTCTCCGCCGGGCCGCTGGGTTCCTGGACGCCCCACACGCCGTCGTCCCGCAGGCCGAGCGCCGCGGCGACCGCCTCGACCGGTTCGCCGTCGCGGGCCAGCTCCACCAGCCAGGTGCCGTCGGGGAAGGCGTCGCGGGCGCGGTCGGCGACGGCCAGCGCCAGGCGGGTCTTGCCCACCCCGCCGGGACCGGTGAGGGTGACGAGCCGCCGCCCCGTCAACAACTGCGCCACCTCCGCGACGGCCGCCTCCCGACCGACGAGTTCCCCGGGCGGGACGAACAGGTTGGTGCGCGGGGCGACCACGGCCCGGGCGGGGGCGGGGGGCGCACTGAGTTCGGGGTCCTGACGCAGTACGGCGCCGTGCAGGGCGGCGAGTTCGGGGCTCGGGTCGACGCCGAGGTCGTCGGCGAGCCGGTGCCGCAGCCGTTCGTAGGCGGTGAGGGCGTCGCCCTGCCGCCCGGCCCGGTACAGGGCCCGGACGTGGACGGCGGTGAGCCGTTCGCGCAGCGGGTGTTCGGCGACGAGGGGGACGAGTTCGGTGGCGAGCGCGAGGTGGTCCCCGGCGTCGAGCCGGGCCGCGGACCGCTCCTCGACCAGGGTGAGCCGGTCCTCCTCCAGCCGCTCGACGGCCGTCCTGGCGAAGGTCTCCTCGGCGAAGTCCGCGAAGGCGGGGCCCCGCCACAGGTCCAGCGCCCCGGCGAGCAGCGCCGCGCGGGCGTCGGCGTCCGGCACCTGCCGGGCCCGCTCCGCCAGCTCGCGGAACCGGTCGGCGTCCAACGCACCCTCCGGTACGAGGAGTTGGTAGCCGGGAGCCCGGGAGGCGAGGTGCGCCCGCCCGCCCGGTCGCACCTCGTCGAACACGCGGCGCAGTTGGGACACCTTCGCTTGGAGGGCGCGCAGCGGGTTGCCCGGCTGTTCCTCGCCCCACAGGTCGTCGATGAGCCGGTGGGCGGCGACCGGACGGCCCGCGTCGACCAGATGGGCGGCGAGCAGCGAGGCGAGCAGCGCCCGTACCTTCAACTCCGGTACGCGCACCGGGTTGTCGTCGCCGTCGAGCACCGCGATCTCGCCGAGCACCGCGAACCGGATGCCGCTGCCCGTCGCCGTGCCGGGTGGACCCGGTTTCCCGTCCGTCTCCGTGTTCCGGCCGTGCACCCCGTTCACGCCGCCGCCCCCTCGTCGTCCGCTCGTCGGGGGGAGCCCGACGGCACCCCCTTGCACCCTGTCACACGCCCGGCGCACGCCGACGGTGCTGCCGGGCCGCGGCGCCGAGTTGGCGTCATCCTGCCGATCTCGCCCCCCGCTGGACGGGCCGCCCCTCCCCACCGGACCGTTCCGCCCGCGCTCCCGTCGGACCGTGCCGCCCCCGAACCGCATCCGAACCGGACCCGAGCCCGACCCGAGCCGGCGGGCTCCACTCTGTGACCACAGCGGACGGGACACCTCAAGTCCCGCCCCCCGCAGTCCCGGAGGACACGATCATGGAGCACGTCAACGACACGGCGCAGACCACCACCGCGGCGGCCGCACGGGTCACCGGGCGGCGGCTCGCCGGCAAGACCGCGCTGGTCACCGGCGGCAGCCGGGGCATCGGCCGGGCCATCGCCCTGCGGCTGGCGGCCGAGGGCGCCCGGGTCGCGGTCCACTACGGCACGAACGGGGCCGCGGCGAAGGAGACGGTGCGGGCGATCGAGGAGGCGGGCGGCTCGGCGTTCGCGATCGGCGTCGCACTGGGGGTGCCCGGCGACGCGGACGCCCTGTGGGCCGCGTTCGACGAGCACGCCGACGGGGTGGACGTCCTCGTCAACAACGCGGGGATCGCCGGCCCCGGCACGATCCACGACGTGACCGAGGAGAGCTACGACCAGGTCTTCGCGGTCAACGCCAAGGCCCCCTTCTTCATCGTCCAGAAGGGCCTGTCCCGACTGCGCGACGGCGGCCGGATCGTCAACATCTCCTCCGGCGTCACCAAGGTGGCGTTCCCCGGCATGACCGCGTACGCCGCCACCAAGGGCGCCGTGGAGGTGCTGACGCTGACCCTGGCGAAGACCCTCGGCGAGCGGGGCATCACGGTGAACGCCGTGTCGCCGGGCACCGTCGAGACCGACATCCACCCGTGGATGGCGGACCCCGCGGCCAAGGCGGCGGCCGCCGCGTACTCGGTGTTCGACCGGGTGGGCCGACCGGACGACGTGGCGGACGTCGTCGCCTTCCTCGCCTCGCCCGACGCCCGCTGGGTGACCGGGCAGAACATCGACGCGAGCGGCGGGTCCGGCCTTGGCCTCTGACCGCGCCCGCGGGGCGCCCCGCCACACCCTGCTGGTCCTCGCCCACCCCCGGCAGGACGCCCTGACCGCACAGGCCGCGGTCCGGCTGCGCGACGCACTCACGTCCCGCGGCGGCCACGTCGACGTGCTCGACCTGTACGCCGAGGGCTTCGACCCCCGGCTGACCCCGGTCGACGAACCCGACTGGGAGCACCGCGACAAGCGGTACTCCGACGAGGTCCACGCCCACATGGACCGGATCGCCGCCGCGGACGACCTCGTCGTCGTCTTCCCCGTCTGGTGGTTCTCCGTCCCCGCCGTGCTGAAGGGCTGGATCGACCGCGTATGGAACTACGGTTTCGCCTACGGACGCGGGACGCCCCGGCTGGCCGGCAAGCGGATGGTGTGGCTCGGCCTGGCGGGCAGCACCCGGGAGCACTACGCGACCTCCGGCCTGGGCGCGGCCCTGGACCTGCAACTGCGCGTGGGCGTGTCGGAGTTCTGCGGCATCGAGGACGCGCGGGTCCAGGTGCTGTACGGGGCGGAGCTGTCCGGGGTGGCGGAGCACCGCCGCCCGGACCGCGTCCGGCACCTGCTCGACGAGGCGCAGCACGCGATCGCCCACCTCTGACGCACCACCGTCCCCACCCCCCCGATACCCCACGCAACGCCGTACGGCACTCGTCGCCGTACGGCGTTGCCTGCGTGCGTCGGGGTGTCGGTTCCGTACCCGGCGGGGACCCGAAGCGCACCCGGAGGCGGCCCGAACACGGCCCGAACCGTTCCCGAGACGGTGGGGCCGAAGCTCCTGCCATGACCTCCGAAGAGACACCCCGAGCCCAAGCGGCACCCCCCGCAAAGGCCGCCCGCCCCGTCCGGCACCCCTGGCTGGGCCTCGCGGTCCTGCTGCTGCCGGTCACCCTGATGACCGCCGACCTGGGCGTGCTCTGGCTCGCCACCCCCTACCTCGCCGCGGACCTCACGCCCAGCGGCAGCGAACTGCTGTGGATCACCGACATCTACGGCTTCCTCACCGCCGGCACCCTCGTCGTCATGGGCACCCTCGGCGACCGCATCGGCCGCCGCCGGCTGCTGCTGTTCGGCTCGCTCGGGTTCATCGCCGCGTCCGTGCTCGCCGCGTACGCCACCGACCCGGGGACGCTGATCGCGGCCCGCGCGGCGCTCGGCATCGCCGGGGCGGCGGTGCTGCCGTCCACGCTGTCGCTGATCAGCCACATGTTCACCGACGCCCGACAGCGCGCCAAGGCGATCGCCCTGTGGGTCACCGCACTCTCCGTGGGACTGGCCGTCGGACCGATCGCCGGGGGCGTCCTGCTGAACCACTGGTGGTGGGGCTCGGTGTTCCTGATCGGCGTCCCCGTGATGCTGCCGGTGCTGCTGCTGGCGAAGGCGCTGCTGCCCGAGTACCGCGACCCCGACCCCGGTCGGCTCGACCTGCTGAGCGTGGCCCTGTTCCTGCTCGCCGTGCTCCCCCTGATCTACGCGGTCAAGGACACGGCGGCGCACGGACCCGGTCTGACCCCCGCCCTCGCACTCACTGCCGGTACCGCCCTGGCCGTCGCGTTCGTCCGACGCCAGAACCGCCTCGCCGACCCGCTCCTCGACCTGCGGCTCTTCCGCGACCGGACGTTCACCGGCGCCCTGTTGACCCTGCTGCTCGGCATGACCGCGCTCAACGGCGTCGAGTACCTCGTCCCGCAGTACCTCCAGTCCGTCGCGGGGCTGTCCCCGCTGGCGGCCGGGACGTGGCTGCTGCCGGGCGCCGCCGGACTGGTCGCCGGTTCCCAACTGACCCCCGCCCTCGCCCAGCGCACCCGCCCGGCCCATGTCATCCTCGCCGGACTGGCCGTGGCCCTGGCCGGGTACGCCGTCACCACTGTCGTGGAAGGGGTCGTACCGGTCTCGCTGGCCCTGGCCGTGATCATGTTCGGGGTGGCCCCGATCAGCGTCCTCGGCACCACGCTGGCGGTCGGCGCGGCCCCGCCGGAGAAGGCGGGCGCGGCGGCGGCGACCGGCCAGACCGCGTACGACCTGGGCCTGGCCCTGGGCATCGCGGTGACCGGCAGCGTCGCGACCGCCGTGTACCGGGCCGAGATGCCCTCCGACGCCCCTGCCGGGGCCCGCGACACGCTGGGCGCGGCGCTGGACCTCTCGGCTCGGCTCCCCGCGGACACGGGCGAGTTGGCGCAGCTCGCGAAGTCCGCTTTCACCTCGGGCCTCCAGACGGCGTCGGCGCTCAGCGCGGGGTTCGCGGCGGTGACGGCGGTCCTGGTGTGGACGCTGCTGCGGGGCGTTCCGGCGACGGGCACGGTGCCCGCCGCCGAGGAGGGCGCCGCCGGGGCTCCCGGTTCCGATCGGGTGCGCGACGGGGCGACCCGCTGACCGGCACGGCGGCACCCCGGCACCGGGCGGCGGTACGGAACTCCCGTACCGCCGCCCGCCGGTGTGCGCCCGGCGCGGGGGTCACCGCGGGTGCACGGACTCGACCCGGAACAGCCGCGGCTGCACGTCCGTCGCGATCGCCGCGGCCTGGTCCATGTGCACCCGGGCCTCCGGGCGGGCCAGCATCGCCCGGTAGTGCTCCTCGGACTCCCACTGGGCGTAGTTGATGACCCGCTGACCGTCCTGCGACGCGTGGAAGTTGGCGCAGACGAAGCCCGGTTGTCGCTTCATCGTCTCCTCGGTGGCCCGCGCCAACAGGGCGAGCAACTCGGCCTGGCGTTCCGGGGCGACGGTGAACACATTGATGAGCGTCGCCACGGGGCGGCTGCTGTCGATACTCGCGGTAATGGTCATACCGAGCCATTTCCCCTTACAGCGGGCGATCGATCGCCCCCAGCCCCGCAATCCCCCGATCGGAGTCGAACCGACACGGGATCGGACGCCGGAGACCGCTCCGCTCCCGCGGGGTCAAGCTCCCCTTCCCGGACGCGCCGCCGTACGACGTCATGGTCCTCACCCTGCGGCAGCCGAGTACCGAGCGACGGAGCGACCGAGCGACCCAACGTCCCGACCGCGCACCGCGTTCCCGCACCGGCCGGACGGAGCCCCGGTGGTGCCCCGATAGGATCGCCCGGTCGAACGGTGTACGGACGGAGTTCACTCATGGGTCATCTGGGTCATCCGCGGATGGGCATCGCGATCCTCACCATGGGCAACCGCCCGGTCGAGCTGCGGGCCCTCCTGGACTCGGTGGCCCGACAGGACCTCGCGGCCACGCGGATCGTCGTGGTCGGCAACGGCTCCCCGCTGCCCGAGCTGCCGGACGGCGTGCACGGCGTGGAACTCCCGGAGAACCTGGGCGTGTCCGGCGGACGCAACGTCGCCATCGAGGAACTGCGCCGCCTGGGCGACGTGGACGTGGTGGTCGACCTGGACGACGACGGCCTGCTGGTCGACACCGGCGTCCTCAGCCGCCTCGCCCGGATGTACGGCGAGGACCCCCGCCTCGGCATCGTCGCGTTCCGCATCGCCGACGAACACGGGGAGACCCAGCGCCGGCACGTGCCCCGGCTCCGCGCCTCGGACCCGCTGCGCGGCGGTGAGGTCACGACCTTCCTCGGCGGCGGTCACGCCCTGTCCATGCAGATGCTGGACGAAGTGGGCGTCTGGCCGGACGAGTTCTTCTTCACGCACGAGGAGACCGACCTGGCCTGGCGGGCGTTGGACGGGGACTGGCGCATCGTCTACGAGCCCGCGCTGCTGCTGCAACACCCCAAGACCTCCCCCGCCCGACACGCCGTCTACTACCGGATGACCGCCCGCAACCGCGTCTGGCTGGCCAAGCGCAACCTGCCCGCCCCGCTCGTCCCCGCCTACCTCGGCACCTGGACGCTGCTCACCCTGGCCCGGACCCGCTCCGGCGACGGCCTGCGCGCCTGGGCCGGCGGCTTCTGGGAGGGCGTCCGCACCAACGGCGGCCCCCGCCGCCCCATGCGCTGGCGCACGGTCGCCCGCATGACCCGCCTGGGCCGCCCCCCGGTGATCTGACCGCCGCCGTGCGACCGGGTGGTCGCTAGGCCCCGCGCGAACCGACCCGGTCACCGTTCGGATCGGGCAGCAGCTGACTCGCCGCGATCAGGGCGAGCCCCGCGAACAGCAGGACGTTCCCGCCGATGAAGCGGACCTCCCAGGACGCGTCCGGCAGCACGTCGAAGTCGATGAGTCCGTGCACCACCAGGGACATGCCCATGAGCAGGGCGCCCGAGCCGTGGAGCCGCGGTCGGGCGCCCGAGCGGCGCACCCCGGGCAGGGCCCGCCCCGTCACGATCATCACCAGGCCCGCGGCCATCGCCAACCCGCCCACGAACACGGCCGCGCCCACTACCCACTCCATGCGGCTCTCCTCTTCGCGATCGCACGGGACCGGGGACGCAACACCCGGTCCGCTGGGGGCACATGGTCGCCCGCTTGTTCGTGTGCCGGCAATGCCGCCCTCCGGCAACCTTCGACGCGCTCCGGCTGCCGTGCCCGGTGCGGTCCACCTCCCCGCGGGGCCGGAGGTGTACAACAGCAGGGGCGGCCGGCCCGCGCCGCCCGACCGACCGCGCGACGCACAGCCGAGGAGCCGTCCGATGCCCAGCACCCCCCTCACCCCCGCCGAACTGGAAGCGGCCCTGTCCGACCTGCCCGGCTGGTCGGTGCGCAACGGCGAGCTGACCGCCTCCTTCACCGTCGACCGCGGCGACCTGCCCGCCCTGTACGCCGCGGTGGCCGCCGTCGAGGACCAGGCGAACCACCACGCCGCCGTCCGCATCCTGTACGCCACCGTCGAGTTCGGGCTGAACACCCATGACGCGGGCGGCGCCGTCACCGCGAAGGACACCGCGCTGGCCGCCCGGATCAGTGATCTCGCCGACCGCCACGGTGCCCGCCCGAGCGGTTCGTGAGCTGCGAGCGGATGCGGGTCGACACCGCGGTGGCCGCCGCGGTGAGGAACACGAACGTGTAGACGATCTGGAGGATCACCACCACCCGGGCCGACTGGCCGTGCGCGGTGATGTCGCCGAAGCCGACCGTCGCGAGCGTCACCACCGTGAAGTACAGCGCGTCCACCCGGGTGTACAGCCCCTCGAACTCCCCCGGGTCCCGCGCCAGCGCCAGGTACGCCACGGCGAAGACCAGCACCGTCACGCACATCAGCACCAGGATCGCGAACGCCGGGTGGGTGCCCTCGCGTTCCAGCAGCACGTCCCGGATGTGCTTGAGGATCAGCCAGGCGATCACGAAGAGGGACACCGCGAACGCCGTCCAGCTCACCAACGGGTGCTCGGGGCCGAAGGCGCGCGCCGGGATCAGGAAGTACACGGTGACCAGGACGAGCACGGTGCCGCCGATCGCCGCCCAGCGACGCAACGGGTCCGGCACGCGGTGCGGGGCACGCCCCGCACCACCCGCACTGCCCGCACCACCCGCGCCCTCCGCGCCCTCCGCACCGTCACGCGAGCGACCCCCCGTCACGACCGCTCACCGGCCCGCCCGGCACCGTCCCCGCGCCCCACCGTCCCGGCCAGGTACGCGATCGAGACCCCGGCGAGCGTCGCGACCGTCCGCTCCCAGAACCGTCCGCCGGCCGCCCCCCGGTCCCCCTGGAACAGGAGCAGCAGCACCAGGAAGGTGGTGAAGCCGCCGAGCACGTACCAGCGGCTGCCCTGCACCCCGCCCGCGCAGCCGAGGGTCAGCAGGCACAGCGCCCCGTACACCCCGTCCGGTGGCGAGGTGCGCAGCACCGCCAGCGCCAGCACCCCGCCGACCAGCACCGACACCGTCCGGCCCACGGCCCGGCGGCGGACCATCTCCGGGCGGGGCCGCATCACCATCAGGGCCGCGACCACCGGCCAGCCGGGGTGCGTGGGCGCGAGCGCGAGTCCGACGACGGTGGCCGCCGCGCCCGCCGCACCGAGCCGCAGCCCGTAGCCCAGGGCCTCGTCCCGGCCGAGCGGCAGACTGGGGTGCCGGCCGGGCAGCGGGCGTTCGGGCCAGACCAGGGAGACCAGCCAGGCGTAGGCCGAGCCCACGGCGATCAACGCGCCGACGGCCAGCGCCCCGGACACCTCCGGGTAGCTGAAGCCGACGCCGAGCAGCGGCACGCACAGCGCCATCGCCAGGACCCCGCCCGCCCGCCGGGCCGCGAGCAGCGCGGCGCCCACCGCGAGCACGAACACCCCGGCGACGGCCAGCCAGTCCCGGTACACCAGCAGCGCCCCGAGGACGACGGACACCCCGGCGGCGCAGCCGACCAGCACGATCAGCGCCCGGTGGCGCCGGGTCGCCGGCAGCACCAGGGCGACCGCGGGCAGCCCGCCGAGGGTGAGGGCGAGCCCCCGTTCCGGGTCGTCGAACGCGGCGACGAGCCCGCCCGGCAGCGCGTACAGGACCCCGCGCACCGCCGCGCCCCCGTGCCACGCCAGCGCGGGGAGCACGGGCGTCGCCCGCGGGGGTCCACTCACGTCCGGCGCCGGGCCGCTGTGGCGTAGTGGCGCAGGAAACGGGCCTCCACCTCCGCCATGTGCTGGATCTCGGCGGGGTCCACGCTCTCGTTGGGGGCGTGGATGAGGCACTGCGGCTCCTCGACGCCCATGAGGACGATCTCCGCGCGGGGGTACGTCCGGGCGAGGACGTTGCACAGCGGGATGGAGCCCCCCTGGCCCAGGAACTCCATGGGGCGGCCGTAGACCTCGGTCATCGCCCGGTCGAGCGCCGCGTACGCCGGTCCGTCGGTGGCGGCCCGGAAGGGGGCGCCGCCGCTCTCCGCCTCGACGGTCACCCGGGCGCCCCACGGGACGGCCCGTTCCAGGTGCGCGGTGAGCGCGTCGCGGGCGGTGTCGGGGTGGATGCCGGGCGGCACCCGCAGGCTGACCCGGGCCCGGGCGGTCGCGGGCACCGCGGCGGAGGAACCGACGACGGGCGGGCAGTCGATGCCGAGCACGGTGACGGCGGGCCGGGCCCACAGCCGGTCGGCGACGGTGCCGGACCCGGTGAGGCGGACCCCGTCGAGGACCCCGGCGTCGCGACGGAACTGCTCCTCGTCGTACCCGGCGCCCGTCCAGGTGCCGTCGGCGGGGAGCCCGTCGATCCGGGTGCCGCCGTCGTGCGGGTCGCGCAGCGAGGCGAGGGCCTGGACGAGGGCGCCCAGCGCATCGGGGGCGGGGCCGCCGAACATGCCGGAGTGCACCTCGCCCTCCAGGGTGCGGACGGTGACCACGAGGTCGGCGAGGCCGCGCAGCGAGGTGGTGGCGGTGGGGACGCCCACGGCGGCGTTCCCGGTGTCGCAGACCAGGAGCGCGTCGGCGAGGAACTCCTCGGGATGGGCGGCGACGTACGCCTCCAGGCCGCCGGTGCCCTGCTCCTCGGACCCCTCGGCGACGAACTTGAGGCCCACCGGGATCGCGTCCGCTCCGAGCGCGCGCAGGGCGGTGAGGTGCATGACGACGTTGCCCTTGCAGTCCGCGGCGCCGCGCCCGTACCAGCGCCCGTCGCGTTCGGTGAGGGTGAACGGCGGGGAGTGCCAGGCGTCCTCGCCCAGCGGCGGTTGCACGTCGTAGTGGCAGTAGAGCAGCACGGTCGGGGCGCCGGGCGGGGCGGGTCGGTGGCCGAGCACGGCGTGGCTGCCGTCCGGCGTCAGGGCGAGGTGGACGTCGTGCAGCCCGGCGTCGGCGAAGGCGTCGGCGACCCAGCGGGCGGCCCGTTCGCACTCCTCGGGCGGGTACTGGCGGGGGTCGGCGACGGAGCGGATGGCGACGAGTTCGGCGAGGTCGGCGCGGGCGCGGGACATCAGGTCGGCGACCGCGGCGCCGAGCCCGTCGGGGTCCGTGGTTCCGTTGGTTCCGTTGGCCATGGGGTCACCGCCGTACCGTGTCGGAGGTCTTCAGTTCGTCGATGCGGTCCTGGATCTGCTTCAGCTGGTCGGGGCAGTACACGCTGAGCACGATCGCCTCGGCCTCGACGACCTGACGGTCGGAGATCACCGGACGCTGACCGGGGCCGGTGGTGCCGTTGGAGAGGTTGGTCTTCCACTGGGCGGACTTGAGGGCGGAGTCGGGGTCCTGGCAGACGATCCCGCCGTCGGTGCCGAGGGCCCGGGCGACGGCGGCGGTGTCGGGGCGGCGGAAGCCGTCGGCCTCCAGCATGTCGGCGAGTTGGTTGGCCTTCTTGGTGGCCTCGTTGCTGCTGCGCACCGCCTCGTAGCGGAGGAGTCCGATGACCACGAAGGCGACGAGCAGCACGATCGCGCCGATGTAGATCCACTTGTGCTGGGCGGCGAAACGGGTGGGGCTCACGGGGCGCTCCTCCCTTCGTCGGAACCGGAACCGGAACCGCCATCGGCATCCGAACCGGGCACGGTGCTGCGCCAACTCGGCCGGCGGAACACCAGGAAGGCCACCGGGATCACCAGTCCGAGGATCACGAGCCCGCCGCCGACGATCCCGACGTACACCCAGACGCTGCCGCCGCCGAACTGCGAGGGCGGCACGAACCCGATGGCGAGCGCGGCGAGCGAGGCGAGCAGTCCGACCCCGCACAGCAGCGGCAGCGCGGGGGCGCGGAACCCGCGCGGATGGTCGGGCTGGGTCCGGCGCAGTCGTACCGCGGCGACGAACATCAACAGGTAGACGATCAGGTACACCTGCGTGGTGATCACCGAGAAGATCCAGTACACGCTGGAGACGTTCGGGATGAAGGCGTACATCAGGGCGATGGCGGTGGTGACGACCCCCTGGGTGACCAGGATGTTCTGCTGGATGCCGTGCTGGTTGAGCCGCTGGAGGAAGGGCGGCAGGTAGCCCTCCTCGCGGGAGATCAGCAGCAGGCCCTTGGACGGCCCGGCGAGCCAGGCGAGCATCCCGCCGAGGGACGCCGCGATCAGCGCGACGGCCGCCACCGGGGTGAGCCAGCCGATGTGGAAGTAGGAGAAGAAGGCGTCGAACGCCTGCATGACCCCGGCGGTGAGGCTGAGTTGGTCGGCGGGCACGACCCAGCTGATGGCCAGCGCGGGCAGGATGAAGATCAGCAGCACCAGCCCCATCGCCAGGAACATCGTCTTGGGGAACTCCCGCGGCGGGTCCTTCAACGAGGAGACGTGGACGGCGTTCATCTCCATGCCGGAGTAGCTGAGGAAGTTGTTGACGATCAGGACCAGACTGGCGAGCCCCGCCCACTGGGGCAGCAGGTTGGCGGCGTCCATCGGCGCGGCGGACGGATTGCCCTGGCCGAGGAAAACCAGCCCGAGGACGACCAGCAGGGTGCCCGGCACCAGGGTGCCGATGATCAGCCCCCAGGAGGACAGCCCGGCGAGCGTCCCGGTGCCGCGCGAGGAGACCCAGACGCCCGTCCAGTACAGGATCATGATGACGACGGCGGTGTAGAGGCCGTTGGCGGCCAGCGCCGGATCGATGATGTACGCGATCGTGCTCGCGACGAAGGCCAGCAGGCTGGGGTAGTAGAAGATCGTCATCGCGAACTGGCACCAGACGGCGAGGAAGCCGAGCGGCTTCGACAGGCCCTCGCTGACCCAGCGGTAGACGCCGCCGCTCCAGCCGGAGGCGAGTTCGGCGGAGACCAGCGAGGTCGGCAGCAGGAAGACGATCGCCGGCACGATGTACAGGAACACGCAGGCGAGACCGTAGACGGCCATGGTCGGCGCGGCCCGCAGACTGGCGACCGACGCGGTGGTCATCAGGGCGAGGGTCACCCAGGTGAGGGTGGGGTTCGCGGTGCCCCGGGCCGCCCGCGCCGCCCGTTCCTGCTCCTGCTGCTCCCGCTGTTGCTCCTGTGTGAGGCCGTGCGGCCGGTCCTCCGGTACGTCCATCGCGCTCACGCGTCCACCTCGCACCGTCCGGGGAAGCAACCACCCCCACACTCCGTCGCGGTGGCCCGGGGCGCAGCCCGCGGGAGCCGTCCGGGTGACGCCGGCAGGTCAGGGGAGGGCCGGCTCCGCCTCCACCAGGGCGGCGAACCCGTCCAGCACGCACCGCAGCCCGAACGCGTAGGCGTGTTCGGCCGAGTACACGCCCCGGTAGGCGTGGGCCGCGGCGCTGCCCACCCGGGAGGCGAGCGGGAAGCGTTCGGGGTCCAGCACCTCCTCCAACAGGGGCGCGTGGGCGGCCCACCACTCGTCGTCGCTCTGGCCGGTGTCCCGGGGGATGCTCCGGGATTGGAGCGAGCCGCGGGCGACGGACTCCACGAAGCCCAGGAGGTGGCTCAGTGCGCAGTCCGTCTCCACGTCGCCGAGGCCGGTGCCCTCGAAGGCGCGCAGTTCGTGCTCGTACTTGCCCAGCACCCCGGGCCCGAGCACGGGGCGCACGGTGGCCTGCTCGGCGATCCACGGATGGCGCAGGAACAGGGCGCGGTTGTCGTCCGCGACGGCGGTGACCCGTTCGCGCCAGGGCGCCCCGGGGCCCGGGTCGGTACGGGGCATCCGCAGGTACGCCCAGTCCAGCATGAGCGTCAGCAGTTCCGCCTTGCCCGGTACGTAGGTGTAGAGGGACATGGGGGTGACCCCGAGGCGTTCGGCGACGCGGCGCATGGTCACGGCCTCGATGCCGTCCGCGTCGGCGAGCGCGACCGCCGAGCTGACCACCTCGTCCACGCTCAGCCCCTGCTTGGGGCCCCGCCCGCTGCGTTCCGCGCCGGGCTCGCGCCACAGCAGCCGCATCGTGCGGGTGGCGTCCGCCGCCCGCCCACCGCCCCGCCCGGTCTTCGACACCCGGACCTCCCAGCGCACGCCCATTATCTGCGTACATCGTATTCAATACTGTGTATCCTGTACGAAGTAGAGTACCCGGGCACTCCGTGCCCGCACGCACCAGGCGCCCGAGGAGAGTCATGCCCGCCGAGGCCGACCAGCCGACCGCACCGCACCGCAGCACCCCGCCCCCGGCGAACCCGCCCGGCCCGGTCGCCGCCGCGGACGACCACCACCTGATCGAGGTGCGCGGCGCCCGCGAGAACAACCTGCGCGACGTCTCCGTCGACATCCCCAAGCGCCGGCTGAGCGTCTTCACCGGCGTCTCCGGCTCCGGCAAGTCCTCGCTCGTCTTCGGCACGATCGCCGCCGAGTCGCAGCGGCTGTTCAACGAGACGTACACCAGCTTCGTCCAGTCCTTCATGCCCTCCGTCGGCCGCCCCGACGTGGACGGACTGCGCAACCTGAGCGCCGCGATCGTCGTCGACCAGGAGCGCATGGGCGCCAACTCCCGCTCCACGGTGGGCACCGCGACCGATGCGTACACCATGCTGCGGATCGTCTTCAGCCGGCTCGGCGAGCCCTACGCGGGCACGGCGCAGTTCTTCAGCTTCAACGGCTCCGAGGGCATGTGCCCCCGCTGCGAGGGCCTGGGCCGGACCTCCGAGATCGACGTCGACCAGGTGGTGGACCGCTCGCTCTCCCTCAACGAGGGCGCGATCCTCGTCCCCGGTTACGCCGTCGACTCCTGGCCGTGGAAGGTCATGACCAGCTCCGGCTTCTACGACCCGGCGAAGAAGGTCGCGGACTTCACCGACACCGAGCTGCACGACCTGCTGCACAAGCCGACCACCAAGGTGAAGGTCGACACCAGCAACCTCACCTACGAGGGCCTGGTCCCCCGCATCCAGCGCTCGTTCCTGTCCAAGGACCGCGAGGCGATGCAGGCCCACATCCGGGCCTACGTGGACCGGGCCGTCGTCTTCGCCGAGTGCCCCGAGTGCGGGGGCGCCCGCCTCAACCGGGCGGCGCTGGCCTCCCGGATCGACGGACGCAACATCGCCGAGTGCTCGGCCATGCAGATCAGCGACCTCGCACGGTTCGTCCGCGACCTCGACGCACCCTCCGTCGCCCCGCTGCTGGCGAACCTCGGCGGGCTCCTCGACTCGCTCGTGGAGATCGGCCTCGGCTACCTCAGCCTCGACCGCACCTCCGCCACCCTCTCCGGCGGCGAGGCCCAGCGTGTGAAGATGGTCCGCCACCTCGGCTCCCCGCTCAGCGACGTCACCTACGTCTTCGACGAGCCCACCACCGGACTCCACCCGCACGACGTCCAGCGCATGAACAACCTGCTGCTGCGCCTGCGCGACAAGGGCAACACCGTCCTGGTGGTGGAGCACAAGCCCGAGGTCATAGCCATCGCCGACCACGTGGTCGACCTCGGCCCGGGCGCCGGCACGAACGGCGGCCTGATCCAGTACACCGGTGACGTGGCGGGGCTGCGCGCCTCGGACACCCTCACCGGACGCCATCTGGGCCACCGCGCCCGGCTGCGCGAAACGGTCCGCAAGCCCGTGGCGCAGCTGTCCATCGAGAACGCCAACCTGCACAACTTGAAGGACGTCTCGGTGGACGTGCCGCTGGGCGTGCTGACGGTGGTCACCGGGGTCGCCGGCTCCGGCAAGAGCTCCCTGATCCACGGCCACCTCTCCCACCGGGAGGGCGTCGTGGTCGCCGACCAGTCGCCCATCCGCGGCTCGCGGCGCTCCAACCCGGCCACGTACACGGGTCTGCTGAACCCGATCCGCACCGCCTTCGCCAAGGCCAACGGCGTCAAGGCGGCCCTGTTCAGCGCCAACTCGGAGGGCGCCTGCCCCGGCTGCAACGGCATCGGGCTGGTGTACACGGACCTGGCGATGATGGCCGGGGTCGCCTCGGTCTGCGAGCGGTGCGAGGGCAAGCGGTACACCCCCGAGGTGCTGGAGTACCGGCTGCGCGGCAAGAACATCAGCGAGGTCCTCGGCATGTCGATCGCCGAGGCGCACACCTTCTTCCCCACCGGCCAGGCGCACACCGTGCTGGGCCGGCTGAACGACGTCGGCCTCGGCTACCTCCGGCTCGGGCAGCCGCTGAACACCCTTTCCGGCGGCGAGCGCCAGCGCCTGAAGCTGGCCATCCACATGGCCGAGAAGTCCTCCACGTACGTCCTGGACGAGCCCACCACGGGCCTGCACCTGGCGGACGTCGACAAGCTGCTCGCCCTGCTGGACCGGCTGGTCGACCAGGGCAACTCGGTGATCGTCATCGAGCACCACCTCGCGGTGATGGCGCACGCCGACTGGATCATCGACATCGGCCCCGGCGGCGGCCACGACGGCGGGCAGGTCGTCTTCACCGGCACGCCGACCGAACTCGTCGAAACCGCCGGCGGAGCCTCCCTGACGGCACGGCACCTGAAGGAGTACGTGCACGGCGCCTGACGACCCGCCGAAGATCCGGCCTCGCCAGATAGCGGAGGTTAGGCTAACCTAACTTCCAACGCCCCCGGGGTTACGAGTCACCCCGGGGGCACCACGACGGCGGGGAGCTCGCGATGGGTCACGGATGGGAGGGGGCGGTCCTCAAGCTGCTGCGCGGCAAGGACTTCGTCTTCACCGTGACCGGCACCGAGGTGGTCAACGACCGCCTGCGTCGCCTGCACCTCACCGACGGCGGCATGCTCGCCGTGACCGGCACCCACCCCACGATGTGGGTGCGGATCTGGTTCGAGAACGCGGGCAAGCCGCACCAGCGGGGCTACACCCTGGTCGACCCGGACCCGGAGAAGGGCACCTTCAGCCTGGAGTTCATCCTCCACGAAGGCGCCGCCAGCGACTGGGCCCGTGCCGCCCGCCCGGGCGACACCATCGAGGCGACCGTCCACGGTTCGGAGTTCACCCCGCCCGAACCCGCACCCGCGCACCTCTACGTCGTGGGGGACGCCGCGTCCCTCCCGGCGATCAACTCCCTCCTCGACGAAATGAGCGGGGCGTCCGCGACCATCTGGTACGAGACGGCGCACCCGCTCGACGACCAACTGCCGATGCGCCTTGACCCCGCACGGCACGATCTGCGCACCGTCCCGCGCCGGGAAACCGGCTCGGGACTCCTGGAAGAGGTCCGGTCCACCCTCCCGGACCTCCTCCGCACCCATCGGGGCACCGACGAGTTCTACGTCTGGGTCGCCTGTGACACCGTCACCACACGGTCCCTCACGGCCTACCTGCGCAAGGAACTCTCGGTTCCCAAGCCGCGCGTCAAGTCCCTCGGGTACTGGCGCCCGACGTAGCGGGGGTGGTCGCACGGCTCTTCCCAGTGAGCCGTGCGCCAGACGGCGGACCCGGGCTGTGGCGGCTCTCAGCCCGGTTCCGCCCCGTCTCCCTCTCCCGTGCACCGCGCCCGTTCACCCCCGGGCCCGCTTGGCCGCCGCCTTCAGCTCCTGCTTGTGGGCGCGCACCCGCGCCAGCGACTCCGGTCCGGTGATGTCGGCCGCCGAACGGTGGCTGCCGCGCTCCCCGTACTCCCCCGCCGCCTCCCGCCAACCGCTGGGGCGCACCCCCAACTGCTTCCCCAGCAGGGCCAGGAAGATCTGCGCCTTCTGCTTGCCGAAACCGGGCAGCTCGTTCAACCGCCGCAACAGCTCCCGCCCCGAGTCGACGCCCTCCCACACCGCCTCGGGCCGCCCGTCGTAGTGCTCCACGAGGTACTGGCACAGCTGTTGCACCCGCTTCGCCATCGACCCCGGGTAACGGTGCACCGCCGGCTTCTCGGACAGCAGCGCGGCGAACGCCTCCGGGTCGTACGCGGCGATCTCATGGGCGTCCAGATCGTCGGCGCCGAGGCGCTGCGCGATCGTGTACGGCCCGGCGAAGGCCCACTCCATGGGCACCTGTTGGTCCAGCAGCATCCCCACGAGCGCGGCCAGCGGGCTGCGCCCCAACAGGGCATCGGCCTCCGGCTGCTGCGCGAGGTGAAGGTTCACGTCCATACCCCGATCATGGGGCCCCCACCCGCACCCCGCACACGATCACCACCCGCGACCCGCGCACCGTCACCGCCGGCGGGCCGTCCCGAACAGGGACCGGCTGATCTCCCGCCCCAGCTGCGAGCCGAGCGAACGGGCCAGCGACTTGAACGCCCCGCTCCCCACCACCTGCTCCACCAACGTCGGGTCCGCCCGGCGCTCCTCGGGCGCCTTCGGGGTCTCCGCGGCCGGGCCGGGTGCCGGGGCCGGCTCCGCCCGCGCGGTCAACTTCTCGTACGCCGACTCCCGGTCCACGGCCTGCGCGTACCGCCCGTACAGCGCCGACCCCCGCACCGCCGCGTCCAGCGCCTCCCCGGACACCGGCCCCATCAGCGACTCCGGGGCCCGCAGCCGCGTCGCCGCCACCGGAGTGGGCGCCCCGCTCTCGCTGAGCACCGTCACCACGGCCTCCCCGGTGCCGAGCGTGGTCAACAACTCCTCCAGGTCGTACCCGGAGTCGGGGAACGTCCGCACCGTCGCCCGCAGCGCCTTCTGGTCGTCGGGGGTGAACGCCCGCAACGCGTGCTGCACCCGGTTGCCGAGCTGTCCCAGCACGTCGGCGGGCACGTCCTTCGGCGTCTGGGTCACGAAGAAGACGCCTACCCCTTTGGAGCGAATCAGCCGGACGGTCTGCGTGATCGCCTCCAGGAACGCCTTGGACGCCCCCTTGAACAACAGGTGCGCCTCGTCGAAGAAGAACACCAGCTTGGGCCGGTCGACGTCCCCCACCTCGGGCAGGTCGTGGTACAGGTCCGCCAGCAGCCACATCAGGAAGGTCGAGAACAACTGCGGCTTGTCCTGCACCGCGGGCAGTTCGAGGAGGGACACCACCCCCAGCCCGTCCCCGACCGTGCGCAGGAACTCGGCCGTGTCGAACTCCGGCTCCCCGAAGAACGTGCCCGCGCCCTGCTGCTCGAACGCCGTCAACGACCGCAGGACCACCCCGGCCGTGGCCGCCGACAGACCACCGATCGTCTTCAGCTCCCCCCGGCCCTCCTCGGAGGTCAGGAACGCGACCACGGCCCGCAGGTCCTTGAGGTCGACCAGCTCCAGGCCCTTCTGGTCGGCGTAGTGGAACACCAGCCCGAGCGACTGCTCCTGGGTCTGGTTCAACTGGAGCACCTTCGCCAGCAGCACCGGCCCGAAGCTGGTCACGGTGGCCCGCAACGGAATGCCGGGCCCGAGCCCGCCCAGGGCGTAGAACTCACAGGGGCGACCGCCCGCCTCCCACTCCTGCCCCACCTCGGCCGCCCGCCCCAACACCCGTTCGCTCCGCTCGCCCGGCGCCGAGATCCCGGACACGTCCCCCTTCACATCGGCCAGGAACACGGGCACCCCCTGCGCGGAGAGCTGCTCCGCGATCAGTTGGAGCGTCTTCGTCTTGCCGGTGCCGGTGGCCCCGGCGACCAACCCGTGCCGGTTGAGCACCGCCAACGGAACGCGGACCTGGGCCCCCGGCAGACAGGTGCCGTCCCACAGCAGCGCCCCGAGGTCGAGCGCGGGACCGGTGAAGGCGTACCCGGCGGCGATCTCCTGCGCGGCCGGCGGCACGGACGCGTTCGACTCGTTCTCGGTCATCGTTCGGGCCCCTGTTCCCGGTACGGCGCTTCGACTGGTACCGGTTCGTACCGCGATACGCGTTATGATCCACCTTCGCACTGGCCCGCCATGGCTGCGCCCGGAGAGGCTTGACCGGTAGGCTTTCCGTGTGATCTTCAAGCGCATCGGAAACGGCCGGCCGTACCCCGACCACGGCCGGGAAAGCACCCGGCAGTGGGCGGACGTCGCGCCGCGCCCGGTCCGCCTCGATCAGCTCGTGACGACCAAGGGCCAGCTCGACCTGGAGACGCTCCTCGCCGAGGACTCGACCTTCTACGGCGACCTCTTCGCGCACGTCGTGAAGTGGCGGGGCGATCTGTACCTGGAGGACGGGCTGCACCGGGCGGTCCGGGCCGCACTCCAGCAGCGGCAGGTCCTCCACGCCCGGGTGCTCGAACTCGACTGATCCGCGCCCCGCACACGGGACGCAGCGGGCGCCGTTGACCCTTTCGGGTAGCGCGGTTCACCCGCTAATGATCGTTTAGTAGGCATTGCCGCCGCACGGCACTACGCTGCGCACATGAGCATGCTCACACCCCCCGGCATGGGCGGTCAGTACCGCATCACAGGGGGCAAGTACCCACGGATGCGTCGGGGTCGCCGACGGGGCAGGGTCGTGCTGGCCTGCGCCGCGACCCTGACCGCCGTGGGCGTGATCGGCTGGGGCACCCTCCAGCTCGTCGACGTCTTCACCGGCGGCGGGAACGAGGCGAAGGCCGCGGGCTCCGGATGCGCACCCGCCTCCGCGAAGCCGTCCCCCGGCGCCTCGGGCGGACCGGTGGGCCGCGCCGCCGCCGGCCTCCCGAAGCCCTCGACCGTCAAGGTCAACGTCCTCAACGCGACCCCGCGCAGCGGTCTCGCCAAGAAGACCGCCGACGAGCTGCGCAAACGCGGCTTCACCATCGGCGAGGTGGGCAACGCCACCAAGCAGTACGACAAGAAGGTGCCCGGCGCCGGCCTGGTCATCGGCGCGAAGGGTGCCGCCCGGGGCGCTCTGCCGGTGCTCGCCGCGCACCTCGCGGGCGCCGGTCAGCGCACCGACGCCCGCGCCTCCGCCGACGTCGACCTGATCATCGGGACGGCCTTCACCCGGCTCGCCCCCCAGGACGCGGCCACCCGCACCCTCACGGCACTGGCGAACCCGTCCCCGAAGCCGGACCCCTCCGCCGCGGCCTGCCGCACCCGCTGACGCCCGCTCCTCCGTACACCCGCGGCCCCCGCCCCCGTTTCCGGTCGGCGGGGGCGGCCGGCAGAGGCGGCAGGAGGGGGCTCTACTCCGCGGTGCCGTACATCCGGTCGCCCGCGTCACCGAGACCCGGGACGATGTAACCGTTCTCGTTCAGACGCTCGTCCACCGAGGCGGTGACCACCCGCACCGGGGCGCCCGCCAACTCCCGCTCCATGACCGCGACGCCCTCCGGCGCGGCCAGCAGCACCACGGCCGTGACGTCGTCGGCGCCCCGCCGGATCAGCTCCTGGATCGCCGCGACCAGCGTGCCGCCCGTGGCCAGCATGGGGTCGAGGACGTACACCTGACGGCCGGACAGGTCCTCCGGCATCCGGGTGGCGTACGTGGACGCCTCCAGCGTCTCCTCGTTGCGGATCATCCCGAGGAAGCCGACCTCGGCGGTCGGCAGCAGCCGAACCATGCCGTCCAGCATCCCCAGACCGGCCCGCAGGATCGGCACGACCAGCGGGCGCGGGTGCGACAGCTTCACCCCGGCGGTGCGGCACACGGGCGTCTCGATGTCGACCTGCTCGGTCCGCACATCGCGGGTCGCCTCGTACGCGAGGAGGGTGACCAACTCGTCGGCGAGCCGCCGGAAGGTCGGGGAGTCCGTACGCCGGTCGCGCAGGGTGGTGAGCTTGTGGGCGACCAGCGGGTGGTCGACGACGTGGAGACGCATTCCTCCACAGTAACCGCGGTCACAAGCCACCCGCGCTGGCATCAAAACCACCGATCGGGGGAAAGTGGGAGGGACCGACCGGGGCCCACCAGGGGCCCCCTTTGGAGTGTGACCCCCATGCCGGAGCGATCCCGGGACGACCGGGAGGACCCCGAGAACCTCCCCGAGGCCCCCCTCACCGACGCCGAACGCCGAAGGCGCCGCGCCCAGTTCCTCCGCGATCTGGCCGAAGCGCGCGAACTGCGACGCCGGGTGCAACCGCGCCGCGTCCGTGCGGCACGCATGCGACAAGCGATGCGCATGCGGACGTTCCGGGGGTGATCCCCCGGCCGCCGCCACCCGTCCCGAGGCCGTGGCGAAAGTGACACCCGACACGTTCTGAGGCGTGCGCGACGCCGCCCGGAGCACCGCACACACCGCTCCCCCACCGTGGATCAAGGCGCTCCCACCCCGGCGGGAAGCGGCTCGCGACGGGCGCGCGCCGGGGGCACGACAGCGGTCGCCCGAGGTGGCGCACACCCCGGGCGGAGCACGCGACGCGCACACAGCAGGCGGAAGACCCCTCCTCAGGCCGTGGTTTCTGCCACGATTCCGATGGGCGGGGCACTCGCACCGTACGGCCCGCCCACAACCTCCGCCGGGGGGAACCCCAAGCGGCACGCCTCAGACCAGTGGGAGAGTCACGGTGTACTTCGCCGCACTGCTCGCGCGCACCGAAGACGGGTGGGAAGCGAGCGACACGGAGCTAGACGATGTGGAGTCCCTGTCGGACCTGGCCGAACTGGCCCGCGAAGCCTCAACCGACGACGACACCGTCCTCGTCCTCCTCGAACAGGAGGACGCATGGTTCGGAGTCGTCCGCGTGGACGGTGAGGAAGACCCCCGCCTGTACGTGTCGGACGCCGTCGCGGCGTCCCGCAGCTCGTACGGGGAGATCCTGATGAACGAGCTGATCGGACGGGAGTACGGGGACGACGACGTCGACCTCGACTCCCTCGATCTCGACGGTACGGAGGACGGTGAGCCGGAGGGCTCGACCTCCGACGAAGACGGGTCCACCGGAGCCGACGGCCCGGACGCCGTCGCCTCCGGGCCGCTCGGGGACGCGGAACTGCTCGGCGACCTCGGGGTCCCCGGCCGGGAACTGCGGACCCTGGAACCGGGCGACGCGCTGGGCGGCATCGCCGAGGCCCTGGGTGCTTCGGAGATGCTCGAAGCAGTGCGCTAGCGCACCGCCGGGTGCGCGGCGGTGCCCCGTCCGGCACCCCGCGCCCCGCGGCGCCCGCCCGCGCCGCGTCGGTAGGTTGGACCCGTGAACGATGCGGTACGAGGCCCCTGGGAAGGGGTCATGAGGGTGGCCCTGGACCAGGCGCGCGAAGCGCTCGCCGGGGGTGACGTGCCGGTCGGCGCGGTGGTGGTCGGCCCCCGCGGCGACCTCATCGCCACCGGCCACAACGACCGGGAGGCCACCGGCGACCCCACGGGGCACGCCGAGATCGTGGCGATCCGACGGGCCGCCACCGCCCTCGGCGAGTGGCGGCTGGCCCACTGCACCCTGGTCGTCACCCTGGAACCCTGCACCATGTGCGCGGGCGCCCTCGTCCAGTCCCGCCTCGACCGGGTGGTCTACGGCGCCCGCGACGAGAAGGCGGGCGCCGCGGGCTCGCTGTGGGACGTCGTACGGGACCGGCGGCTGAACCACCGGCCGGAGGTCGTCGCCGGGGTGCTCGCCGAGGAGTGCGGGCGGCTGCTCACCGACTTCTTCCGCGCCGGCCGCTGAGGCGTCGAGGTGCGCGGCCGGAGCCCGGATATCGATTTCGGCGCACGGCACACCTTGGGGTAGGGTCTCTCCCGGTAGCGTGTCCGAGCGGCCGAAGGAGCTCGCCTCGAAAGCGAGTGTGGGGAAACTCACCGAGGGTTCAAATCCCTCCGCTACCGCTTCTAGCACCCCCCTGATCTGCGGAAACGCGATCAGGGGGGTGCTGTGCGTTCCGCCGCCGATGCCGTGCGGGCCCGCCTCCGGGCGAATCTTCCCCACGCGCCCCCTCGCAGGACACGCTCCCCACGGCGACCACTCCAGCCCGGAGGGCAACCACACCGCCAGGCGTCAGTGCCGCCCCGTCCTTGCGGGGTTGGTCCCGCGAGGGCACGCCCCGGGTGCAGTCAGGCACCTTGCCCACATCGCCGCTCACCACCTCGACGTGGCCTCCATGTAGTAACATGTAATACATGGAGGCCACCGCACGGGAGTTCAACCAGAAGTCATCGCAGATCCTCGCCGCGGCAGCACGCGGAGAAACCGTCACCGTCACCAAGAACGGCGTAGCGGTCGCTCGGGTGGTACCCATCAGCGACGAGGTCCCGCCCTACCCGACCGACCCCATGGGCACCATAGACCTTCCTGACCTGGGGCTACCCGATCTCACCGATGAGGAGATCGATGACGTACTCAAGGGCATGGGGACCTGATCTTGATCGCGATTGGCGACACCAACGCCCTCTACCGCCTTCTCGATGCACGCCTCGCGGAACACGAAGCGCACAAGAAGGCCCTGGCCACGATTAGCCACCTCGTCATCTCACCCATGGTGCTCGCCGAGCTGGACTACCTGATCTCGACCCGCGGGGGTGCGCGCAAAGCCCTGACCGCGGCTCGGTTCATCGAGCAGAACACCGCTACCCGCAGGTTCGAAGTGCCGTCCGTCGCCACGCACCTGAGCGCGGCGATCGCCGTCGCCGAAGGCTATGCGGACGCGGACGGAAGGCAGGGCATCGGACTGACGGACGCCATGAACGTCGCCCTCGCTGCGGCTTACCGCACCGACGTCCTGTTCACCACGGACCGCCACTTCCGCATGGTCCGACCGCTGACGGGCCACCAGGCGTTCCGGCTGCTTCCCGACGACCTGTAGAGGAACCCGACACACGGAAAGGGCGCGTGTCCTCCGCCCCACCGGAGGACACGCGCCCTGGCCTGGCGGGAGGAGCGGCAACGGGGGGAGTGCCACCCCTCCCCTGAGGACGTTCCCCAAGTCCGGCCCGCATCAGGGGACAAGCGGTGCGAACCGGACCCCGCAGTGGGGTTCGTCCCTGAACCCCGCGGGGATTCCTGCCAGATCCCGCCGGGCTCACACCCAGCCTCCCGCGCCGCATCCGCCCCCGGCGACGGACAAAGGGCCCGGATGGGCGGGTCGTTGGTCCCGGGATACACTGCACCGCCGATGGCGGGGGACGTACGAGGCTGGTCGACAGGGGAGGGCGCCCGATGGTGCGCACGAAAATGATCGCGCTGTACGTCGTCATCGTCTTCCTGCTCTACGTGATCATCACCGACCCCGCCAAGGCCGCGGACTACGTCCAGATAGGCTTCGAAGGCATCTCCAACGCCGCTCATGCCATCGGCGACTTCATGACCTGGGTCGCCAACGCCGGCGGGTAGCCGCACCGCCACCCCGCTCACCCGGCACGCGGCCCCGTCACGCCAAGGAGCCCCCGTGATCCGTCACCTCGTCCTGTTCAAGCTCAACGACGGCGTGCAGCGCGACGACCCGCGCGTGGTCGCGGGCGCGGAGGCGTTCCGCGCGCTGGGCGGACAGATCCCGGAGCTGGCGTTCTGGGAGTGCGCGTGGAACATCAGCGACCGGCCCATCGCCTACGACTTCGCGATCAACTCGGCCGTCGCGGACGCCGACGCCCTGAAGCGGTACCTGGAGCACCCCGCCCACCAGGCCGGAGTGGCCCAGTGGCGCGAGTTCGCGACCTGGGTCGTCGCCGACTACCCGTTCTGACCCGGCACCCCCGCCCGGCCGCACCCCTCCGGGCGGCGTACCGACGGCACCCCGCCACCCCGGACGTGCCCCGCCCCGTCCCGGACGCACGCCACCCGGAACACCCCGACGCTCGACACCCCGACGCCCCGACGCCCTCCACGGTCACCGTGGAGGGCTTTCTTATCGGATATATGTCCCTCAACACGGTGTTTTAGGGTGCTTGCACACAGTGCACATGTCTTGTGATGCTATGACCGCTTTTGCAGGATGAGTTGACCTGTGTGAACCCGCGCGTCGAAGGGGTGGCGTTGACCGTGCCGGCCAGTACTGCGCCTCAGGCTCCGCCCCAGGAAGCCGCGGCACCCGAGCCCAACGACCCCGACCGCGCCCCGACGGAAGCGACGGCCCCCACCAGCACCGCCCCCACCGGCACCGCGCCCGGCGGGATCCCCGCAGCCGCCGCACCCGAAGCACACCCCGCGCCCCACGAATGCTCCCCCGTGCTCCCCGAGCACCGGCCCGCGCCCCCCGTCCGCCCCGGTGCTCCCTGCGAACCCCGGCACGCCCCCCATGACACCGACCCGCGCCCGACCGCCTCGCGAGCCCCCCTCAGCCGGGCCACCACGGCCGTCGCCGGACCCGTCGTGCCCCACGCGCCCGCCCCTCCGCCCCCCGCCCCGCGCAGCCGCGGCGCCGACACCCGGGCCCTCACCCAGGTGCTGTTCGGGCAGCTCAGGCACCTGGAACCCGGCACCCCCGAGCACACCCGGGTACGGGGCGCGCTGATCGAGGCCAACCTGCCGCTGGTGCGGTACGCGGCGGCCCGGTTCCGCAGTCGCAACGAACCCATGGAGGACGTCGTCCAGGTCGGCACCATCGGTCTGATCAACGCCATCGACCGCTTCGACCCGGACCGCGGCGTGCAGTTCCCGACCTTCGCCATGCCGACCGTCGTCGGCGAGATCAAACGCTACTTCCGCGACAACGTCCGCACCGTGCACGTCCCGCGCCGGCTCCACGAGCTGTGGGTCCAGGTCAACGGGGCGACGGAGGACCTGACCACCAGCTTCGGGCGCTCGCCCACCACGGCCGAGATCGCCGAGCGGCTGCGGATCACCGAGGACGAGGTGCTCGCCTGCATCGAGGCCGGGCGTTCGTACCACGCGACCTCGCTCGAAGCCGCCCAGGAGGGTGACGGACTGCCCGGCCTGCTGGACCGACTGGGCTACGAGGACCCCGCCCTCGACGGCGTCGAACACCGCGACCTCGTGCGCCACCTCCTAGTCCAGTTGCCCGAGCGCGAGCAACGCATCCTGCTGCTGCGCTACTACAGCAACCTGACGCAGTCACAGATCAGCGCGGAGCTCGGCGTCTCCCAGATGCACGTGTCAAGATTGCTCGCGCGAAGTTTCGCCCGACTGCGATCCGCAAACAGGATCGAGGCGTAGCTCGAACGGCTTGACCCCCTTGTGCGCCGGCTACCGACAAACAGGGCACACAAAGGACCAAAACCCCCCTTATCCTGCACCCGGGCGACCACTCGATGTCGACAAGTCACTACAGCGTGTTGCCGACATGTGACATTCTGCGGAAAGCGCGTTTGCCGGGGCCCAGGCTCCGGTATTCAGGTGGAGGCTACGTTCCACGGAGGAACGGCCGGCCGCCGACCGTCAGCGACCTCAAGGGGGTGGCATGTCCGCAGAACAGGGCAGCTCGAAGGTGCTCACGCTCATGAAGAGCGAATCCGCGCCCGACGAGCTTCACGGCTCCGAGACCTCACAAGCCCTCGCCGTCCCCGGACCCGTCACGGTCGCCGAGGTCCCCGAGGTCCTCCCCGCCCCGGGTGCCATCGACACCCGGACCCTCTCCCGTTCCCTGTTCCTGCGGCTCGCCGCGCTCGACGAGAACAGCCCCGAACGCGTCTACGTGCGCGACACCCTGATCGAGCTGAACCTGCCGCTCGTGCGGTACGCGGCGGCCCGGTTCCGCAGTCGCAACGAGCCGATGGAGGACATCGTCCAGGTCGGCACCATCGGCCTGATCAAGGCGATCGACCGCTTCGACTGCGAACGCGGCGTCGAGTTCCCGACGTTCGCGATGCCGACCGTCGTCGGGGAGATCAAGCGGTTCTTCCGGGACACCTCCTGGTCGGTGCGGGTGCCGCGGCGCCTCCAGGAGCTGCGGCTCGCCCTCACCAAGGCGAGCGACGAACTGTCCCAGAAGCTCGACCGTTCGCCCACCGTCCCCGAACTCGCCGCGGTGCTCGGCGTGTCCGAGGAGGACGTGGTCGACGGGCTCGCCGTGGGCAACGCCTACACGGCCTCGTCCCTCGACTCCCCGGCCCCCGAGGACGACGGCGGCGAGGGCTCCCTCGCGGACCGCCTCGGTTACGAGGACACCGCCCTGGAGGGCGTCGAGTACCGGGAGTCCCTGAAGCCGCTGCTCGCCAAACTCCCGCCCAGGGAACGGCGGATCATCATGCTGCGGTTCTTCGCGAACATGACGCAGTCGCAGATCGGCGAGGAGGTCGGGATCTCCCAGATGCACGTGTCCCGGCTGCTGACCCGTACGCTCGCCCAACTCCGCGACGGCCTGCTCATCGCCGACTGATCGTCCGTTGATCGCCCACCGATCGCCTGCCGATCGCTGGCCGATCACTCACTGATCACCGACTGACCGGCGGCCCCGGAGGCCGACCGGACCCACACGAGCGCGCGCCCGCTCGACGGGCCCCCTGAGGGCCGCGTCGGACGGGCGCGCGCTCGTTGTCGTACCGGTCCGCTTCGATCCGCTCCGGGAGGATCAGCCCAGCGCCAGCCAGGCGACGCCCGCGAGGACGGCGATCGCCACGACGACGCCGAGGATCAGGCCGACCCGGGGCCCGGACGAACCGGGACTCTGGGCGGAGACCTGAGGGGTGCCGCCTTCGTCGACGAAGGCGCGGAACATCTGGGTGTTGCCCGCGGGGTCGTGTCCGCCCTGGGGGCCTTGTGGGGCTTGGGGGTTCTGTGCCATGGGGCAGGACACTAGCCGAATTCGGGCAGCTCCCCCAAGGGCGGGGTGACCTCCCGGGCGCCCCGTCGACGACCCGCCGCCCGGCCCACCTCCGCTCCACCTCCGCTCCACCGATCGCTCCGCGCCGTGCCGACACCCCCCAGCGACTCCCCACCGACTCCCCACAGCAGCACTCACTCCCCCCACACCCCCTCCCACCTGCGCCTTTCCCCTCCCGCTCAGGCGTTTGCCAGGTTTTTAGCCGCCTCATGACCCTTACATTGCCTGCGGCAACCAATTACCCCTTATGGTTGCTCTAAGCAACGAAAGGGGAGGGTCATGGCCGCACGGTCCGCGTACGCGGAACTGGTCCGGCAGTTGAACGCCGTGGGGGCCGTGAACCGGGGACTCGCCCGGGCACTGCCCGCCCAGTGCCCACCGGGCGCGGCCACCGTGCTGCACGTCCTGTCCCGCGAGGGCGAGATGCGGCTGAGCCGGTTGGCCGAACTCCTCTCCGTGGACGTCTCGGTGACCAGCCGTCACGTCGCCCACGTCACCGAACGCGGCTGGGTGGACCGCGCACCCGATCCGGACGACCGACGCTCGCGCCTACTGCGGCTCACCCCGTCCGGCGAAGCCCAACTCGCCGATCTGCGCGAACGCTGCACGGGAGCCCTCGCGCACCGGCTGGGCGACTGGTCCGACGAGGACGTCACCCAGCTGACCGCCCTGCTCGCCCGGCTCCGCACCGGCTTCGGTGACTGCCGCGCCCCCTCCGGACGCCAGCCGCACCCCCCGGAACGGCCCGTGTCCGGATGAACCGCACCGAGCACGCACCACCCGGCCCCCAGCGCGACGAGAGAACAGGAGCGGGCACGCAGATGGCGACGACCACACCGTCCGGGGTGCGGAGCGGCGAAGGGTCGGGCCCCCCGGGGACCCGGGCCGGGGCCGCCTCCGACGACGGCCACCCGCAGATGACCCACCGACAGATCATGGAGGCGCTGTCGGGCCTGATGCTCGGCATGTTCGTGGCGATCCTGTCGTCCACGATCGTCACCAACGCCCTGCCCCAGATCATCGGCGACCTCGGCGGCGGCCAGAGCGCGTACACCTGGGTCGTCACCGCGGCCCTGCTCGCCATGACCGCGACGACCCCGCTGTGGGGCAAGCTCGCCGACCTCTTCTCCAAGAAGCTGCTGGTCCAGATATCCCTGGTCATCTACGTGGCCGGATCGGTGGTCGCCGGACTCGCGCAGAGCCCGGGCATGCTGATCGCCTGCCGGATCGTCCAGGGCGTCGGCGTCGGCGGACTGTCCGCACTCGCCCAGATCGTGCTGGCCGCGATGATCTCCCCGCGCGAGCGGGGCCGCTACAGCGGCTACCTCGGCGCCAACTTCGCCGTGGCCACGGTGGGCGGCCCGCTGCTCGGCGGAGTCATCACCGACACCCCGTGGCTCGGCTGGCGCTGGTGCTTCTACGTCGGGGTGCCGTTCGCCGTACTGGCGCTCGTCCTGCTCCAGAAGACCCTGCGGCTGCCCGTGGTGAAGCGGGACGTCAAGGTCGACTGGACCGGCGCCTTCCTCGTCTCGGCCGCCGTCTCCCTGCTGCTGGTGTGGGTCACCTTCGCCGGCGACGCCTACGCCTGGTGGTCCTGGCAGTCCGTGCTGATGGTCGCCGGTTCGCTGCTGCTCGGCGCCGCCTTCCTGCTGGTGGAGACCCGGGCCGCGGACCCCGTCATCCCGCTGCGCCTGTTCCGGAACCGGACGATCACCCTCGCCTCGCTCGCCTCGCTGTTCGTGGGGGTCGCGATGTTCTCCGGGACGGTGTTCTTCAGCCAGTACTTCCAGTTCGCGCGGGGCCAGTCACCGACGATGTCCGGGGTGCTGACGATCCCGCTGATCGCCGGTCTGTTCGTCTCCTCGACCGCGTCGGGGCTCATCATCACCCGGACCGGGAAGTGGAAGGCGTGGCTCGTCTCCGGCGGGGTCCTCCTCACCGCCGGGCTGGGGCTGTTGGGCACGATGCGCCACGACACCCCGTACGCGTACCTCGCCCTGTACATGGTCCTGACCGGGCTCGGCCTGGGCATGATGATGCAGAACCTGGTCCTGTGCACCCAGAACCAGGTGGGCCCCGAAGACCTGGGCGCCGCCAGTTCGGTGGTCACGTTCTTCCGGTCGCTCGGCGGCGCGGTCGGCGTCTCCGCACTCGGCGCGGTGATGGCCGCCCGGGTCAGCGAACACACGCGCAACGGCCTCACCGCACTCGGCCCCGAGGGCGCCCGCCTCGGCCACGGCGGCACCGAGGGCGGCGGCATCCCGGACTTCGACGCGCTGCCGGAACCGGTGCGGAACGTGGTGGAGGGCGCGTACGGGCACGGGATCGGGGACGTGTTCCTGCTCTCCGCCCCGCTGGCCGCACTGGCGTTCCTGATCACGCTGTTCATCAAGGAGGTGCCGCTCAAGGGGCGCCGCAGGTCCGGCGCGGAGGCACACGGCACGGGACCCCACGGCACGGGACCCCACGACGGGACGGCCGCCGCCCCGGTGCCGGTGCCGGTCACGTCCGAGAAGGCGTGAAGGTCGAAGGCGTAAGGGTCGAAGGCGTCACGGTCAGGGGGCGGCGTCTTCCCCGGCCCCGCCGCGTCCACGCGCGGCCATCGCCTCGATCCCGGCGATGAGCAGCTCCAACGCGAAGACGAAGTCCGCCTCCCGCATCTCCTCGACGGTGTCCCCCGCGCGCGCCGCCATCATCTCCGACACGTCGTCCAGCATCGGGGCGGCGCTCGGCGTCCCGGCGATCGTCCGCATCGCCTCGCGGTGGAACTCGTCCTGGCTCACCCCCGCCTCCGCGCACCGCTGCCGGAAGTGGCCCTCGATGGTTCCGAAGCCGTACACGAACTGGAAGACCGCCGAGATCGCCCCCGTCTGTCCGTACGCGGGCACCCCCGTCCACCGGATGACCTGGTGCACCGTACGGGAGAACTCCAGCGACCGCGGACCGATGTTGAGGAAGTGTCCGGCGAGCGCGGACAGCCAGGGGTGGCGCACCAGCAGCCCGCGGTACTCGCCCGCGGTGGCCCGCAGCAGTGCGCGCCAGTCGACGGACGCCTCCTCGACCGTCCCCGGCTCGGGCACCTCGGGCAGCCGCAGTTCACCGTAGGCGGCGTCGACGGCCAGCTCCAACAGGTCGTCCTTGGTGTCGACGTACCAGTACACGGACATCGCGGTGACGTTCAGCTCCGCGGCCAGTCGGCGCATCGAGAACTTCGCCGGCCCGTCCTGGTCCAGCAGCCGTACGGTGGTCCGGGTGATCACGTCCCGGTCCAGTCCGGACGGGGACGGGTGGGCGCCGCGGCGGGACGGAGCCTGGCGCCGCCCGTCGTCCAGCAGCCAGACGCTCGATCGCGCCGGACGTCCGCCCCGGTCGTCGGTCTTCCCCATCGCGCACCTCTCTCCGTCCCGGGGCCCGTGACGGCCCCCTCAGCACCCGCACACCGCGCACCGTCAGCGGGCGCCGCGCACGGCACCCGCTGACGCATGGTAGGCACGGGTCACCCTGTCCTCGTGGCCCCGCTCCCCTTGACCGCACCGTCCGCACCGCCGGCGTCGACCGCCCCGTCACCGTGCGGCGCACCGGAGTCGGGGTCCGCGTCGAGGACCGGTACGGGGGCCTCCGCCGGGGCCTGCGCGGGGGCCACCGGCTGGGTCCGCTCCGCGCGCCGGAGCAGTGCCGCCGCCAACAGCCCGCCGAGGAACACGGCCGCGGCGCCCACCAGTTGGCTGGTCTCCAGGCCGGAGGCGAACGCATCGGCGATCGCGCGCCGTTCCTGCGCCGATCCGGCCGCGGCGAGCGCGGCCGGCAGGGAGGCCGCCGACACCGAAACCAGCGCGAAGAAGCGGGCGTTGAGCACAGCGCCGAGGATCGCGACCCCCAGCCCGTTGCCGAACTCGGCCATGGTGCCGTTGATGCCGGCACCCACCCCGGCCTTCGCCGGCGGTATGGCGCTCATCAGGGCGTTCGCCATGGCGGGCATCGCCATCGCGATGCCCGCGCCCATCATCACGAGACCGAGGAACACCCCCGCGTACGTGCCGTCCGCACCGCCGGACAGCAGGGCCACCGAGGCGAGCCCGGCGGCCAGCAGGGACATGCCGCTGAGGATGGTCGCGGGGGTGCCGAGCCGGGGCACCAGGCGGGCGCCGAGCCCGGTGAGGTTGAGCAGCACCACCGTGATCGCCAGCGGGGCGGTCCGCATCCCGGCCTCCAACGGCCCGTAACCGAGGACGAACTGGAGGTGCTGGGTGAGCAGGAACAGCGAGCCGCCCAGCCCGAACGAGACGAGCACCGCGCCCGCGATGGCGCCCACGAACCGCTGGTTGCGGAAGAAGTGCATGTCGAGCATCGGGTACGGCGCCCGCAGCTCCCACAGCACGAACGCGCCCAGCACCAGCACCCCGACGGCGGCCGGGACGAGGACCCGGTCGGAGGTCCAGCCGTGTTCCGGCCCGGAGATGATCGCGAAGACGGCGCCCGTCATGCCGATGGTCGACAGGACCGCGCCGCCCAGGTCGGGCCGGTCGCCCTGCGGGTTCTTGGACTCCGGCACCATCCGGACCACGGCCCACAGGCCGATCAGGGCGACGGGGATGTTGATCAGGAAGATCGCGCCCCACCAGAAGTGGTCCAGCATGATCCCGCCGATGAGCGGCCCCGCGGCGAAGCCGAGGGAGTTGACGGTCGACCAGAGGCCGATCGCCTTGACCCGTTCGGAGTCGTCGAAGATCTGCACGACGACGGCCAGGGTGGTCGTCATCAGCAGCGCGCCGCCGACGCCCATCCCGGCCCGTGCGGCGATCAGCTGTCCGGAGCTCTGGGCGAGCCCCGCCGCGAGCGAGCCGACGCCGAACACCGCGAGTCCGGCGATGAGCAGCTTCCGGCGCCCGTAGCGGTCGGCCGCGCTGCCGGCGGTCAGCAGCAGCCCGGACTGCACCAGGGAGTAGGCGTTGATCATCCACTGTATGTCGGCGGAGGAGGCGTCGAGCTCGCGCGTCAGCGAGGGGATGGCGACGTTCAGCACGGTGTTGTCGAGCAGCACGGTCAGCTGGGCCAGCAGGATCACCCCGAGGATCAGCCACCGCTGGGGGTGCCCCTGGGACACCTCAGGGGATCGCACGGTCATCCACTCACTCCTTCTACAGCGTACGGCTAACCGTCGTACACTGTAGAACACTCCGCTATACGCCGTACAAGGCTTTTTGTCGTTCGGCGTTTCCGCAGCTCAGGCGGCTGGGTTCGGGGGCGGGGAGCGGATGGCCGGAGCAGATGGCGGGAGCGGGTGTCACAGCGGGACGGCGGGCTTGATCAGATATCCCGCGCCGCGGCGCGTGTGAATCATCGGTTCCCGCCCGGCGTCGATCTTCCGCCGCAGGTACGAGATGTACAGCTCGACGACGTTCGCCCGCCCGCCGAAGTCGTAGCTCCAGACCCGGTCGAGGATCTGCGCCTTGCTGAGCACCCGGCGCGGGTTGCGCATCAGGTAGCGCAGCAGCTCGAACTCCGTGGCCGTGAGGTGGATCGCGGTGCCGCCCCGGGCCACCTCGTGACTGTCCTCGTCCAGGGTCAGGTCCCCCACGACCAACACGGAACCCCCGTACGAGCCCACCACGCCCGCCCGCCGGATCAGCCCGCGCAGCCGGCCCACCACGTCCTCCAGGCCGAACGGCTTGGTGACGTACTCGTCGCCCCCGGCCGTCAGCCCCGCGATCCGGTCCGGCCCGGAGTCCTTCGCGGTGAGGAACAGCACCGGCACACCGGGGTGCTCCTGCCGCAACCTGGCCCGTACCGAGAGGCCGTCCAGATCGGGCAGCGCCACGGCGAGGACGACCGCGTCGGGCCGGAACTCCCGTGCGGCCCGTAGCCCGCCCTGCCCGTCGGCGGCGCTGCGTATTCGCCACCCCTCGCTGTGCAGGGCGATCGACAGCAGCTCGGTGAGGGACGGGTCGTCATCGACGACGAGCACCCGGACCGGCTTTCCGGCCGGCCGCAGCATGTCCGTGCGTTCCTGGGTGGCGGTCATGACGGCCACCCTGGTGCCGAGCCCTGAAAGACGACTGTGCCCGATCTATGAAAACCCTGAGAATCCCCCGGTCGGCCGCGGCCAGCTGCCCCACGGCGCCCACGTAGAACGGTCCCCGTCAGAACAGTCCGCCCTGCACGGCCGACACGTCCCGCACCGGCACGCTCACCACCCCGCCCTCCCCGCCCTCTCCCCCGTGCCCGTTGTCCCCGTCATCCCGCACGAGTTCCCACCCCGCCATCAACCGACCGTCCACCACCACGACACCGTTGCTGGTACCGGGCTTGTTGCTGTTGCTGTTGCTGTTGCTGTTGCTGTTGCTGTTCACGAGGAGGTGCAGATCGGGTCCCGCGGCGGCGAGCAGGGTCCCCCGCACCACCCCGCCGTCCCGCAGTTCGGTGACCACCGCCGTCGCCGGAGGCAGCCCGACGAGCCCGAAGACCCCGCCGTGGTCCACGACCACGCACTCCGCGGCCCGCTGGAGCGACTCGGGCCACCCCGGCAGCCCCACCGCGACCCGGTGCACCTCCCGCAACGCGCCCGCCCGGACCTCCGCCGCGGGCAACTCGGCCCGCACGGCACGCTTGCGGTCGTACGGGATCCGGTCCGGCACGCCCAGCGCGGCCCGCAACAACTCCTCCGTGCGCCGCGCGGCCATGAGCGGTCCGGACCCGAGCCAGGCGAACGCGACGGCACCCTGCTCCAGCAACCGCGCCGACCCCCGTTCCACCCGGGTGATCCCCACCTTGAGCAGGCCGTCCCCGAACCAGGCCAGGTACACCCGGTACGGACGGGGGTCGTCCACGTAGGTGTCCGCGGCGACGGACCTGACCCGGTCGAGCCGCGCGCAGTCCGGACACTGGGCCCGGGTCGTCCGCCCTCCCAGCACCGCGGCCCCCGCGCAGTCCACCCACCGCCCGCCCCGCCACACCCCCGCACAGCGCCGGGCGCCCACGGCCCGGAACCCCAGCACCTCCCCGTACCTCAGCTCACGTTCCCGGCCGACGCCGGTGTCCCCCCGCCACCCGAGCACGGGCCGACCCGCCCCCGCGTCCCACCGCACCCCGGTACTCCACCACGTCACCCCTCGACGCTACCGGGCCCCACTGACACGGGGGCGGCGCCGGCAGCAGTGGGCGCCGCCCACCCGTACTGCCGCACACCGCCACGGTGCTGGGGTGGGATCAGGCGTCCCCGAGCTTCGCCAGCTCGCCCTCGGCCAAGAGGGTCCACGGATGTCCCGGGCCGAGCACCAGCGCGCGAACGGTGGCAACCGTCTCGTACTGCTCCCTCGCTTCAGCCTGCTCACCCAACACCGACAGCGTCCGGGCCAGCGAGGACCGCGCGGCCAGGGTGATCGGGTAGTGGGACCCGTAGCTGCTCTCATGCGCCGCGACCGCGGACCGCAGCCACGGGAGGGCTTCGGCGGGCCGACCGGTCTCCGTGAGCGCCCACCCGTAGTCGAGTTCGGCAGCGAGGCTGATGGGGTGGACGGGCCCCATGACGTCGCGACAGTCAGTGACGAGGGAATCCCCCGTGGCGACCGCCTCCTCCAGCGCTTCGCCTGGTGTCTCCAGCAGGTAGAGCTTTGCTATCAGGGTCAGGGGTGCCGTCGGGCCCAAGGAGGCGGTACGGCCCGCCACGGCCCGCCGCGCCAGTGTGACGGATTCCGCCGTACGCCCCGTCTGCCCGAGCAGACGGGAAAGCTGGAGGGCGCTCGTCAGCGTGTCGGCCGCGCTTTCACCGAATGCCCGTTCACAGTCCGCGAGCGTCCTGCGATGCAGCGCTTCCGCTTCCTCGTTCCTGGCCAGCCGGTAGAGCGCACACCCCGCCCGCTGGCGCAGACGGAGGACGATCGGGTGGTCCTCGCCCAAGCGCTGCGGGGCGAGTGCACCGCACTGTTCGGCCAGGGCGAGGGCACCGGAGTAGTCACCCCAACGGTGCAATGCGGTGGTGAGCCGCAACGCGCACTCCATGGCCTCTTCAACGACCGGTTGGCCGACGGCGGGTCCACTCACCGCCTTCTGCAACAGCGCGAGCACATGGGGGGTGGTCAGACGAATCCGCGCGTCCGGTACTCCCCGGTGTGGCACTTCCGGCAACACCGCCCCCATCAACCGGGCGGCGACGGCGACGAGCGCTTCACGCTCCTCGGACGGAGTGCCTGCCGAAACGCTGTCCAGCAACACCCCGTGGGTCCGCAGGCAGCGCACCTCCCCCGGCACCAGTTCGATGAGCGACTGCTCCAGCAGTCCACGTAGGGCGGGTTCCAACCGGCCGGGCGGGAAGCCCATGAGCTCATCGGCGCCCACCAGGAGTGAGACGGGAAGCGGGTCGCCCGCCCAACAAGCCAGCAGACGGAGCAGGGCGATGGATTCCGGCAGCCCCTGAGTGGCAAGGGTGTCCAGCGACAACTGCCACGTGGTGCGCACCAGATGACGGGAGTCCTGGCCGCCGAAGGCCGCCGCGCCCCGGTCGAGCAGGTCGACCGGATCGAGCTCACGGTTGCCGTCGAGCACCGTGCCGTAGCGGGTCATCGTCCACGGCTCGATGACCTGATGAGCCAGGAACCCACCGGCGAGGGTGAGCGCGAGCGGGAGGCGGCCCAGCCGATCGGCGACGTCGGCCGCTTCCTCCGGGGTTCCCGTACCGGGCGCGAGGTCGCAGAGGACCTGGGCGGCCTCCTCCCGCGGCAGCACACCCACGTGTAGGAATCGGGCATGGGGCCACCACTCTCGACCGGCCTGACGTGTCGTCACCAGGACGGTGCCCCGCGAGCTGCTGCGGAGCCATGATCCATCGCGCAGAACAGCCGGATCGTCTGCGTTGTCGAGGACCAGTAACCATCGCTGGTCCGACCTGTCGAGGTGGTCCCACACCAGATCGGCGGCTGCCCTGAGCCCGCTGCGTGCCGCCGCCAACTCTCCCTCGCCGGCTCCGCGATCGGCGGCCACAGCCAGCATGCCGGCTCGCAGCGAGGCGGTGTCGGATGCGTTGACCCAGAGGCCGACGCGACCGGCGTCGGTCGTGGCGTGCTGAAACAGGGTGTACGCGACAGCCGTCTTGCCGCACCCCCCGAGACCGTGAAGGACGTAGACCTCGCCCCCGCTGTCCGGAGCCACGGCGGCTCGAAGCCGCTGCATCAGCTCCTTCCGATCCCGCAGGACCACGGGGGCTCTGCCCACAGCAGGCCGCCGGACCGAATCCGGCCCGACCCACGACGGGCCGTGATGATGATGCTCGACGATGTGCTGATCTCCGGAAGCCTGGTACACCCGTCCGTGACCGTCAGCTCGCCCACTCGCCTCGTACTGGCCTTCAGTCACTGCTGACCCCATCGCATGTCACGGCCTGCCTGATAGACACGAGCGTTGCCGGAAGCAGTGGCCCGCTGGCTGTTCACAGGTACGACACCGGGAGCCTCCGGCGCCAGCTCGGCCAGGAGCAGCCGCAGCTCCGCGACCATCTCCGGCTCCGCAGTGAGCAAACGACGCACTCGCGCCTGCCATTCGGCTGCCAGCTCCTCCTGGGTCTTCGCCACCTCGTCGCCGTCAGCATCCGCGGCGAGCAACAGATCACCGCGGGCGGCCTCGAGCTCTGCCACGACGGCCTCGGTCCGTTCGGGACGGGCACGCTGCCAGAGTGCAGCAACCCGGTCCCTGGCTGTCTGCCAGGCATCCGTCACCAGCAGAGCCACGATCGTCGTACCTGCCGTACTAGCAAGTGCAGCGATTTCCGGATCCATGAGCCCCCCGTCTCGTCCAGTAACTACCAGTGACCCTAGAACACGAGGGCCGTCTGTAGCCGTTTCCAAGACACCGTCTGCTGACACCAAGATCGCGGGCGAGGAGCAGCGTCCTCATGAGGGCGCGGAGCGCATGACGGGCCACCGGGGCTGCTGTCGGGACGCCCACGGGCAGCACGCCGGCCTGCGGTGCGCGCCCGGCGGCAGTGGGGGAGACCTACAACCCCAGGCACCCGTTCCGGCCGGGTGATCGCCTCGTCGGCGCAACAGGCCCCCCGAGACCCATGACGTGCTGATGCGACCCCGGACCGTCCCGGTCCAGCAAGCGGCTGACGCCGTCCTCTCACACGTGAGCCTCCGGCCGCCGCTCCGAACGGGCGTCCACGCAAACACCGAAGGCCCCGTGGATTGATCCACGGGGCCTTCAGCTCGATGTGCACTCGGCAGGATTCGAACCTGCAACCTTCTGATCCGTAGTCAGATGCTCTATCCGTTAAGCTACGAGTGCTTGTGTTCTGTTGTGCTCTTCGCTCTTCCGCTCCGGCTTTGGTGGCCGGTCGGCGTTGCGGGAACAACATTACATGACCGGCGCCGTGAGGCGAAATCCATTAGGCACACCCACCCTGACCTGCGGTTTTACGGTTCCACGGTAGGGGCGCACGGTCGCTCTCCGCGCCCCCTGACAGCGGCCCGGGGGCCGAAAAGGGGTCGGCTCGTACCGCGTGGTCCGTACGGGCCCGGGAACGGCCGAAGCCCCGGCCACAAGGGCCGGGGCTTCGGGTACACGGTGCGGAGGCGGAGGGATTTGAACCCTCGATGGGCTTTAAGGCCCAAACCGCATTAGCAGTGCGGCGCCATAGACCGGACTAGGCGACGCCTCCCGCACAACCCCCCGCGCGAGCGCGAGTGGTGCGTGCAGATGATGACACAGCCGAGCGGGCTGTCACCAATCGGCCCCTACGGTACTAGGAGGGCCGCCCACAGGGCAAAGCCTCGTCCGGGCCCGGTGCGGACCGTGCGGAGGGCCGTCCGGGGGCCGCTCGGAGACTCGTCACCACGGCGTGCGTACCGGCGGCCGGAGCGCCGGGCGGGGGCGCGTGCGCAACCCGTGCCGCCCCCGCGCGTTAGACCCGGCGGGCCACCCCCGCCCGGCACCACGTCGCCGGACCGTTTCCGCACCGCCGAAGGACCCCCATGCCGCAGCGCCTCCTCCGTACCGCCGCAGCCGCCCTCACAGTCGTCTCGGGGCTCGCCGCAGCCCCCGGCACCGCCCAGGCCCTGGACCGGGTCTCCCTGGAGCAGGTGCCCCTGGAGCAGTTCTCGCTGCCGCCGATCTTCGCCGCGCCCGACCGGCTCACCGTCGAGGTGACCGGCACCGGGCGGGCCGTCGACGGCTCGTACCGTCTGGAGTGCGGGCCGGCCGGCGGCACCCACCCGGAGGCCACCCGGGCGTGCGACCGGCTGACGGACCTGTCGGCCGACGGGGGCGACCCCTTCGCCCCCGTGCCGTCCGGCGCCGTCTGCACGCTCCAGCACGGCGGGAACGCCACCGCCCGGATCACCGGCCGTTGGCACGGCCGGTACGTCGACGCCGAGTTCTCCCGGACCGACGGGTGCGAGATCTCCCGTTGGAACGGTCTGGTGCCCGTCCTGCCCGGCACCGGTCCGGCCTGACACGCCCTCGGGAAACGGGTGCGACGGGATCCGGCCGAACACCCGACGCGGCCCGGCGCAGGCCGCCCCTGGTCAGCCCGGGGTCGCCGGACGGGGACCGGATCCCGCGCGCACTCCGCGCGCCGACTCCCCCTCATCCGCCGTCGCGAGCGCAACCCGGGGTCGTAGACTCCGGCGTGACACGTTGCGGACCGCGCGGCAAGATGGCCTCGGTGGTCGGCAGGATGCGTAACAGGGAGGAAGCGTCTCGTGAGCAGCAGGCCGTCCCGAGGCGCTGCTCGCCTCGCAGCCATACTCGACGCTCTCCCGGACGCGTTGGTACTGGTCAACGCCAACGGAACCGTCGTCAACGCGAACACCATCGCCTTGGAAGCGTTCGAGGCTCCGGGCACCGCGCTGGTGGGCCGCGGGCTGTTGGACCTGCTTCCCGAGTTCGATTCGCGACTGATCCCCGGCTCGATGCGCCGCCCGGCGACCACGGACCCCCGTGGCCGCACCAAGCCGAAGCGGATGACCGCCCGCCGCACGGACGGCGGCGAGTTCCCGGTCGAGGTCACATCCGCGAATCTTGAGAACGGTCAACAGGCGTACGACGGGCACGGCTACACGGGTGACGAACTGCTGATGCTGGTGGTCCGGGACCTGTCCGGCACCGTCGACACCGAAGCGGAACTGGCACGTTCGCAACGGCAGACCGAGATGATCCTGCGGGCCGCGTCCGAGGGGGTCATCGGCACCGATCTGGACGGGCGGATCGTGCTCGTCAACCCGGCCGCCGCGCAGATCCTCGGCTACCGGGCGAACGACCTGGGCGGCAAGGAACTGCACACCCTCGTCCTCCATTCGCGCGATGACGGAGAGCCGTTCCCCTACGAGGGCTCGCCGCTCGCCGACACCCTGAAGTCCGGTCGCAAGCACCGGGTGCGCGGCCAGGTCCTGTGGTCCAAGAAGGGCGACAAGGTCCCCGTCGACCTGACCACCGCGCCGGTCCGCGACGGCGACCAGCTCGTCGGCGCGGTCATGACGTTCACCGACCGCAGGCCGTACGACGCGCTGGCCCAGGAGAAGGACCGGGCGGAGCGGGAGCACACGGCCGAGCTGGCGCGGCTGCGCGAGGGCCACACCGCGGAACTCGCCGAGCACGCGGAACTGCACGCGGAGGAGATCGCGGCCGAGAAGGACCGGTACGCGGCGCTCGCCGAGCGGGAGCAGGACCGCCACGAGGCCCAGGGCGCCCGCTACGAACAGTTGCTCGCCGTGCTGGACGGATCGCTGCGGGGCCCGTTGGACGAGCTGCGCCACGAACTGGCCGGGCTCGCCGCGGACGACGCCGGGCAGTTGTGGCCCGAGGCCAACCAGATCCTGCACCACCTCGCCGCCGGGTACTCCCGGATCACCACCCTGGTCGACAACGTCCTGCGCTACCAGCGGCTCGACTGCGGTGCCGAACGGCTGACGCGACGGCCCGTGATGTTGGACGCCGTCGTCGCGGCCGGGGTCGACGGCGCCGTGGAGCTGATCGGCCCGGGCCGGGCCCAGTTCGCGGTGCACGCCCCGCCGATCGAGGCCGAGGTCGACCCCGAGCGGCTGGCGACGGCCCTGGCGCATCTGGTCGCGGACGTCGCGGGCGTCGACTCCACCGGCAACGCGCCGGTCGCCGCGGACGGCTACATGGACTCCACGATCGTCGTCGCCGCCGCCCAGCGCGGTGAGGTCGTACGGATCGAGGTGCGCGGGCCCTACGGGGGCGGCGACCCGGTCCACGAGCCGATCGTCCGGGGCATCGTGCGGGCCCACGGAGGGGTGCTCCAGACGCACGAGGTGCCCGGGGCGGGCGGCAGCGCGTTCGTCCTGGAAGTACCGATCGGCGGCGGTGCCGGAGCGGTGCCCGCCGGTGGGCCCGCGCACGACCCGGTCGGGGCCGACGCCGGCGACGGGTCCGGGCCGCCCGTCGGTGGCACCGACGGTTCGGGGTCGACCGACGGCGGCACCGGCGGGGGTCGGCGCCGGGCCCGCCGGGGCTCCACCGACGCCTTCCTGGAGGGCGCCCATCCGCACGGCAGGCCCGACGACGGTACGGAGGACGGCGCGGACGGGACGCCGACCGGACGCCGCCGTGGACGCCGGGCGGCCGAGACCACACCGGACGACCGGGACGAACGGGCCGCGCTCGCACAGGCGTCCGGCGGCACGGACGGCACGGGCCGTCGGCGCGGCCGACCCAGCGGCGCCCAGGACACCGCCCACGCTCCTGCCCACGCCCCCGTCGACCACCCCGTCAACGGTCCCGTCCCCCAGGGCTACCCGAACGGGCCGGCCGGACTCGGACAGGTGCCGCCCGGTGGACAGCCCGGTGGACAGCCTGGTGGCCAGGGCGGTGGACAGTCCGGAGGTCAGGGCGCGCAGGTGGCGCTCAGGTCCGGACCGGGGACCGGCGGACGGGAGGGCGGCGGTGCCGGGGTCCCCGCGCTACCGCCGGCCGCGGCGGACGGACCGTCCGGCCCGCAGCCCGTGAACCCGGCGGGCCTCTCGGGCCACCCCGGTCAGCCCCCTCATCCGAACCACCCCGGTCAGCCGGGCCACCCGGGTCAGCCCGTGCCGCCGGGCGGGGCGCAGCAGAACGGGCGGCGGACCCGTCGCGCACTCGCCCCCGCGGCCGACGGCCCGACGGAGGAGGCCCAGGGAGGTCCGCGGAGCGCCTTCGCCCTGCCCCCGGCCGAGGCTGACCGACCCGTGGACCACATGTACACCGGCCAGGCGGGCCGCGACCGGCGGGTTCCCGGCGGTGGTTTCGACCCGGCAGCGCAGCAGGGCAGCGCCCCGCACGATCCGATCGAGGAGCACACCCCGCCCCAGCCCCATCCCACCGAGCGGCCCACCGGACGGCGACGTGCCGTGGGGCCGGGGGTGAGCGGGGTGCCGGAGGAACGCACGGACATCGGGGTGTCCCGGCCGGGCGAGGACGCTCCCGCCGCGCCCCCGTACGGCTTGCCCGCGCCCGCTCAGCCGCAGGTCGCCGGGTATCCGAGCACCGTGGCCGTCCCGCACGGTGCGCACGGTGCGCAGGACGGTCCCGTACCGCCGCAGGGCATTGCGTCGGGCGGCTTCCCCGCTCAGGGCGTCCCCGCCGACGGGATTCCGCTCCGGCCGTCGGCCCCGGGACAGCCGCATGCCCCGTCGGCCCCGCCCGTTCCGAGCGCGCACCGCGCGCAGGGGGGACCGGTGCCGGCCGGGGGGCTCCCGTCCCAGGCGGCTCCGCCGTACGCCCCGCAGGCGCCGACGGCCACCGAGGGCGCGGGCGTGCCCGTGCAGCTGCCGCACGCCCCTCAGGGCGGCCAGCCGCTGCCCCCCGCGGAGCCCGTTCCGGGGACCCACCCGGTTCCGGCCGGGCAGCCCGCACAGCCGGCCCAGCCCACCGGTTCCACGTGGGGAACGCCGGCGCCCGGTGCTTCGCTGCCCCCGCAGCAGGTGGCGCCCCCGCCGGCGCCGGGCACGGAGAGCCAGAGCGGTACGGCCCGGGACTCCCAGGTGGTACAGGACTCCCCCGGGGCCCAGGACCCGCACGCCACTGCCACGCAGGGCCGCGCGTTCAGCGTGCGCACGCTCGGGCAGGGAGTTCCCGTGGCCCGGTCCAGCGCCGAGGCACAGCCCGCTGCTCCGGTCGCCGGCGGTCAGGGCCAGCCCGCCGGCGGTGGCGCCGCGAACGGCTCCGGACGACGACGCAAGCTCGGTACGCGACCGGACGCCTTCGCCGACGAGCCGGACGGCTCGAGTGGCTCGGGCGGCCAGAGTGGCCCGAGCGGCCCGGCCGGCCCGGGGCGCCCGTTGCCGCCCCAGCAGTCCGCCCCGGCGGGCGCCCCGCAGCGGCTCGCGGGCCCGGCCACCGGGCCCGGGCGGTCGTACGCCATAGGGGCACCGGATCAGCACGCCGCCGAAGGGCCCGAGCCGCTGGACGGGCCGGGCGGTGCCGTGGAGATCGCCGACCAGCCGCACCCGCGGCCGATGGACGACGAATTGCCTCCGGAGCCGCTCGACAACCCCCGGCGGCTGTTGGTGTGGCCCGCCCCCGACATGAGCACCCAGCAGGCGCTGAGCGACCGGGGCTACCGTCCGGTCATCGTGCACTCCCGTGAGGAGGTGGACGCCCAGATCGCCGCCTTCCCGGCCGCGCTCTTCGTCGACCCGCTCACCGGACCGATCACCCGGACCGCGCTCCAGTCGCTACGGCAGGCCGCCGTCGCCGCCGAAGTACCGGTGCTGGTGACGGCCGGGCTCGGCCAGGCGACGCGGGAGGCCGCCTACGGGGCCGATCCGGCCGTGCTGTTGAAGGCCCTGGCCCCGAGGGACAGCGAGCAGCACCCCTCGCGCGTGCTGCTGGTCGAGGAGCACCCGGAGATCGCGCTGGCGTTGACGTCCACGCTGGAGCGGCGGGGCATGCAGGTCGCCCGGGCGGTGACGGACGCCGATGCGGTGACCCTGGCCACGCAGATGCGGCCGAACCTCGTGGTGATGGACCTGATGCAGGTGCGGCGGCGCCGGGCGGGAATCGTCGACTGGCTGCGGGCGAACGGGCAGTTGAACCGTACGCCGTTGGTCGTTTACACCGCTGCCGTGGACCACACGGAACTGCCCCGACTGGCGGCCGGGGAGACCGTGTTGTTCCTCGCCGAACGGTCGACCAGTGCTGAGGTGCAGAGCAGGATCGTGGACCTGTTGGCGCGGATCGGCACCAACTGAACGGAAGTGGGGGTGTTTCACGTGAAACACCCCCACTCGGCGTAGGCGACCGCCGCGGCCGGTCCCGGTCAGCGCTGGGTGACGTCCGGGTCAGAGTTGGGTGACGTCCAGGTCGCCGTCCGCGTACTGCTTGCGGATGACCTTCTTGTCGAACTTGCCGACGCTGGTCTTCGGCACGGTCTGCACCACGCTCCACCGTTCCGGGAGCTGCCACTTGGCGACCTTCCCGGCGAGGAAGGCGCGCAGGGCCTCGAAGTCGGCCGTGGCGCCTTCCTTGAGGACGACGGTGGCCAAGGGGCGTTCGCCCCACTTCTCGTCGGGGACGGCGACGACCGCGGCCTCCGCGACCTCGGGGTGGCCCATGAGCGCGTTCTCCAGCTCCACCGAGGAGATCCACTCACCGCCGGACTTGATGACGTCCTTGGCCCGGTCGGTCAGGGCGAGGTACCCCTCCTGCGTGATGGTGCCGACGTCGCCCGTCTTGAGCCAGCCGTCCTCGCTGAACTTCTCGGCGGGGCGCAGCGGCTCCCCCTCAGGCCCCGGGTAGTACGCCCCGGCGATCCACGGTCCGCGCACCTCCAGCTCGCCCGCTGACCGACCGTCCCAGGGCAGGGTGTCACCGTCCGGGCCGCGCAGCCTCGCTTCGACGGAGGCCGGGAAACGCCCTTGGGTGACGCGGTAGCCGAACTCTTCGTCGGTGCCGAGGGCGTGGCCCGGGGCCCGGGCTATGGTGCCGAGCGGGGAGGTCTCGGTCATGCCCCAGGCGTGGCACACCCGCATGCCGAGGGCGTCGAACGCCTCCATCAGGGCGGGCGGACAGGCGGACCCCCCGATGGTGACCTGCCCGAGGGTGGAGACGTCGCGGGGTCGGGCCGTCAGTTCGGCGAGCAGGCCCTGCCAGATGGTGGGCACCGCGGCGGCGTGCGTCGGACGCACGGACTCGATCATCTCGGCGAGCGGTCCGGGCTGGAGGAACCGGTCCGGCATCAGCAGGTTGAAGCCGGTCATGAGCGCCGCGTGGGGCAGCCCCCAGGCGTTCACATGGAACTGGGGCACGACCACCAGGCTGGTGTCGGCGTCCGTGAGCCCCATCGACTGGGCCATGTTCACCTGCATCGAGTGCAGGTACACCGAGCGGTGGGAGAAGACGACGCCCTTGGGGTCGCCGGTGGTGCCGGAGGTGTAACACATGGCGGCGGCCCGGCGTTCGTCCAGCTCCGGCCAGTCGTACGCGGTGGGCCTCCCCGCGATCAGCTCCTCGTAGTCGTGCACCCGCGGGCGTACGCCGTCGAGCCCGGAACGGTCACCGGGTCCGGAGACCACGACGTGCTCGACCGAGCGCAGGTGCGGCAGCAGCGGCACGAGGAGGGGCAGCAGCGAGCCGTCCACCAGGACCACCCGGTCCTCGGCGTGGTTCACGATCCAGGCGAGCTGCTGCGGAGGCAGGCGCAGGTTCAGGGTGTGGAGCACGGCGCCCATCGACGGGGCGGCGAAGTAGGTCTCGACGTGCTCCGCGTGGTTCCACATGAGGGTTCCGACCCGGTCGCCCTCCCGGACGCCGAGTCCGTCCCGGAGGGCGTGCGCGAGTTGGGCGGTCCGGCTGCCGATCTCGGCGAAGCTCCGGCGGCGGGGCTCGGCGGCGTCGGTCCAGGTGATCACCTGGGACGAGGCGTGGACCGTCGCCCCGTGCTGAAGGATGCGGGAGATCAGCAGCGGTACGTCCTGCATGGTGCTCAGCACGGTGGCCTCCGGAAGGGATGTGGGTGGCACGGGAGGGGTACGGGAACGGACTGCCGATTCTGCGTTCGTACCTGCGGTCTGTCACTACCCTCGGGTGCCCGAGGCCCACGTGACGCGGCGGCCCCGGTGCCGTACCCGGGTCCGGTACGGCGACGTTCCCGTACGCCCGGCGGCAGCACCGTGGCGGACCGTCGTGGAGCCGGTCACGCGCCGTGCACGTCGGTCAGGAGTCTCGGGGCCGAACCCCTAGGCACGTCCTACCGGCCTCCACCTTCAGTAGGTGGGACGGGCTGCTTTCCTACAACCTGAGGCGGACAACCCTTCGCGACCTGCGGGCGATCCGCCGGGCCCGGGCCCGAACCTAGCGTGGAGGCATGACCGCAACCATCGCGCCTGTCTGCACCAGCGCATCGAAGCCCGTGGCACCGATGACCACGGCCCACGCGGCCCTGAACCGGGTACCGGCCGTGACGTCCGCACGGTCCGCGACCCCCGCCGCCACGCCGAGCGCATCCGCGTCCGCTCCCGTCCCGGTGTCCCATCTGACCTACCCGTCCTTCGCGTCGTACGTGCACGCCCGCGGGCCCGTACTGCTGCGTACCGCCCGGTCGCTGACGGCGAACCCGAGCGACGCCGAGGACCTGCTCCAGACCGCCCTCACCAAGACGTTCGTCGCCTGGGACCGGATCATGGACCACCGTGCGCTCGACGGCTACGTGCGGCGGGCCCTGGTGAACACGCGGACCTCGCAGTGGCGCAAGCGGAAGGTCGACGAGTTCGCCTGCGACGAGTTGCCCGAACCGGAGACGGTGCCGCCGGGCGACCCGGCGGAGCAGCAGGCACTGCGGGACGCGATGTGGCGGGCGATCCTGAAGCTGCCGGCGCGGCAGCGCGCCATGGTCGTCCTGCGGTACTACGAGGACCTGAGCGAGGCGCAGACCGCCGCGGTGCTGGGGGTCTCGATAGGCACGGTCAAGAGCGCGGTCTCCCGTGCGTTGGGCAAGCTGCGCGAGGACCCCGAACTCATCGCCGCCTGACCTCTCCCGGGTCGACCGCCCGTGGTCCGTGACGCGTCCGGCGGGTCCCGTGACACGTCCGGCAGGTCTGCGGCACCCTTCCCTTCTTCGAACGTGTGCACGAAAATGAACCATGGCCACCACCGTTCGGCACACCGCTTCCCCCTCGGCCCTGGCCCTCGCCCACGCCCTGTCCGCCGCGGCCCGCGGCCTGGCGGTCTTCCCCCTGACCCGCGGCAAGCTCCCCGCCCTGCGGTCACCGCACCGCGACGGGAGCGGCCCCTCGAACTGTCGGGGCGCGTGCGGACGCCCGGGCCACGGGGTGCACGACGCGACGACCGACCCGCACCGCATCCGCGCGCTCTTCCGCGCCGCGCCCTGGGCCACCGGGTACGGCATCGCCTGCGGCCTGGCCCCGCACCACCTCATCGGCGTCGACCTGGACGTCACCCCGGGCCCGGAGCCCTCGGCGGCCCTACGGGAACTGGCCCTGCGCCATCTGTTCTCGATCCCCGACACGGTGGTCGTCGTCACGCCCCGCGGCGGGCGCCACGTGTGGCTCACCGGCCCGCCCGACCGGGTCGTCCCGAACTCCGCGGGCCGCCTCGCCCCGGGCATCGACGTCCGGGGCGCCGGCGGGTACCTCGTCGGCCCCGGGTCCCGCTCGCAGGACGGCGTCTACGGCGCGGTGCCCGGCACGGCCCACCTCACGCCCGCGCCCTGCCCGCCCGCACTGCTGCGCATCCTGGCGCCGCCGCGCCCCCGGCACCGCGGTGAGGGTTCCGCCGCGGGGGACGCGGCCGGACGGGGGCTCGTGCAGTTCGTGCTCGCCGCGCACACCGGCCAGCGCAACACCCGGCTCTTCTGGGCCGCCTGCCGCGCCTACGAGACCGGGGCCGGCCCGGAGCTCCGGGAAGCCCTGGTGGAGGCGGCGGTCCGCACCGGCCTGACCGAACGCGAGTGCCGGGCCACGGTCGCCTCCGCCGCCCGCCTCACCGGAAACCGCCCCTGACCACCGCCACGACCGCTACCACCCCTACGGCCTCTACGGCCTCTACGACCCGATCAGCTCCGCCACCTCCCCGGGGGTCCAGCGGCCCGCCGCACCCGGCGCGCCGGCCAGGTACCGGGCGACCGCCGACGCGTCCCACGCCCCGGTGGCGAGCAGGCCCCGGGCGAGGTGGCGCAGGTACGCCGCCGACGGCCGCACCGCCGTGACCTCGTCGAGTCGCCACGGCGCGGTGCAGGTCACCACCGGGACGCCGGCCAGGAGGCCCGGGCACACCAACGTCTCGTAGCGGCCGGGGCCCAGCTCGTCGCGCCCCTCCCGCAGCACCGTCGAGAGGTCGAGGTCCGTCCCCGGGGGCCGGTACATCTCCTGGGCGGCGATGTCGGAGAACTGCCCGGCCGTGACCAGGTGGGCCCGGCCCCACACCCGGCCGTCGGCGTACGGGTCGTAGAACGCCCGGCCGCCGGTCCAGAGCGCGGACTCGGTCGCGAAGTACAGGGCGCCCGGCAGCAGCACCGCTTCGGAGCGCTCCGGCGGGCGCGGGTCACGGCACCCGGGACAGGCCCGGGCCGCGCCCGGCGGCCGACCGCCGGCGAGGTAGTGACGGAGCCTGTCCGTATCGGTGTTGGATCCGTACGAGGCGTACCAGATGCGCTCGACGGGACCCACGGGCCGCAGTGCCGTGAGGGTGCGGACGGAACTCAAGGGTGCCTCCCTGGGACGGGGCGGACGACGACCTGGGCAGCCGCTCCAGTGGAACACCCGCGCCGCGGTTCGCACCCGTGCCGGGGCCGGACCCACCGTTCGGCCGCCGTACGCCGCAGGGCATGCTGAACGTCCGGACACCGATCGGGAGGGTCACGCGCGTGCGCTGGGAAGTCCACGGGGAGCAGCAGCTCTACGGCAACGAGTGGTTGAAGCTGTGCCAGCTGGACGTCGAACAGCCCGACGGACGCCGGGTGGACTACTACGCCGTCCGGCTCAGGAACCTGGCGGTGGCCGCGGTGCTCAACGACCGCCGGGAGGTGCTGATGATGTGGCGGCACCGCTTCGTCACCGACTCGTGGGCCTGGGAGCTGCCGATGGGCCTGGTCGAGGACGGCGAGTCGCCCGCCGAGGCGGCGGCCCGCGAGGTGCTGGAGGAGACGGGCTGGCGCCCCGGTCCCGTCCGTCCCCTCGTCTACGCGGAGCCCGCCGCGGGGATCACGGACACGCAGCACCACGTCTTCCGGGCCGACGGCGCCACCCGCGTCGGCCCGCCCGCGGAGCGGAACGAGTCCGACCGCATCGAGTGGATCCCGCTCGGCGAGGTCCGCGGGATGATCGACCGCCGGGAGATCGTCAGCAGCGGCACCCTGGTCGGCCTGCTGTACCTGCTCATGACCGAAGGGGCCGCGGGCCCTGAGAACCCTGCGGGGGCTGGGGGGTCCGAGGGGGTTCGGTGAAGGAGGAGGCCGTCGGCGCCAGGACGATCTTCCCGGTGGTGCGCTTCGACTCGATCGCCCGGTGGGCCTCGGCCGCCTCGGCCAGCGGGTAGGTGCGCTGGACCACCAGCCGCAGCCGGCCCGCCTCCACCCGCTCGGTGATCCCCTCCAGCACCTCCCCGGAGGGCTGGGCGGTGACCCAGACGTAGCGCAGACCACGGGCGGCGGCCTGCTGTTCGTCGGTCCCCGGATCGATCGACGCGCCGACGAGCAGACCGCCCGGCCGCAGCACGTCGAGGGAGCGCGGCCCGTACGCGCCGCCGACCAGGTCCAGCACGGTGTCCACGGGGGCCACGGCGGTCCGGAAGTCGGTGGTGGAGTAGTCGACGAGTTCGTCGGCGCCCAACTCGCGCAGCAGTGCGTGCCGGGCCGCCCGCGCGGTGCCGATGACATGGGCCCCGAGGTCCTTGGCGAGTTGCACCGCGACGTGGCCCACCCCGCCCGCCGCCGCGTGGACCAGGACCCGGTCACCGGGCCGGACCCGGGCCAGCACGGCCAGCGCCTGCCACGCGGTGAACGCGACCAGGGGCAGCCCGCCGGCGTGCACCAGGTCGAGGTTGGCGGGGGCGGGGGCCAGTGCGTCGGCCGGTACGGCGGTGTACTCGGCGTACGCGCCGCGGCGTCGGAGCGCCGTCATCCCGTACACCCGGTCGCCCGGCGCGCACCGCGTCACCCCCGCCCCGACCCGTTCCACCACGCCGGCCACGTCGTTGCCCGGCGTCCACGGCAGGGTGACCAACTCCGGTACGCGGCCGGCCCGGAGGATCGCGTCACCCGGGTTGACCCCGGCCCCGGCGACCCGGACCAGCACCTCCCCGGGACCGGGCTCCGGCACGTCGACCTCGGTGTGGACGAGCACTTCCGGACCGCCGAACGCGGACTGGACGATGGCATGCATACGGGCGGACAACGGGACTCCTCGTCAGTGGGTCAGGGTGCGCCCATCGTCGGTCCGGGCGACGCCCGCCCGGAAGAAGGCACTTATCTGATAGCGAGGTTCCTCATGGATACCGGCTTCGACCTGAGGCGACACGGGGGCGTGGAGGTCTTCCTCCGCGACTGCCCCACCCGTGCGGTGCTGGAACTGATCGCCAGCAAGTGGACCATGCTGGTCCTGGTGGTGCTGGAGGACGACCGGCCCGTGCGGTTCGCCGAACTGCGGCGGCGGTTGGACGGCGTGACCCCGAAGGTCCTGACGCAGACCCTGCGCGCACTGGAGCGCGAGGGGCTGCTGACCCGCACGGTGTACCCGACGGTGCCGCCGCGCGTCGAGTACCGGTTGACCGACCTCGGCCGGGAGCTGGGCGCACTGGTGCAGGGCATCACCGACTGGTCCCGCACGAACCTGACCGCGCTCCGGTCCGCGCGCAAGGAGTTCGACGAGCGCACCGACCCCCCGGCCCCCGACGCCGCCCCCTAGAACGAACGCCCCGAGCACGCGGAAGGGGTGCCCCTGATGTGGGGCACCCCTTCTGAACAGCTACTTCTTCCGACCAGCTAGGTCGCTGGGCGCTGCGGAGACGGTGGGATTTGAACCCACGGTGACATCGCTGCCACGACGGTTTTCAAGACCGTTCCCTTCGGCCGCTCGGGCACGTCTCCCCGCGCCGTCCGACCGGAGCGGCGCGGGGACAAGAATAACGGGTCAGCTGCTGTCACCCTCGCGTTCGCCCAGGACCAGGTCGACCGTGCGCTCCTTGCCGTCGCGCTCGTAGGTGATTTTGACGCTGTCACCCGGCTTGTGGGTCCAGATCTCACCGATCAGGGTGGGCCCGCTGTCGATCACCGTGTCGTCGAGCTTGGTGATGACGTCGCCGGACTGGAGGCCCGCCTTGGCCGCCGGGCCGCCCGGGACGACGGAGTCCGAACCGCCGGCGCCCTCCTGCGTGATGGTGGCGCCGTCGCCGTTCTCCTCCAGGGAGACCGACGCGCCGATCACCGCGTACACGGGCTTGCCGGTCTTGATGAGCGTCTGGGCGACCGTCGTGGCCTGGTTGATGGGGATGGCGAAGCCGAGGCCGATGGAGCCCGCCTGGCCCGCGCCGCCCATGCCGCTGCCCGCGGACTGGATGGCCGAGTTGACGCCGATGACGGCGCCCCGCGCGTCCAGCAGCGGACCGCCCGAGTTGCCGGGGTTGATCGAGGCGTCGGTCTGGAGGGCGCTCATGTACGACGCCTTGCCGCTGCTGCCGCCGTCGCTGGAGGCGACGGGACGGTCCTTGGCGCTGACGATGCCCGTGGTGACCGTGTTGGACAGGCCGAACGGGGCGCCGATGGCGATGGTGGAGTCCCCGACGGCGACCTTGTCGGAGTTGCCGAGCCGCAGCGGCTTCAGATCGCCGGGGGCGTTCTTCAGCTTCAGGACCGCGACGTCGTACCCCTGGGCGCGGCCGATCACCTCGGCCGCGTACTTCTTCCCGTTGGAGAAGGTCGCGGACAGTTCGCCGCTGTCGGCCGCCGACGCCACCACGTGGTTGTTGGTGAGGATGTGGCCCTCGCGGTCGTAGATGAAGCCCGTGCCGGTGCCGCCCTCGCCGTCGCCTCCCTTGGCGTCGATCGTGACGACGCTGGGCAGCGCGGCGGCGGCGATGCCGGCGACCGAGCCGGGCTCGCGCTTCAGGTCGGCCGGGCTGTCGGAGGCGGCGACCGTGGTCGAACCGGGGGAGTCGTCGTTGTTCTTCGCCACCTGGTAGCCGACGCCTCCGCCGAGGGCGCTCGCGACGAGCGCGGCGACCGCGACGGCCACGACGAGACCGCCGCGGCGGCGTCCGGCCGGCTTGGCCCCCGGGGCGTCGGCGGGGTGACCGGCGGGGTGACCGGCGGGGTGGACCTCGGGGTACGAGGAGCCCCAGCCCGTCCCGCCGTCGTTCCCGGCGTACGCGGGCACGGTGGGCGGCGGCCAGTCGCCGACGGGCGCACCGGACGGCGCCGGGTACGCCGCGGCCGGCGGCTGCGGCGGCGGGTAGGAGGCGTACGCGGGCGCAGCGGGCTGCTGCTCGGGGGCGCCCCCGGCGTGGGTTCCCGGGGCACCGGTGGTGGGCGGCGGCGCGGTCGGCTGCTCCGGCGCCTCCTGGTAGATGCCGTGGGTGCCGTCCTGGTGCGGATGGCCCGCGGGGGCGGCGCCCGGCGGAGGCGGCGTCGCGCTTCCCCCGACCGCGCTTCCGCCGACCGGGCCGGCACTGACCGGGCCGGCACCGGCTGCGTCGCCCCCACCAGCGGGGGCCGCACCAGCGCCCGGCCCAGCGGGGGGAGCCGCTTCGGCGGGAGCCGGGGGGTGAGTCGCGGGAGCGTCCACCGGCACGGGAGGTGCGGACGGCGCCGGGGGTGCCGGGGTGCCCTCGTTCTCGGTGCTCACAGCTTCCTCTCCTCGGTCCACGACTCGGTCGACGGTTCGTCGGTCACGCCTTGACGTCCTTGCTCCACTGTCCTGATCCGCTGACGGTCACGCCGCGTTCCGTCCACGGCCGTCACCGGTCCGCGGCGGACGTGGTGCCCCGTAGCCTTTCCCATGGGGCGTCAGGGCACCATAAGCCGATCCTGTGCGTACGATGACATTCTTTATGCCGGACATCTTGGACACATTCACGGAAGGTCCCCCGGCCGGGCGAGACCCACGCCCGCGCGCCCTCCGCCCGGCCCCGGATGGCACGATGACGCGGTGACCCACGCAGACCGGCATCCGACCCGCCCCGTCCAGGTGGTGGCCCACCGGGGCGCCTCCGAGGACGAGCCGGAACACACCCTGGCCGCCTACCGGAAGGCCATCGAGGACGGCGCCGACGCCCTGGAGTGCGACGTGCGGCTCACCGCCGACGGCCACCTCGTCTGCGTCCACGACCGTCGCGTCAACCGTACGTCGAACGGCCGCGGAGCGGTGTCGGCACTCGAACTCGCCGACCTGGCCGCCCTCGACTTCGGTTCCTGGAAGCGGCGCTCGGCGGGGCGGGAGGGCCCCGGCTGGGAGGAGAGCCCCGACTGGGAGAGCAGCCCGGAGCGGACGGGCACCTCGGTGCTCACCCTGGAACGGCTCCTGGAACTGGTCGCCGACGCGGGCCGGCCGGTCGAGCTGGCCATCGAGACCAAGCACCCCACCCGCTGGGCCGGGCAGGTCGAGGAACGCCTCCTCGACCAGCTCCGACGCTTCGGGCTCGCCGCTCCGCGCTCGGCGGAGGAGTCCCCGGTGCGGATCATGAGCTTCTCGGCCCGCTCGCTGCACCGGGTGCGGGCGGCCGCTCCCGAGCTCCCCACCGTGCACCTGACGCAGTTCCTGACCCCCCGGCTGCGCGAGGGGCGGCTCCCCCGGGACGTGCGGATCGCGGGCCCCTCGATCCGGCTGGTGCGCAACCACCCGGGGCACGTGGCGAAGCTCCGGCAGGCCGGCCACCAGGTGCACGTGTGGACCGTGAACGAGCCCGCGGACGTCGACCTCTGCGTGCGCCTCGGCGTCGACGCGATCATCACCAACCGGCCGGCACAGGTGCTCGCCCGACTCGGCCGGACCCCGTAGCCCGACCGGTCCCACCGGACCACACCGGTGTCCTGACCATGGCCGGAAACCGACCCGGAAGGCGACCCGGAGCGGCGCCGTACGGGGCCGGACGGGCAGCGGGACGGCCGCGGTACGGGAGCCTCCGGCGACCGACCGGAGGGGACGCCGATCACGGGGAGTGCGCTGGCGCGTTCGCTGCGTGTCGAGGGCCCGCGAGTGCGACACCCGGGTCCGGCGGGCCGGTTTCCGGTCCAGTCCAATGGGGCATCCACACGATGGCGTGGGGCGAAGGAGGTCTCGGGGGTGGCGTTGGTGGTGACACAGGAGGTACCCACGTCGTCGAGCATGGCCGTGCCCCATGGCCCTGCGGGCGTAGGGGAAGCCAGGCGCCGGATGCAGGCGCAGCTGCGGGGCGGCGGAGTGCCGGAAGCGGTCGTCGACGACGCGGTGTTGATCCTTTCCGAACTGCTGAGCAACGCGTGCCGACACGGCCGCCCGCTCGGTGACGCGCTCGCCGGTGACGGCGACGTCAGGGCGGCGTGGCGCACGGACGCGTCCGGCCGGCTGACGGTGGAGGTGACGGACGGCGGCGGTCCGACCCGCCCGGTCCCGTCGACGCCTTCGGTCACCGCGCACGGCGGTCGCGGGCTGAACATCATCGGTGCGCTCGCCGACGACTGGGGCGTCCGCGACAACGACCGCGGCGAAGTGACCGTGTGGGTCGTGGTGCGGGACGACTCCCGTACGGGCTCCCGTAGCGACTCCGGCTCCCCCACCGATTCCCGTACCGGCGGGCGTACAGCGGATGTTCACGGCGATTTCGCTACGCGCGTCACATCACTCCGGGACACGGGCCCGTCGCTCCGGGACACGGGTGCCGCATCGCTACGGGACCCGGGGGCGTCGCGCCGGGACGCGGGCGCTGCGGAGCGGGAGTTCGACGGTTCCCGGGCTCCCGACCCGTTCGACGCCGACCCGTTCGGCCACTACGACTGACTCCGCACCGCCCCGACGCACCCCACCGGCGCGGGGCGGGCGCTGTCGGCGGGAGCGGATAGGCTCGCGGAGTTACGAGACGAGCCGTGATCGGGAGACAGGCACGATGGCCAAGAAGCGCCCCCAGACGAAGGCCACACCGCGCTCCACCAGCGCCGACGACCGGGAGGTCCCCGTCGTAGGAGCCCGCGAGCCCTGCCCCTGCGGATCGGGGCGGCGCTACAAGGCGTGCCACGGCCGCGCGGCCTCCCACGCAGCGACCGAGCTGGTCCAGCGCCCCTTCGAGGGGCTGCCAGGCGAGGGCGACTGGGTGGCGCTGCGCGAGCTGGTCCCGGCGGCGACCGTCGCCCTGACGCTCAAGGGCGGGCTGCCCGAGGGCGTGCCGTCGGTGACGCTGGCGACGGTCCTGCCGATGGCCTGGCCGGCGCTGCGCCGCGACGACGGCTCGGTGCTGCTGGGCGTGCAGAACGACACCTCCTCCGGTGACATCAGCCGGGACCTCGCCGACACCTTGGAGCGCGCCCTCGTGGCCGAGCCGGGCACCCCGGTGCAGGGCCGCCGGGCGCCGGCGGACGGACCGCGCCTCCAGGACCTGATCGAGCCCGACAGCGCCTTCGAGCCGGCCGTGCACCCGGGCTTCGAGTTCTGGGTCCCGGACGCGGAGAACGCCGCCCCGGACGTCACCGCCTCCCTGGAGCGCGCCAACGAGGCGGCCATCCCGACGGTCAAGCTCGCCGGCGTGGACGCCGCGTACTGGTGCGAGACCCCGGAGAAGAACCACCTGCGCTGGGTCATGCCGTACCCGGAGGAGCAGCTGCTGGACGCGCTGGCCCGGCTGCACGCCGCCGGCACCTCCTCGCTGGGCGAGGGCACCCGGCTGGTCGGTTCCTTCCGGGCGCACGGTCTGACGGTCCCGGTGTGGGACCTGCCGACGGGCGTCACCGCCGAGGACGTCGAGAAGCCGGCGGCCGCGTTCGCGGAGCGACTGGTGTCCGCCCTCGCCGTCGACGCGCCGTTGACCCCGGACGAGCGGCGGGCCCGCGGCGGTCTCACCAACCGTCAGGTCACCCTGAGCTGATCCGCCCGCCCGCGCGGCGCGTCGGACCGGTGGCGACACCTCCCGGTCCGACCCGCCGCGGTACCGCCGCACGGCTGCGGCCGCCGCGCACACCGCGACGTACGTCGCACGCCGCCCCGCACCCCGCGAGGTCACCGCACGGCCCCCGGTACGCCGCGCGCCCCCGCATGACGGGTACGACACCCCCGGAGCGACACGCGCCCGCCCCCCGCACGGCCCCGCACCCGTACCCGCGGACATCCGCACCCGCCCCCGTACGGACGCACTCGCACGGGCGCGCGTACGCACACCGCAGCGAACGATCCGCAGCCGTAGGTGAGGGGCGCGTCACTGACCGACCGGTCAGCATGCGGAACGGGTGACTCCTGTCACAACTACCCGCGCCCGCGCGCAAATCGCTGGCCAAATAGGCGGCATCGAATTTGCTAACCGCCGATCTCTTGTTACGGTTCGGATAGCCCGGTTGCTGGTGCATCCCCCGTCGCCAGCAACCGGGCGCTTCCATGTCCGGGCCCGCGTGCCGCACCCGCCGGCCGGCACCCATCCCCTCATCAGCGCTTTCAACTCCCCCACCGATCTACGGAGTTGTCGTGCCCCTGACTGGAGGGGGCTCGCGCACCGCATCGCCGGGCCGCGCGCCGCGACGGCCGCCGAGGGGCTCCCCGTCCTGCGGGGCTCGCCCCGCGGGGCGCGGCGCGCCCGGCCGTCCGCGAGGGCCCGCCCCTCCCGCACCGCCCCGGGTCCGCCCGTGCGACCCCGGGCCGACCCACCCTCGTCAACCGGCCATATCAACGGAGTCCGAAGCACCCGAAGTTCCCGCCGCCACCCCCGACCGGCGGCCTCCGTCCGGCAGGGCACGGCCCGCCCCCCGACCCGTCCGACCGGGGTACCGCCCCGGCCGGGCTGCCGGCCGGGCCGCCGCAACCGCGGGCCCGGACGGATCGCGGGCGGGCGAACGGGCGAACAAGACGGCGGCGGCCCCGGGTCAGCCACCCCGGGACCGCCGCGCAGTCCGTCCGCACTCCCCGCACCCGAGGCGACGGACCCTAGAGCTCCGGCGCGTTCACCTCCGCACGGATGAGGGCGTCCACGAGCCCGTCCACCACGGCCTCCACGTCCGGCACCCAGGGGCGCGCCGAACCGGGCAGCGGCGCCCGCTCCCACCGGACCTGACCCACGCCGGTCCCCGAGGGCGGCAGGGCGAGGTAGCCGCCCTCACCGTGGAACCGGAGCGAGCCCGGGACGTGGTCCTTCGCGTAGAGCAACTCGCCCAGCCGCTCGAAGGAGTACGGGGCGACGAGCAGCGCCCAGCGCTCCGGGGTCGCGATCACGGGGCCCAGGCGGATGCCCGCCCGGTCGAGCGCGGTGAGGGCGCGGGCCGCCGGGAGGGCGGGCAGACTGACGGCGCAGGGCGCCGCGCCGCCCGTGGCCAGGATGACGGGCGCCTGCGGACGGTTGGTCCACCACCAGCGCACCATCCGCTCGTCCGTGGTGGCCGCGAGCAGCCCGGGCTCGAAGGGGTGCGCTCCCGGCACCCCGCAGTCCGGGTCGGGGCAGGAACAGCCGGCACCGCGCGGCCGAGTCCCCACCCCCGGGAGTACGGGCCACTGCCAGAGCGTCGCGAAGGTCAGTGCCGCACCGATGACCTCGGGCCGCCCGTCATTGCGCCTGGACAGGAGCCCGCGTCGCCTTCCGAGGATCTCGCGCATGAGCGCTCGTTCCTTTCCTTGAACGCCGAAGACCACATCACAGCATGTGTCGATCAGTTGATCAGTTAACCGTGCATACGAAACGGCTGTTCGCCGTGCGTGCGTGCTGGCGCGTCACCACCCCTGCCTCAGGCACGGGGAGCCCCGAAGGGTCGATCCTTTGGGTGCGGCCGTTGCGCTGCCGCGTCTGGTTAGAGCATGGCCGTGGCATGGGGTGGCGGCGTCGGTCTCGTGCCGTCACGCGTCGTACTCGCTACCGGTGCCACGGACGATGGGGCACGGTCACTGCTGGTGATGACGCCCGGTTCCGTCGCCAGGTTCCACGACCGCGGTGTTCTGCACCGGGTCACTCCTGGCCTTCACCGATTACGTACCCATCAAGACCGCCATGACGCTCCGTCGAACAATGCCAGTCGACCGCAATGAGCCGTTCCCATGGGCAGTTTTTTGCCAACTTGCGATGTTGCCGAAAACCCCACGGACACCAGGGATCCCAGCAGGACAATGCTGGACATCCCCTCTCCACTCCGTGTAGATGTGGAGACATTGTCGGCACCGCGGAATGACAGGGGGTTTGCGATGCTATTCAGCATTACGCACCGGCCCGGGAGTCGGACACCATGACAACCCCCCCTCCACCGAAAGTGGCCGGAATCGATTCTGCGGTTCCCGCCCCCGCTCACACTGTCACGCCCGTCGCTCCCGCCCCGTCCCCCGCGGACGCGGGAGCCGGTTCCCCGGGGGACGAGCCGCCCGGCGGCGCCCCGGGGAGCGGGCCCGACGGAGCCCCGCCCCCGCCCGCCGGAACGGTCCTCCAGGACCGGTTGGCCGGATGGGTCTCCGACCTCACGACCCTGCACGAGCTGACCGAGCGCCTGACGCGCCGGACGACGGTCGAGGAGGCGCTGCACGAGGTGCTGCGCGCCGGCGCGGCCCTCGTGGGCGCCCGGCGCGGGTTGGTCGTCCTCGAACCGGCTGACGGATTCGGGCCGGACACCACGGTCGGGCTGGGCCTGGCACGGGCGGACATCGGCCATATCGAGACAGTTCCGCGCAGCTCGACGTCGTACGGTCGACTCCTGGACGCACCTGCCGCGGACCACGAGATCGCCCATCCCGACCTGCTGCGCGACGACGCCGTCGACCCGCGTCACCGCGAGGTAGCCGCCCGTCTGGGCTACGCGGCCAGTTACGCACTGCCACTGACGGCGGAGGGAACCGGCCGGCTCGGGGCGGCCGTGTGGCTGTACGACGAACCCGCCGAACCGACGGAGCGCCAGCGCCACCTGGTCGGCCTCTACACCCGGCACGCCGGCGAGCACCTGGCGCGGCTCCTCGATCTGGAGCGGGCCCGCACCGCCGCTTCGGCGCTCGCCGGAGAGCTGCTGCCGAAACGGTTGGCCCGGGTGCCCGGGGTGCAGTTGGCCGTGCGCCACCACAGCGGTCAGCGCGGGGGCGGCGACTGGTTCGACGCGCTGCCGCTGCCGGAGGGCGCGCTCGGGCTGTCGGTCGGTTCGGTCACCGGGTCGGGGCCGAGCGCGGTCGCCGCGATGGGGCGGCTGCGGGCCTCGCTGCGGGCGTACGCGGTGATGGAGGGCGAGGACCCGGTGGCGGTCCTGTCCGACCTGGAGCTGCTGCTGCGGCTGACCGAGCCGGCCCGCGGCGCCACCGCGCTGTTCGCGTACTGCGAACCCGCCCTGCGCAAGGTCACGTTGGCCGGGGCCGGGCACTGTCCGCCGCTGATCGTCGGCGAGCGGCGCACCGAGTACGTGGAGACCTCGCTGTCGGCGCCGTTGGGGATGCTGGCGTGCTGGGAGGCCCCGAGCGTGGAGCTGCGCCCCGAGCCAGGAGAAACGGTGCTGCTGTTCACCGACGGGCTGCTCCAGCGCACCGGCGACCCGATGGACCGGGCCTTCGCCCGGCTGCACTCGGCGGCGGCCGGTGTGCCCGCGCGGCTCCGGGACGACCCCGGGGCGATCGCGGACCACGTGGTGCGGGCGATGGCGCCGCAGGGTCTTGAGGACCCGGACAGCGACGAGGACGTGGTGGTGCTGGCGGCCCGGTTCGACTGAGCCGTCCCGCCCGACGCCGACTGCCACGCCCACCCCCGTACCGTCGCGCCGGGCCGGCCGTCGCACCGCGACGGGTCGCGCCCGCACCGGCGCAGCGTCCGGTCGCCCCCGGCTCGGGGGTCGCGTCCGGGCCACCCGCCGTGCGGGGGTGCCCCGGACGCGACGGGACGGGAGCACAGTCCGCGGTCCGCGATCACCGAACGCGAGCCGTCGACCGCTCACCGTGTACATGGCAGATACATGGGCCATGACTTCCGGCCACGAGCCCCCTTCCGCACGACCGTACGATGGAGGGGGTCCAAAGCCGCATCCAAGGAGGAAGACCGTGTCGGAGGAGCTCAACCCGGAGAACCCGGAGGCCCCGGAGACCGCTGAAACGCTCGCGAACCCGGAGAACCCGGAGGAGCAGGGCATCGCGGACGCTCCGGAGGGCGCCGAGGAGGGGGAGCCGATCCAGCAGCGCAAGAACGGCCTCTACCCCGGCGTGTCCGATGAACTGGCCGAAAACATGCGGTCGGGCTGGGCGGACACGGAGCGGCAGGATCTCGCCCCGATCCCGCAGGCGTCCGAGACGGCCGCCCGCCGGGCCGCCCTGTCCGCACGCTTCCCCGGTGAACGCCTCGTCATTCCCGCGGGCAACCTGAAGACCCGCTCGAACGACACCGAGTACCCGTTCCGCTCCTCGGTGGAGTACGCGTACCTCACCGGCAACCAGACCGAGGACGGCGTCCTCGTGCTGGAGCCGACCGACACCGGGCACGACGCCACGATCTACCTGCTGCCGCGCTCCGACCGGGAGAACGGCGAGTTCTGGCTCGACGGCCAGGGCGAGCTGTGGGTGGGCCGACGCGACTCGCTCACCGAGGCCACGCAGCTGTACGGCGTCCCCGCGTCCGACGTCCGCAAGCTGCCCGACGCGCTGCGCGCGGCGAGCGGCCCGGTCCGGGTGGTCCGCGGTTACGACCGGGGCGTCGAGGCGGCCCTCACCGACAAGGTGACCGGCGAGCGCGACGAGGAGCTGCGGGTCTTCCTCTCCGAGGCCCGCCTGGTCAAGGACTCCTTCGAGGTCGGCGAACTCCAGAAGGCGGTCGACTCGACCCTGCGGGGCTTCGAGGACGTCGTCAAGGTGCTCGACCGGGCCCAGGCCACCAGCGAGCGCTACATCGAAGGCACCTTCTTCCTGCGCGCCCGCGTCGAGGGCAACGACATCGGCTACGGCTCGATCTGCGCCTCCGGCGCCCACGCCACCACCCTGCACTGGGTCCGCAACGACGGCCCCGTCCGGGCCGGCGACCTGCTGCTGCTGGACGCGGGGGTCGAGACCCACACCCTCTACACCGCCGACATCACCCGCACCCTGCCGGTCGACGGAACCTTCAGCGAGCTCCAGAAGAAGATCTACGACGCGGTGTACGACGCCCAGGAGGCCGGGATCGCCGCGGTGCGCCCGGGCGCCAAGTACCGCGAGTTCCACGACGCCGCCCAGCGCGTCCTCGCCGAACGGCTGGTCGAGTGGGGGCTCGTCGAGGGCCCGGTGGAGCGGGTGCTCGAACTGGGCCTCCAGCGCCGCTGGACGCTGCACGGCACCGGCCACATGCTCGGCATGGACGTGCACGACTGCGCCGCCGCCCGCACCGAGACGTACGTCGGGGGCACCCTGGAGCCGGGCATGTGCCTGACGGTGGAGCCGGGCCTGTACTTCCAGGCCGACGACCTCACCGTGCCCGAGGAGTACCGGGGCATCGGCGTCCGGATCGAGGACGACATCCTCGTCACCGAGGACGGCAACGTGAACCTGTCCGCCGCCCTGCCGCGCCGCTCCGACGAGATCGAGCGGTGGATGGCGGAGCTCCAGCAGGGCTGAGCCCCTCGCCCCGGCCGGCGCCCCGGCCCAGGACCCGCCGCCCCGCACCCGGTCACCTCCGGGTGCGGGGCGGCAGTCGCTACCCTGACGGGCCACGGGCACCCGCGGGGGAACGCGCACGGGGCTCACCACCGGGGCCGGACCACCTCCGCGGCCGTGCCCCGCGTCCGGGAGACGGCCGATGATCGAGCTGACCGACCCGCAACTCGTCGAACAGGACCTGGTCCTGACCCCCGCGGACGCCCTGCGGGACGTGCCCGCCGAGGGCGACCCCGCGGACCCGCCGCTCGCCGGACGGGTCCGGCTCGGCGGACCGCACGCGCTGCGGCTGACGCCCGACGAACTCGCCGCCGACCCCGACCTGGCCCGCTACGCCGAGGACCAGGCCGCCCTGTACGACCACTACCTGGTCCGGCTGTCGCTCACCTTCCCGCCCGAACCCCGCGGCCCCCGGCTGGAGTTCGCGCACCTCGGCCTGACCCTGTCGTCCACCGCGTTCGCCCCGCAGCCCGTCGCCCACTCGATGGACCCGGTGCGGCTCACCGACGCGGTGGAAGTCCAACGGGTGCGCCGCATCGGCCCGCAACTCTCCCTGCTCGGCACCGACGCCTCCCTCGGCGAGGTGGGCCGCACCGTCACGTTCACCCGCAACCGGCCCCTCGTCCAGGCCCTGGACCTCGGAGGCTCCGCACCGGCCTGGGAGTTCCGGCGCACCGAGGCGACGGAACTCACCGGCAGTTACCCGCTGAGCCTGGTCGTCCGGTCGGGGGCCGGCGCCGTGACCGAGCTGGGCTGCACGGTCACCGCCGGGGTGAAGGCGCCCCTGCTCCGCCGCTACCACCGCGTACTGCCCGACCCGCTGCGGCTGCACACGGTGCTGTAGGACCCACGGGCCCCGGGGTGCCGCGCGGGGTCAGGCGATCGCCAGCGGGGCGGCGTCCGCGCGCCACTTGAGGGCCTTGTCGAAGCTGACGACCGCGCCCCCGCGGCCGGGCCGGTTGGTGAAGTGGACGTCGTCGGCCAACTCCCGGATGAGCAACAGCCCCCGCCCGTGCTCGGCATCGTCCCCGGCGGACCCGGCGGACCCGCTCACCGCGGCGACGGGGTGTCCGGCGGCCACGGGACGGGGTCCGCGCCGGTGCGCCACCGGGAAACCGGGGCCCGAGTCGGCGACCTCGATCCGACACATCTCCCCGTCCAGGTAGGCCGACACCCGGTACGCGCCCGGGGCGCCCCCGGGGTGCGGGGCGCCCCCGTGCTCCACCGCGTTGGCACACGCCTCGCTGAGGGCGACCGACACCTCGTAGCAGACCTCCGGGTCCACCCCCGCCGTCTCCATCGTCCGCTGGAGCAGACGCCGTGCCAGCGGGACACTCGCCGCGTCACACCGCAAGTGGACAGACCACGAGATGCTCATGCTCCGGGCTCCCGGCTGCGGTTCGACATACCGTTACGTATTGCCATCGCGCAGTGACCGCAATCGCAGCGCCGACGTGATGCCGCCCATACGGCCGACGCGCCCGACCGGGCGGCCGTGCACCAGGCGTCACCAGCGGATACCGCGGCCCCTTCGGCACCCACCGGGCGGCCGTCGGCCGTACGGCGGCGGGGCGCCCGCCCCGGACCGGACCGTCGGGGACCGACCTGCCGCACCGCGCTCCGCGGCCCAGTGCGATGATGACCCGGCCATGACTGCCCCCCACCCGTGCGAGGAACGCGCCGGGAGAGACCTCCGGCTGCTGCGGGCCGCGGTGTTCGCCGCGGTCTGCGTCGTGCTGTCCGCAGCCGGTCATGTACTCGCCTCGTACCAGGCCGTTCCGTGGTGGACGGTGCTCGCGGGGTTCCTCGGGGTGTTCGCGGTCGCCGTGCCGCTCGCCGGACGGGCCCGGTCACTCGCCGGGATCGCCGCCCTGCTCGGCATCGGCCAGCTCGTCCTGCACGCCGTCTTCGGCATCGGCCAGCACACCGGGGCGAGCACCGCGGCCGCGGCGTCGTCCGATTCCTGGCTGATCGCCCAGGCCGCCCAACTCGTCTGCGGGGCCGGCGCCTCGGCCATCGACCCGGTGCAGGCCCAGCGCATCCTCGACGCGTCCGCCGCCCTCCCCGGGACGGCCCTCGGCCAGGGGCAGCACTCCCTCGACGCGGCCGGGTCCGCCGGGCTCTGGGCCCTGCTGCCCACCCTGCCGATGCTCCTCGGGCACGTCCTGTCGGCCGCCGCGGCCGGCTGGCTGCTGCGCCGGGGCGACCTCGCACTGGTCCGGCTCGTCCGGCTCTCCGTGCAGGGCGTCGCCGAAGGCGCGCTGATCCGTGCGCTGCGCGCCGCCCTCTCCTTCGTCCGGGCCCAGCTCGCGGGGCTCACCGGGGCGCCGGCCAACGGCCCCCGGACCACGGTGGTCGACCGGTCCCGAGTGCCCTGCCCGCGGACCGGGCCGCTGCACCACACGGTGATCCGGCGCGGACCGCCGTTCACCGTGGCCTTCGGCGCGTCCCCCGCGTAGCCGCGCCCACCGGCGGCTCCCGGGCACCGCGCCGACCGTCGCCGAACGGCACGGACGCCGATCCCGGCACCGACCCGTTCCCCCGCACCGACCCGACCCCGACACGTCCACCGCGCCGCGCTCCGCCGCGCGGGCCCACGCCGTGTCGGCGCGCCGGCGCCCGCCCGCACCCGCACGCCCCGCGTGCCGCGGACGGACGTCACCGCGCCCGCATCCCCACCGGATGCGTTCCCGGGTCCCGGTGCATGGGGCGCGACCCGGCGCCGACCGACCCGCTGCCGTGTGCCACCCCCACGCGCCCTCCCGCGTCTTCCCGGGCGGGCCCGATGGCACGGCCGCCGTTCTCCCTGCCAGTCCCACGCCCGTACCACCGAACCGCCGTGGACCGCCACGGCAACTGGAGTGCTTCCGTGATGAAGAAGTCCCGTGTGCTGCTGACCGCCGCCACCTCCGCGACCGCCGTGTTCGTGCTGTCGTCGCCCGCGTTCGCGCACGTCACCGTGCAGCCCGACGGCGAGGCCGCCAAGGGTGGCTACGCGACGATCGGCTTCAAGGTGCCGAACGAGCGCGACGACGCCTCGACCACCAAGCTGGAGATCACCTTCCCCACCGAGCACCCCCTGGCCTCCGTGCTGCCGCAGCCCGTGCCCGGCTGGAAGGCCAAGGTCACCAAGAGCAAGCTCGACAAGCCGATCGAGGTCCACGGCAACAAGATCACCGAGGCCGTCACCAAGGTCACCTGGACCGCCGAGGGCAAGGGCGTCGAACCGGGCTTCTTCCAGCGCTTCCCCGTCTCCGTGGGTCAGCTGCCCGAGAACAGTGACCAGTTGGTCTTCAAGGCCCTCCAGACCTACTCCAACAAGGAGGTCGTCCGCTGGATCGAGGCGCCCACCGAGGGCGGCGAGGAGCCGCAGTACCCGGCGCCCGTGCTGGCCCTGAGCGCCGCTGAGGAAGGCCACCACGGCGGCACCGGCGGGGACGCCAAGGACGCCGAAGGCTCCGCGGAGAAGGAGGCCGAGAAGGGCGAGAAGGACGCCGGCCACGGCCACGAGGACGGCGCGAAGGACAACGCGTCCTCGTCCCACGACAGCGACACCACGGCCCGGGTGCTCGGCATCGCCGGCATCGCCGTCGGCGCGGCCGGAATCGCCTTCGGCGTGCTCGCCGGCCGCCGGGCGGCCGGCAGCGGCACTAAGAGCTGACCTCCGCCCACCCGTCGCGGGCCGGCGCCACCGTGCCGGCCCGCACCCCGACGCCCGGGGCGACACGGCCCGTCGGCCGGACCACCGGTCCGACCGACGGCCGCCCGTCGCCCTTCTGGAGAATTGCCCCATGCGTACCAAGACCCTCATCGCCTCCGCCCTGACCCTCACCGCCGCGCTCACCCTCAGCGCGTGCGGCGGCGGTGACGGCGACTCCGACGCCGCCGTCACCGACAAGGTGGCCGTCGAGACGAAGCGCCAGGCCGGCACCGTCCTCGACTCGCCCTTCACCAAGCCCGACCTCGTCCTCACCGACACCCACGGGAAGTCCTTCGACCTGCGGGCGAAGACCCAGGGCAAGCCGACGCTGATCTACTTCGGCTACACCAACTGCCCCGACGTCTGCCCGCTGACCATGGGCAACCTCGCCCAGGCCAAGAAGCAGCTCCCGAAGGCCGACCAGGACGAACTCCAGGTCGTCCTGGTGACCACCGACCCCGAGCGGGACACCCCGGCCTCCCTCGGCAAGTGGCTCAAGGCCCAGGACCCCGCCTTCACCGGACTGACCGGCGACTTCGACACCATCCAGGCCGGGGCCCGCCAGCTCGGCATCGCCATCGAACCGCCGAAGAAGAACGCCAAGGGCAAGGTCGAGTCGATGCACGGCAAGCAGGTCGTCGCCTTCTCGCCGAAGACCGACAAGGGGTACGTCCTCTACAACGGCGAAACCACCACCATCGACGAGTACGCCAAGGACCTGCCGAAGCTGATCAAGGGTGAGGCCCCGTGACCCGCCCCGCGATCCGCCGCGCGGTCCGCCCCGTGCGGGTGACGGCCCTGGCCGCGGCCCTCGCCACCGGGCTGCTCCTCACCGGCTGCGGCGGCGACACCGCCGACGAGGGGAAGCCCCGGCTGTCCGTGGAGGGCGCGTACATACCCGCACCCCCCACCGCCGACCTCGCCTCCGGGTACTTCGTGGTCAGCAACTCCGGCGGCGCCGACCGGCTCACCTCGGTCACCACCGACCTCGCCGAGACGGTCACCCTGCACAGCACGGCCAACGGCCGGATGAAGGAGAAGTCCTCCTTCACCGTGCCGGCCGACGGCACGCTGGAGTTCGCCCGCGGCGGCAACCACCTGATGTTCGAGGAGCTGACCCGCAAGCCCGAGCAGGGCGACCGGGTCACGCTGAAGCTGCGTTTCGAGAAGGCGGGGGTCATCACCCTGGAGGTGCCCGTCCGCGAGGCCACGTACAACCCGGCGAACGGGAAGTCCGCGCCGTCGTCGCACCCGTCCGACGCTGACCACCACTGAGGGAAGGCCCGCCCGTGCAGACCGTCGCTCCCCGTCTGAGAACCGTGCTCCTGCTGTTCCTGTTCGTCGTCGGGACACTGGTGACCGGCGCCGCTCCCGCCTCCGCGCACGCCGCGCTGACCGGCAGCGACCCGGAGCGGGGATCGGTGGTCGACACGGCCCCCGAACAGGTCTCGGTCACGTTCTCCGAGAACGTGGCCCTGGCCGACGACTCCCTGCGGGTGCTCGACCCCCGGGGCGACCGCGCGGACACCGGGCCCACCTCGGAGGTCGGCGCCACCTCGTACTCCGTGAAGCTCAAGCCGGGCCTGCCCAACGGCACGTTCACGGTGACGTACCAGGTGGTCTCGGCCGACAGCCACCCCGTCGCCGGGGCGTTCACGTTCTCGGTGGGGGCACCGTCCAAGACGTCCGTGGCGGTGCCGGACCAGACGGCGGGCGGCGGCGTCGTCGGCACCCTGTACGACATCGGCCGCTACGTGTCCTACGCGGGGTACGTGCTCATGGTCGGCGGCGCGGTCTTCGTCCTCGCCTGCTGGCCGCGCGGCTCGGGCGTACGGTCCGTCCAACGGGTCGTCGTCGGCGGCTGGCTCGCGCTCGTCGCGGCGACCCTGTGGCTGCTGGGGACCCGCGGCGCGTACCTCACTTCGGGCAGCCCCGGTGACCTCTTCGACCTGAAGCTGCTCGGCGAGGTCCTCCCGACGAAGACCGGCGCCGCCCTCGTCTCCCGGCTGCTGCTGCTCGCCGCCGCCGCACTGTTCATCGCCGTGCTGTTCGGCGTGTACGCCCGGACGGTGGCGAACCGCGACGCCGCCCCCGGCGGGGACGAGCGCATGGAAGGACCCGCGGACGGGGACGGAGCCGGGAACGGGGACGGGAACGGAGCCGGGGACGGGGCCCGGGACGTCGGGGTCGCCGAACGCGACCTGACGTTCGGCCTCGGGGTCGGCGGGGTCGTGGTCGCCGCCGGGATCGCCGCGACCTGGGCCCTGTCCGAACACGCCTCGACCGGCATCCAGACCGGGCTGGCCATGCCCCTCGACGTGGTGCACCTGCTGGCCGTCGCCGCCTGGCTCGGCGGGCTCGTCACCCTGGTGACCGCCCTGTACCGGGCGCCCTCGATCGACGCCGCCGCGGTGCGCCGGTTCTCCGCGCTCGCCTTCGGCAGCGTGGTCGTCCTCGCCGTGACGGGGCTCTACCAGTCCTGGCGGCAGGTCGGCAGCTGGTCGGGCCTGACCGGTACGGACTACGGCCGGCTGCTCCTGCTGAAGGTGGGACTCGTCGCCGTGGTGCTCGCCGCGGCCTGGTTCTCCCGCCGCTGGACCGCACGCCTGTCGAACCACCCCGCCGGGACGGCCACCGAGAACGCCCAGGACGCCGAGGACACCGCCGGGACGGACGCTCCGGCCGCCGACGACGGCACCGTCCGCACTGCACCCGACCCGACGAGCACCGAGCCGACGGGAACCGAGCCGACGAGCATCGACGCGCCCGGCACCGAACGGGCCGCCCAGCTCGCCCGTCAGCGCACCGCCGTGGCCACCGCACGGGTGAAGCGGGCCCGCGACGCCGACCCCGCCCGCTCGGGCCTGCGCCGCTCGGTCCTCGCCGAGACCTCCGTCGCGGTGGTGCTGCTCGCGGTGACCACCGTGCTCACCACGACCGAGCCGGCGCGCACCCAGGAGTCGGCGGAACGCGCCAGCACCAGCGGCGCCGCGAGGTCGGGACCGCTGAGCGTGGAGCTGCCGTTCGACACCGGAAGCGCCGAGGGCAAGGGCCTCGTGACCGTCGACCTGGCCCCCGGGTCCATCGGCAGCAACGGCCTGCACGTCTATGTGGAGCGGCCCAACGGGAGCGGCTACGACGTCCCCGAGATCAAAGTCGCCTTCACCCTGAAGGAGAAGGACATCGGTCCGCTGGCCGTCGCACCGGACCGCATCGCCACCGCACACTGGAGTGCCAGCGGAGTGCAGCTCCCGGTCGCGGGCGAGTGGGAGATCGCCGTGACGGTGCGGACCTCGGACATCGACCAGGTCACGGTGAAGAAGAACGTGAAGATCGGCTGAACCATGGCAGACCCCACCCGAACCACCCCTCCCGCGCCGAAGAACGGGCCGCGGTCCGGGCCACCGGTACCGAAGGACGGACCGCAGGTCGCGGGCCCTGCGGCCACCGGCGGGCCCGGCGTCACCCGCCGCCGTCTGCTCGGCACGGCCGGGGCCACCGGTCTCGCACTCGGCGCGGTGGGCGCCGCCTCCGGTTACGCCCTCGCCGGCTCGGGCAGCCCGGGGACCACCCCGCTGTCCTCGGTCGGCGCGGACACGGCAATGTTTCACGGGAAACATCAGCCCGGAATCACCACCGCGATGCAGACCCACGGTCATCTGATCGCCTTCGACCTGGCGCCGGGGGCGGGTCGCAGGGAGGCGAGCGCCCTACTGCGCCGCTGGTCGGTCACGGCCGCACGGCTGATGGCGGGTGAGGACCGCGACGAGGACACGGGGGTCGCCCGGGACGCCGGCCCTTCGCTGCTGACGGTCACCTTCGGTCTCGGGCACAGCTTCTTCACCCGGACGGGACTGGAGGAGCAGCGTCCCGTGGCACTCGATCCCCTGCCGGACTTCTCGTCGGACCGTCTCGACAAGGCACGCAGCAACGGTGATCTGTGGGTGCAGATCGGGGCGAACGACGGGCTCGTCGCCTTCCACGCCCTGCGCGCGATCCAGAAGCAGGCGGGCGACGCGGCACGGGTGCGCTGGCAGATGAACGGGTTCAACCGTTCCCCGGGCGCGACCGCCCGACCGATGACGGCCCGCAACCTGATGGGCCAGGTCGACGGTACGCGCAACCCGAAGCCGTCCGATCCGGACTTCGCCCAGCGGCTCTTCGTCCCCGACGAACCGAGCGGCACCAGTACGGCCGAGGTCCCCGGCGGCGGCTCACCCGGGTGGATGGCGGGCGGCTCCTATGCGGTGGTCCGCCGCATCCGGATGCTGTTGGACTCCTGGGAGGGCCTGCCCGTCAAGGAGCAGGAGGCGGTGATCGGGCGCCACAAGTCGGACGGCGCCCCGCTGACCGGGGGCGAGGAGACCACGGAACCCGATCTGGAGAAGCTGGGCCCGGACGGTTCCCTGGTGATCCCGCTGGATGCGCACGCCCGGATCAGCCGTCCCGACGAGAACGGGGGCGCGGCGATGCTGCGCCGCCCCTTCTCCTACCACGACGGGTACGACGCGAAGGGCGCCCCGGACGCGGGGCTGCTGTTCGTCTGCTGGCAGGCCGATCCCGCCCGCGGTTTCGTCCCGGTGCAGCGCAAGCTGGACCGGGGGGACGCGCTGTCGCGGTTCATCCGGCACGAGTCGAGCGGACTCTTCGCCGTACCGGGCGGCGCGGAGCGCGGCGGTTACGTGGGCCAGCCACTACTGGAGGGCTGAACGCCGGGGCCGGGGCCGCGACCGTGCCGACCGGGCCGGGCCGGGCGCCCCGCACCACGGAGCCCGCGGAGACCGGCGGAGACCGCGGGGCACCTCGGGCCCGTCTGGAGGACCTCTGGGGCAGCTCTGGGGCGCCTCTGGCGGGGCGGCTGCCCGGCGACCTGGGCCACCGGGCACCGCAGGGTCGCGGGGAGGGGACCGCGGGACGCTCCGGGGCACCGCGGCGGTGAGCGAACGCAGCAGGAGCCGGGGGCACCAGCGGGGCACGGGAACCGCAGGGCACCATGGCTGCGCCCGAGCACCGGCAGGGGCCGTGGCGCCGCGGCGCGGGACCGGCCGCGTTCCGGGACTCCGCACCCGACCGGAGTCCCGACCGCGCACATCACCCGACCGTGCGGAGCAAACGCGGGGCGACCACCCACGAGCCCATTAGGGTGACCGTATGTCGGCCACGCGTTACACCTATCTGGGCCCCGAGGGAACCTTCACCGAGGCCGCCCTCCGTACGCTTCCGGAAGCCGCCACGCGGGAGCTGATCCCGATGGTGTCGGTGCCCGCCGCGTTGGACGCGGTGCGGGTCGGCAGCGCGGCGGGGGCGCTGGTCCCGATCGAGAACTCGGTCGAGGGCGGAGTCACCGCCACCCTGGACGAGCTGGCCAGGGGCGGACCGCTGATGATCTACCGCGAGGTGGTCCTCCCGATCGCCTTCGCGCTGCTGGTCAGGCCGGGTACCCAGCTGTCCGGCATCAAGACCGTGACCGGTCATCCGGTCGCCCAGCCCCAGGTCCGCAACTGGCTGGCCGCCCATCTGCCCGACGCCGTGTGGGAGTCGGCGGCATCGAACGCGGACGGGGCGCGGCTCGTCCAGGAGGGGCGGTTCGACGCGGCCTTCGCGGGGGAGTTCGCGGCGGTGACGTACGGGCTGGAGGCCCTGGTCACGGACATCCATGACGCGGCGAACGCCGAGACCCGGTTCGTCCTGGTGGGCCGCCCCGCCCGACCGGCCGCGCCGACCGGGGCGGACAAGACGTCCGTGGTGGCCTGGCTGGGCGACGACCACCCGGGCGCGCTGCTCGCCCTGCTCCAGGAGTTCGCGATCCGGGGCGTCAACCTGATGCGCATCGAGTCCCGCCCGACCGGCCAGGGCATCGGGAACTACTGCTTCTCGATCGATGCCGAGGGTCACATCACCGATCGGCGGGTGGGCGAAGCCCTGATGGGGCTGAAACGCACCTGTCCGCAGGTGCGCTTCCTCGGCTCGTACCCCCGGGCCGGCGTGTCCCTGGACGAGGTGACGCCCGTCCGGCCCGGCACCTCCGACCAGGAGTTCTCGGAGGCTTCTGACTGGCTCTCGTGGTCCCTGGACGGGCGTTTCTAGCCACTGATCGGGTAGTCGTACGTCTCCCTCACCCGTCCGCCACTCGGCGGGGCCCCTTCGGGGAAAGTTATCCACAGCCTCCCGTGCGACCTGGGGACAAGTCGACAACCGTACCCATGGGGGTCGACAAATCAGCTAGGCCGATTGGCCCCGTCCACAGAACTGCACGTCACCCCGCGTCCACGACTTCCCTTGATCAACCCGTGAGAGTGAAGGCAATTCACTCGAAAGTGAGTGGGAGAGTGGTTTCCTCCAAGGTTTCCTCGCTATGGGTGCAGTCGCTGGAACGATCAGCTCCGTCATCCACAGATCTCTCACACAGCCTGTGGATAACCTTCCCCACACCCCCTCCCTGTGGACAACAGCCACCCGCCACCGTCACCAACTCCACTTCCGCCCAAGGGAAACGGGGTCAACCAGCCGCCCCGCACCTCACCGTCCCGAAGGAACAGGCACGATTTGTGGACGCCTGACACGCGGTACTGCACCCCTGCGGCACACCTCACCCCGGCCCACCCGCACCCCCGCGGCCACCACCTCCGCACCCACCCGCGGTCGCCGCACGAAGGATGACCACGCACCCCGCACAACGCATTCACGTCCGCTAAACGCCTCTGATTTCGCCACCTCCCGCCCCACTCGTCCGCACCGGAACACCCCACCCCCTTTTTCTTCGGATCGCCCTTCCCGACCCGCCCAACAGTCCGACAATGAGGACATTGCTCACAGCGCGCAAAACGCAGTCGTGGGCCGGAAGCGGGCACCGGTAGCCTTGAGGGGTGATTGACCTTCGCCAGCTCCGTGAGGACCCCGACCGTGTCCGCGCCTCGCAGCGCGCCCGTGGAGAGGACGTCGACCTCGTCGACGCCGTGCTCTCCGCAGACGAGCGGCGCAGGTCCTCCGGGCTCCGTTTCGACGAGCTGCGCTCCGAGCAGAAGGCGCTCGGCAAGCTGATCCCCAAGGCCACCGGGGACGAGAAGCAGGAACTCCTCAAGAAGGCCGGCGAGCTGGCCGCCGCCGTCAAGGCCGCGAACGCCGCACAGGACGAGGCCGAGGAGGAGACCAAGCGGCTCTCCCTCAAGCTCGGCAACCTGGTGCACCCCGACGTCCCGGTGGGCGGCGAGGAGGACTTCGTCGTCCTGGAGACCCACGGCACCATCCGCGACTTCGCGGCCGAGGGCTTCGAGCCCAAGGACCACCTGGAGCTGGGCGAGGCCCTCGGCGCCATCGACGTCGAACGCGGCGCCAAGGTCTCCGGCTCGCGCTTCTACTACCTCACCGGCGTCGGCGCCCTGCTGGAGCTCGCCCTCGTCAACGCGGCGATCGCCCAGGCCACCGAGGCCGGGTTCATCCCGATGCTCACCCCTGCGCTGGTCCGCCCGCGCGCCATGGAGGGCACCGGATTCCTCGGCCAGGCGTCCGAGAACGTCTACCACCTGGAGAAGGACGACTACTACCTCGTCGGCACCTCCGAGGTCCCCCTCGCCGCGTACCACATGGACGAGATCCTCGACGCCGACAGCCTCCCGCTGCGCTACGCCGGTTTCTCGCCCTGCTTCCGCCGCGAGGCCGGCACCTACGGCAAGGACACCCGGGGCATCTTCCGGGTGCACCAGTTCGACAAGGTCGAGATGTTCTCCTACGTCGCGCCCGAGGACGCCGAAGCCGAACACCAGCGGCTGCTGGACTGGGAGAAGCAGTGGCTCTCGGGCCTCGAACTGCCCTTCCAGGTGATCGACGTGGCCAGTGGCGACCTCGGCGCCTCGGCCTCGCGCAAGTTCGACTGCGAGGCGTGGATCCCCACCCAGGGCAAGTACCGCGAGCTGACGTCCGCCTCGAACTGCGACAGCTTCCAGGCCCGACGGCTGTCCGTGCGGATGCGGGACACCACGGGCGGCAAGAAGGTGCTCCAGCCGCTGGCGACGCTGAACGGCACGCTGTGCGCGGTACCGCGCACGATCGTGGCGATCCTGGAGAATCACCAGCAGGCCGACGGCTCCGTGGTGGTGCCCCGGGTGCTGCGCCCGTACCTCGGTGGTCGCGAGGTCCTCGAACCGAAGTAGGGCACCCGCGCGTCGGCGCCCGCCCCCGAACTCAGCTTGGAGCCGATCAGCACGTGAACCCCGCGTCGACCCCCGCCGAGCAGCCCGCCCGTCCCGTTTCCGTACCGTCCCCCGCCGGGGAGCCGTCGGCCGGTGCGCCGGGCGCCCGGCGGGGCGCCGAGCCCGGTGCGTTCCCCTACCGGCTGGTCGCCACGGACCTCGACGGCACGCTGCTGCGGAGCGACGACACCATCTCCGAGCGCACCCGTGAGGCCCTCGCGGCGAGCACCGCCGCCGGGGCCGCGCACATCGTCGTCACCGGCCGTGCGGTGCCCTGGACCCGGCACGTCCTCGACGCCCTCGGGTACGAGGGACTCGCGGTGTGCGCCCAGGGAGCACAGGTGTACGACGCGGGTTCCGGGCGGCTGCTGACCTCCGTGACACTGGACCGCGGGACGGCCCGGCTCGCCCTGGAGAAGATCGAGTCCGAGGTGGGGACGCTGGCGCTGGCCGTCAGCCGGGACGGACTGGACGGGAACGTGATCGTCGAGCCCGACTACGTCACCACCGACGGCGGACCGCTGCCGTACGTCCCCTTCACCGACCGGGCCGAGGCGTGGGCCGAGCCGCTGAACAAGATCTACATCCAGCGCCCCGGACTCGGCGACGACGAACTCGCCGCGGCCGCGCGGGCCGCTGCGGGCGGGCTGGTCGGAGTGGTCATGGCGGGTCCGGGGATAGTGGAGATCCTGCCGCTGGGCCTCACCAAGGCGACGGGTCTGTCGATCGCCGCGCGCCGGCTCGGCGTCAAGCCCGCGGAGACCATCGCCTTCGGTGACATGCCCAACGACCTGCCCATGTTCAGCTGGGCCGGGTACGGGGTCGCCATGGGCAACGCGCACGAGGACCTGCGCGCGATCGCCGACGAGGTCACCGCCGCCAATGACGACGACGGCATCGCCCACGTCCTGGAGCGCCTCCTCACCACTGGTGGAACGAACGCCCTCACGGGTGTGTGACGGTCCGCCGGGCGCCGTCCCGTCGACCACGGCACCGAACTGTTCGCGGAGGATGCGCGATTCGAACGCGCGCGGGCACAACCCGACCACGGCTTAGCAAGCCGGTGCCTTCCCACTCGGCCAATCCTCCGGGAGGGCGACCCGCGCTTTCGCGCGCTCGAAGCGGTCGCCCCGGGCAACTCCCCGTACGGAGCGAACTCCACGGAGTGACTACTCCGGTGTTGCGCTCCGCCCGTTGCCCTGAGGGGAACGGGACGTACTCAGGAACACGTCGCGCTCCTCCCCGGTCGTCAGCGCCGGACCGCCCGGCGGCACACGACCAATGTCCCGCACCGGATAGTTGGCCGCCACCGAATTAGCCGGTGGCTCAGCGCTTGCGCCACTTCCGACGCCGCGCCTTGGACCAGAACCACCCGGCGGGCGGCTCGTCCGAACGCCACGGCTGCGGTTCGGGCGCCTGCCCGCGCCACTTCTCGGCCAGCATCCGCGCCCGTGCGGACGGCTCCTGGGCCTCCGCGGCCCGGACGAACGCCTCGTCGAACTCAACGGCGTCCCAGTCGTCGCGGTCGTCCCCCTCCGGGGCCCCACCCCGCGGCGTCGGTTCCCCTGCCATCGTGGCTCCTTCCTCGGGCCGTCCCGTACCAACGGGCCGCCCCTCCCCCAGGGTTCCCGGAGGAGGGTGAAGGCACCGTCAAGACGCCCGGACGATCAGGTGGACCGGGCCGGGCTCACTCCTCCCCGGCCAGCTTCAGCGTGCGCAGCTTCTGCCCCGCGTACAGGGTCGCGAGGACGGTGACCCCGACCAGCAGCACGGTGGCGAAGGTGAGGCTCACGTCCGAGGTGACGAGGTCGTTGCCCGCGACCTCGTGCGCCACGGCCAGCGACCACTGCTGGACGCTGAGCGTGCGCGCCCCGGCGACGAGCGTGCCGAACACGGCCTCCCACACCAGTGCGTACACCAGACCGAAGACCACGGCGTGCCGGGTGATGGTGCCGAGCAGCAGGAACAGGGCGGCGTACGCGATGGAGCCGACGAGCGCGGCGACGGTGTAGGCGACGGCTATCTGCTGACCGTTGCCGTTGAGGATGTATCCCGCGATCAGCGTGGGCACGGCCGAGAACGCCATGGTGACCGCGACGGCGACGATCAGCTTGGTGAAGATGATCGTCGGCCGCTTGATCGGCTTGGCGAGGAGGTAGACGACGGAACCGTCGTCGATCTCGGGCGCGATGGCTCCCGTACCGGCGATGACGCCGATGATCGGAACCATCGTGGCGAGCGCGAAGCCGCCGAGCACGTCGGAGGCGACCTGGTCGTCCGCACCGGTGAAGCTACGGACGGCCACGGCGAGCGCGATGAGCAGCGCGGGCAGGGCGAAGAGGATGAGGGCGCGACGGCGGCCGAGCAGGGCCCGGTAGGTGAGTCGGGCGACAGTGGGGTCGTACATCGTGGGCCTCCTACGCCGCGACCAGGTAAGAGAACACGGACTCAAGGGATTCGTCGGACGGGGAGACCGTGAGCAGCCGGATGCCGTGGGCCCGGGCCACCATGGGCAGCAGTTCGGTGAAGCGTCCGAAGTCGACGGCCTGGATGCGCAGGACGCCCTCCTTGACGTCGACCTCGATGCCCGCGGTGGACGGGTCGGCTATCAGCGCGGCGGCGAGCGCCCGGTCGTCGCTGGAACGGACGGTGTAGAGGTGGGGCCGGTCGGTCATCAGACGGCGGATGCGGCGGAAGTCGCCGCTCGCCGCGTGCCGTCCCGCGACGATCACCTCGATGTGCGAGGCGAGTTGCTCGACCTCCTCCAGGATGTGCGAGGAGAACAGGACGGTGCGGCCCTCTTCCCCCATGCGGCGCAGCAGGTCCATGAGGTGCATGCGCTGGCGCGGGTCCATGCCGTTGAACGGCTCGTCGAGGAGCAGCACCGACGGCTGGTGGACCAGCGCGGACGCCATCTTCACCCGCTGGCGCATGCCCTTGCTGTAGGTGGAGATCTTGCGGTCCTGCGCGTACTCCATCGCCACGGTGGCGAGGGCCTCCTGGGCCTCCCGGTCGCCGAGGCCGTGGAGTTCGGCGTTGGCGACGACGAACTCGCGTCCCGTGAGGAAGTCGTACATCGCCTCGCGTTCGGGGACGATGCCGATGTGCTCGTAGATCTTCTCGTTGCGCCAGATGCCCTGGCCGTCGAGGGTGACGGTGCCGTTGGAGGGGGCGAGGAAGCCGCCCATCATGTTGATGAGGGTGGACTTCCCGGCACCGTTGGGACCGAGCAGCCCGGTGACGCCCGGGCCGATGCTCATGGTGATGTCGTTGACGGCGACCACGTTGCCGAACCAGCGGGAGGCGTGGTCGATCTCGATGGTGGTCACAGCCCGACCTTCCGGTAGCGACGGGCCATCAGGGCGTAGGAGCCCACGATGACGGCCAGGATGACGAGCAGGTAGACGATTCCCTCGGCGGCGGACGGCCCCTTGTTGCCGGGGAAGGCGGAGGTGGCACCGAGGAACGCGGTGCTCAGCCCGTCCATCAGGGTGGCCGGGGAGAAGAGGCCGATCCAGGTGACGGCCTCGGCGTTGTCCTGCTCGTACGCGATGGCCTGCACGGTGGAGACGGCGCCGTAGGAAATGGTCAGCACGGCGATCACGGCGGCGATACCGAAGCCCCGGCGCGGGGTGACTGCGGATATCACCAGGCCGATGCCGGCGAACAGCAGCGATAGGACGGCCACGGACACCATGCCCTGGAGGAACCCCTCGGTCTGGTCGGCGAAGTCGAGTTTGGCGAGCAGTGCGCCGATGTAGAGGATCAGCAGCGGCCCGCCGGTCAGGATGAACAGGGCGGACGCCATCGCGGCGAACTTGGCGAGGACGTAGTCGACGTGCTCGATGGGGCGCGAGAAGTACAGCGGCACCGTCTTGAAGCGCAGGTCGCGGGAGACGGCCTGCGGTGCCTGGGAGGCGAGGTAGAGGGCGATGACGGCCTGGAGGACGACCGCGTAGCGCGTGTACTCCAGGGGGAGGTCCTTCGCCTTGGTCGCCACGGCGACCGCCACCATGATCAGCGCCGGGGCGCACATCACGGCGAACAGCAGCATGGGCAGGACCTTGGACTTGGCGGACCTGCCGAGTCCGTAGGAGCCGCGCAGCGTCTGGGAGAAGAGCGAGCGGCGGGCGTAGGACCGGCCGAGCCGGGGCCCGTCGTAGTTGCGGTACCCGATGTTGTGGATCTGGGTCTGGGCACCGGCTGTGGACTGTTCAGTCGCCATGGCGGACCGTCTCCTTCCGCTCCTGGCCGGTGGGGGTGACCGGATCTGCGCTGTCGGTGCCGGGATCGTCCTGGAAGACCTCGGCGATGTGGTGTCGGCGCTGCTCCATGCGGATCAGGCCGATGCCGAGGTCGGCGACGACGTCACGGACGAGGTCGTAGGTGCCCTCGCCGTCTGCGGTGAGGAGCACGATGCGTCCGGCGCCCGGCAGTCCGCCGCCCGTGTCGGTGGTGACCCCGCGGGCGGACAACGCCTCGCGCAGTGCCCTGGTGCCGTCCGGATGCTCGTCGGTATCGGTGACCTCGATGGCGAGGGTCGCGGTGTGCTGGGTGAAGTCGGTGGTGGAACTGGACCGGAGCAGCTTGCCGCCGTCCACCACGACGACGTGGTCGCAGGTGCGTTCCAACTCGCCGAGGAGGTGGGAGGTGACGAGCACCGAGATGCCGAAGTCGGTGTGGACGCGGCGGATGAGACCGAGCATCTCGTCCCGGCCCACCGGGTCGAGGCCGTTCGTCGGCTCGTCGAGGAACACCAGCTGCGGGTCGTGCACCAGGGCCTGGGCCAGCTTGACCCGCTGCTTCATGCCCGTGGAGTACCCGCCGATGGGGCGGTAGCGCTCCTCGTACAGACCGACGTGGCGCAGGGTGTCCGCGGTGCGCTCGCGCGCGGCGGTGGGTGGCAGGCCGGACATCCGCGCCATGTGGACGACGAACTCGGTGGCCGAGACGTCGGGCGGCAGGCAGTCGTGTTCCGGCATGTAGCCCACGCGCTCGCGGATGGCGGGGCCCTCGGTGGCGACGTCGAGCCCGAGCACGGCGGCGCGTCCCTCGGTGGCGGGGGACAGGCCCAGCAGGATTTTGATGAGCGTGGACTTGCCGGCCCCGTTGGCACCGACCAGCCCGGTCACCCCGGGGCCGATGTCCATGGAGAGCCGGTCCAGAGCGGTCACCCGCGGGAACCGCTTGCTCAGGCTTTCGGTCGCGATCACAGTCACGATTCGAAGGTAGTGGCGCGGACCACAGCGGTCGTCAGACCACGGTGCCGACCTCATCTCAGACTCCAGTATTACGGCCCCGTAAGGGTCCCCCTCAAGTGCCAGACCTCCCCGCCGTCCGGGGGGCCACGCCGGAGTACGCGGCGAGCAGGTTATCCACAGGCGGACGGAAGGGCCCTTGACGTGATCGTCGGGCGGGGGTCACATTCGGAAGCGTCACGTTCCGAACACGAAGCCCGCCTTTGGGTGACGGACGGTGACGCGACGGCGGTGGTCCCGTCCGTACGACGGCGGACCGAGGGCGAAGGGCGAGGGGACGAACGATGGGTCTGCGGGGAGCGCGCGAGCGCCGGGTGACGACCGGGGGCGTGGAGTTGTGCGTGGCGGAGCTGGGCGATCCCGCCCGGCCCACGGTCGTGTTGGTGCACGGGTACCCCGACTCCAAGGAGGTGTGGTCCGAGGTGGCCGCACGGCTCGCGGACCGCCACGGCTGCCACGTGGTCCTCTACGACGTGCGGGGGCACGGCGGTTCGACGGCGCCACGGCCGCTGCGCGGCGGATTCACGCTGGAGAAGCTGACCGACGACTTCCTCGCCGTCGTGGACGCCGTCAGCCCGGGACGCCCGGTGCACCTGGTGGGGCACGACTGGGGCTCGGTGCAGTCCTGGGAGTTCGTCACGGCGGCCCGCGCGGAGGGACGGATCGCGTCCTTCACCTCGGTGTCCGGCCCGTCCCTCGACCACCTCGGCCACTGGCTGAAGCGCCGGGCCGCCCGCCCCACCCCCCGGCGGCTCGCCCAGCTGCTCAGGCAGGCCGCCAAGTCCTGGTACGTGACCGCGCTGCGCGTCCCGGGACTCCCGGAACGGGTGTGGCACGGCCCCGTCGGCAGAAGGTGGCCGGCGTTCCTCGCCCGCGCCGAGAAGGTGCCGCCCGGCGACCACCCGACCCGTTCCACCCCCTCGGACGGAGCCCGCGGCGCCTGGCTCTACCGGGACAACGTCCGCTCCCGCACCCGGTCCCCGCGGGCCGACGCCCACGCGCACGCACCCGTGCAACTCGTCGTTCCCCTGCGGGACGCGTACCTGTCGCCCAGCCTCTACGACGACCTGGACCAGTGGGTGCCCGACCTGACCCGCCGCACGGTCGACACCGGCCACTGGGCGCCGCGGACCCGCCCCGACCTGCTGGCGACCTGGATCGCGGACTTCGTGACCGTGCACGAGAAGGGTCCTGCCACCAGCGCGGGCGCCCTCGCCGAGAAGCCCCGGCCCGCGCCACGCACGGGCGCGAACCGCCACCACGACCGGTTCGCCGGGCACCTGGTCCTCGTCACGGGGGCGGGCAGCGGCATCGGACGGGCCACCGCCCTGGCGTTCGCCGGGGCGGGCGCACGGGTCATCGCCGTCGACCGCGACGCCGAAGCGGCGGTGCGCACCGCACGGACGGCCCGCGAGGTCGGTGCGCGGGACGCCTGGAGCGAAACCGTCGACGTCGCCGACCGATCGGCCATGGAGGCGCTCGCCATGAAGGTGGCCGCCGAGCACGGTGTGCCGGACGTCGTGGTCAACAACGCGGGGGTCGGCCTGTCAGGTCGCTTCCTCGACACCACCCCCGAGGAGTGGCGACGCGTCCTCGACGTGAACCTGTGGGGCGTCATCCACGGCTGTCGACTCTTCGGGGCACAGATGGCCGACCGCGGGCAGGGCGGCCACATCGTCAACATCGCCTCGGCCGCGGCGTACCTGCCGTCCCGGTCCCTGCCCGCGTACAGCACGACCAAGGCCGCGGTGCTGATGCTCAGCGAATGCCTGCGGGCGGAGCTGGCGGGCGCGGGCATCGGGGTCTCGGCCGTCTGCCCGGGCGTCATCCGCACCAACATCACCGGCACGACCCGGTTCGCCGGTGCGGGACCTGAGGAGCAGCGGCAACGCCAGGCGCAGGCCACCCGGATGTACCGGCTGCGCAACTACCCACCGGAGAAGGTCGCCGAGGCGGTGCTGCGCGCGGTGGTCCACAACCGTGCCGTGGTCCCGGTGACACCCGAGGCCCGAGCGGCCCGCCTACTGTCCCGCCTCGCCCCGGGCGCCCTACGCACCGTCGCCCGCATCGGCTCCAGACCCTCGCCCCACCGATAACAACACACCCTGCTTGCAACCTGCTTGCGCCACGCCCCTCCCAAGGTCCCTCATGCACCACCTACTTGCCTCGCCCACCCTTCAGGACGCCACGGACCAGGCACAGTTCACACCTGCGCAGCAGCCACCCACCACCTCGTCCGAGATCTCACCGAATCGTGTCTCCATGGCCAACTCCACGCGCCGATCCCTCAGCGCAGAACCCTGAACCCCCGTACCTCACCTGGCCGTTGCCACCTGGACCCCGCCGCGCGCACGACACGCCGCACGACCATCACGCGTCCACGCAGGAGTCCCATCCCACCTCCCCACAAGGCGACATGGATTGCACACGCAATCCGAACACCCCACCCCGCCACCTGAACCCCACACCCACAAGCGACATTTAAAGCACCTACCCTCAAAAACACCAAAACCGCAGAGAGTTACCCAAATAGCTATGAATCCCAGGTAAGTTATCCACAGAATCGCCAAATCACCTGTGGATAACCACACTTGACTGTGGATCAAACCTCTGGACCTAAATTCATGTGCGGAAATCCGCGGCCCCGGGCAGCCTGTGGCGATGGATGACAGACGCACCGTGAAGGTGTCGAAGTACCTCTCGAAGCATCTGCGGCACCGTCCCGAACGCCTCGGGCTGACCCTCGATCCCGGTGGCTGGGTCGAGGTCGACACCCTTCTCGCCGCCACCGCGGCACACGGCTTCCCGATCGACCGCGCCGAACTCGACCACGTCGTCGCCGTCAACGACAAGCGCCGGTTCTCCGTGGAGGACGACCGCATCCGGGCGAACCAGGGCCACACCGTGACGGTGGACCTCGGGCTCGCCCCCGAGACCCCGCCCGCGTACCTCTACCACGGCACGGTCGCCGCGCACCTGTCGGCGATCCGCGTCGAAGGGCTCCGCCCGATGGCCCGGCACGACGTACACCTCTCCCCCGACCGGGAGACCGCGACCCGGGTCGGCGCCCGACGCGGACGCCCCGTAGTGCTCACCGTCCGAGCGGGCGACCTCCACCGCACCGGCCACGAGTTCCGCGTCAGCGCCAACGGGGTGTGGCTGACGCGCTCCGTTCCCCCGGCGTACGTGAACTTCCCCGGACCCCGGTGACCACCGACGTCCGCCACCCGGTGGGCCCCACCACCCGCACCGCTGCGGCACCACGGGCGGCCCGGTGCGTACCGGACCGCCCGACCCCCATCCCGGGGAGTGATCAGCGCCGGGCGATCCCGGGTGCCACGTCCTCGTACACGGGACCCGCATCGGCACCGACCTCAGCGCCGGCACGCTCGGACGCCGCACCCGCTGCGCCGGCGGCCCCTGCGCCCGTCCCCGCCGGACAGAACGTCGCCTCCAGCGTGCCCGCCATCGTCGTCAGCACGCTCCCGTTGTTGGACGTGTTGGCGAGCGCGCTGACGCTCCGCTTCCCGTCCCGGGACGTGAACGCGTAGGTGTAGTAGCCCTGCACGGTGCCGGTGTGCCCGTAGACGGAGACCCCGCACGACAGGTCACGGCGGCGCAGCCCGAGCCCGTAGAACTGGGTGCCCGCCGCGTTGGTGGGCGCCCACTGCTGCATCTCGGCCAGTTCGTCGGCCGGGACCAGCCGTCCGTCCAACAGCGCCGAGAAGAAGCGGTTGAGGTCACCCGCGTTGGAGATCACCGCGCCCGCGGCCTGCGCCCAGGAGGCGGTCTGGCGGGTGGAGTCCACCAGCGGGGCGCCGGCCTGGTCCTGCGTCAGGTACCCGCGCGCGTGCCGCCCGGGGATCGCCGTCTCGGGGTGCACGTACGTGGTGTTCTTCAGCCCGAGCGGCGCGATGATCCGGGTCCGGTACGCCTTCCCGATCGAGTCCCCGGTGACCTTCTCCGCCAGCATCCCGGCGACGACGAAGTTGGTGTTCGAGTACGAGTACGCGGCGCCCGGCACGGCGGACGGGGGCCGGGTGAGCGACAGGTCGATGAGTTCCTGGTTCGTGTAGACGCGGTTGCGCACCGCCTCGAACCCGGGGACGGTCTGCTGGAACATGTCGTTGGTGTAGTCCCACAGCCCGGTGCGGTGGCTGAGGACGTGGCGCACGGTGATGCCGTCGTTCGGCAGCAGACCGGGCAGGTAGTGGTTGACGGAGGTGTCGAGGTCCACCTTCCCCTCGGCGACCAACTGCATGACGACCACGGTCGTGAAGGTCTTCGACACGCTGCCGACGCGGAAGCGGTCGGCGGTGCTCAGATTGCGCGGGGCCTCCCGGTCCGCGAGCCCTTCGGTGACGCGGTACGTGGTGCCGTCGTCGTCGATCCGCGCCATCGCCCCCGGCGCACCCTGGGACAACGCCTTCTGGAGCACCGCGCGCAGCGCCGCGGTGTCCGGGGCGACGGCGGCCGTCGCGCCGGCGGCCCGCCCGTCGGGGTGCTGTGCGGCCGGGCTGCTCGCGACGGCGTCCTGCCCGCCCGCGCCGCCCTGCGTCGCGTGCGCGGGCACCCCCGCGCCCAGCGTCAACAGTGCCGATCCCAGCGCCACGGCGCCCGCAGTCCTGCGTCGATGCGTCATGTTTCCCCGCTTCCTGTCCCGTTCCTGCTCCTGGTGTACCTGCGGGGAGCCGGTGCGCAGCGTGATCATCGGCGCCCCGGTCCCCGGGGGCCATGCTGCTGTACGGGTCGCGGCGCGAGGCCGGAACTCAATCCGGTGCGTGGCGTGATGTACACCGCTGAAGGAACGTCACCTCATCGCGAGGACCCCGCCGGTCGGCCGTAGCCGCATGGCCCGTACCCGCCCGGAGCCACTCGCGGTACGCCCCCACGAGCGGCGTGAATGCTGCGGAAGACGGCCGGAACACGCCCCTGACGACACGCCGCCGCACCTCCTACGGCGGGGTGGCCATCCCGCCGTTCGGAGGGTCCGACTCCCGGGTTCGACTTCGGGGCCGACCGCGGACGTGCTCCGATCGGGCCCGGTCAGCGGGAGCGGAGCTGGTCCGGGGCCTCGACGGCGATGCGCTCGAACACGGCAGGGTCAGCCGCGAACTCGGTGTCCGGAATCGGCCAGTGGATCACGATCTCGGTGATCCCGAGGTCCAGGTGACGTCCCGCGAAGTCGACGAACGCGTCCACCGAGTCCAACGGGGCCGACCGGTCGGGGGTGAACCCGGTGAGCAGCACCTTGTCCATCTCGCGGCTGTCCCGGCCGAGGTCCGCGCACGCCTTGCCCAGCCGTTCGATCTGCTCCGCGATGGCGGCACGGGAGTCGGCGGGCGTGCCCGTCTCGAAGATCTTCGGGTCTCCCGTGGTCACCCACGCCTGACCGTGCCGGGCCGCGAGCTCCATGCCCCGCGGGCCGGTGGCGGCCACGGCGAACGGCAGCCGGGGCCGCTGGACGCACCCGGGGATGTTGCGGGCCTCCTGCGCCGAGTAGTGCGTGCCCTCATGACTGACGGAAGGGTTGGTGAGCAGCCGGTCGAGGAGCGGCACGAACTCGGCGAACCGGTCGGCCCGCTCCCTGGGCGTCCACGGCTCCTGGCCCAGCACGACGGCGTCGAAGCCGTTGCCGCCGGCCCCGACGCCCAACGTGATGCGTCCCCCGGAGATGTCGTCCAGGGACATGAGGTCCTTGGCCAGGGGGACCGGGTGCCGGAAGTTCGGCGAGGTGACGAGGGTGCCCAGGCGCAGCCGGGTGGTCACGGTGGCGGCGGCGGTCAGCGTCGGGACGGTGCCGAACCACGGCCCGTCCCGGAAGGTCCGCCACGACAGGTGGTCGTAGGTGTACGCGGTGTGGAAGCCGAGCTCCTCGGCCCGCCGCCAGGTCTGCTGCCCCTCGCTCCACCGGTGGACGGGAAGGATCACCGTACTCAGTCGCATGGCCTCGACCCTACGTCCCACGAGGTCCGCCGAGGCACGAAGCCCACCGAGGCCCACCGAGGCCCGCCAAGGCCCACCGACGTCCGGCGCGGCCGTCCGACAGCGCACCGACAGCAGCAGCGCACCCCGGCGCCCGACACCGCCCGCGTCCCGACCCCACGGGCCCACCAGCCCCACGGATCGCCGTGACCCCCGCACCCCCGTACACACGGGCCCCGGCGTCGATAATCACTCACATGTGCGGACCCTCACACACACGTGCTGGCATATGCGCGAGAATGACGGGGTGACGTCAGCATCCCCGCGGCCGTGGACGACCGCCACCTCCGCCCTCCCGCCCCGGCTGATCGCGACGGACCTGGACGGGACCCTGCTGCGGGACGACAAGTCCGTCTCCCCCCGCACGGTCGCCGCCCTCGCCGCCGCCGAGGAGGCGGGCATCGAGGTCTTCTTCGTGACCGGACGCCCGGCCCGCTGGATGGACGTCGTGAGCGCCCATCTGCACGGCCACGGCATCGCCATCTGCGGCAACGGCGCCGCCGTCGTGGACCTGCACGGGGGAGCGGTCAACCCCCGTTTCCTCAAGGTCCGCGAGCTGGCCGCCGACACCGCCCTCCAGGTGGTGCGCACCCTGCGACAGGCGGCCCCCGACACGGCCTTCGCCATCGAGCGCACCGGCGGCCTGCACCACGAGCCGGCCTACCCACCGCTCTCGTTCGACCTCGGGGAGAGTGTCGCCCCGGCCGAGAAGCTGCTCGCTGCGGGGTCGGCCGTCGCCGCCGGGCCGGTGCTCAAGCTGCTCGCCCACCACCCCGACCTCGCGCCCGACGCGTTCCTCGGCCTCGCCCGCACCGTCGTGGGGGAGCGGGCCAACGTCACCCGGTCGAGCCCCACCGCCCTGCTGGAGATCAGCGGCCCCGGCGTCTCCAAGGCCAGCACCCTGGAACTGTGCTGTGCCGAGCGCGGCATCTCCCCCGCCGAGGTCATCGCCTTCGGCGACATGCCGAACGACGTCGAGATGCTCAACTGGGCGGGCACCTCGTACGCCATGGGCAACGCCCACCCCGACGTCCTGGCCGCCGCCTCGGGACGGACCACCGGCAACAACGAGGACGGCGTCGCCCTCGTCATCGAACGCCTCCTCACCGCGCGCCGAACGGACTGATCACGGCCGCCGCCCGGCACCCGGGCGGCTCACAGCTCGACGCCGCGCCGGGCGAGCCAGGGCACCGGATCGACTCCGGAACCGAGCTGCGGGGTCAGCCGCACCTCGAAGTGCAGATGCGGACCCGTCGAGTTCCCCGTCGTCCCCGACAGGCCGATCCACTGGCCCGCCCGCACCTGCTCGCCCTGCTCGACCGCCGCCGAGGACAGGTGCGCGTACTGCGTGTAGTAGCCGCCCGGGTGCGCCACCACGACGGCGATGCCGAACGCGCCCCCGCAGGACACGGCCGCCACCCGCCCCTCGCCGACCGCCCGCACCGGCGTCCCCTCGGGCACCGCGAAGTCCTGTCCGGTGTGCCGGCTGGCCCAGCGCTTCCCCGTCCCGCCGAACCCCGCCGAGAGCTCGTACCCCGCGAGCGGGGCGACCCAGGTACGGGTCGTCGGGGGCCCGTCCGGGGACAGCCGGACCGCTCCCGGGCACCGTCCCGCGGCCACTGACCGCTCGGCCTCGCTCCGCAGCCGCCACTGCGCCTCTTCGAGCTTGCGCTCGATGCCCCGCCTCAGCTCGGCGAGCCGTTCGTTGCGGCTCGCCAGCGCCCGCCACGCCCGGGACGCCGCCGCCTCGTCCCGGACGAGCCGTCGCTCCGCCGCGCGGCTCTCGCCGATCTGCTGGCGCACCGCCAGTTCCGCCTGGCGCACCGCCCGCTGCCCCTGCAACACCTCCTCCGGGCGGTCGGTGAGCAGCATCCGTGCGGTGTAGGGCACCTCGCCGCCCGTCCGGTACTGCGCCCTGGCGATGCGGCCCAGGTCCCCGTGCAACTCCTCGATGGCCCGCCGCTCCCGGGCGAGCCGCTGCTCAAGCTCCTCCGCCCGCTGCCGCTGCGCCGCTGCCTCCCGTTGGCCGGCCTCGTGGGAGCGGGCCGCCTCGGCCGCCTCCTCGTAGAGCCGCGCGACCTCGGCGCCGGCCCCCCGCCCGGACGCACCGAGCCCGTCGGGGAGACCGGGCGGGTACGGGTCGTCGTACGCACTGACGTGGGGGACGGCGAGGCCGAGCAGCACGCACATCACGGCCGGGACGAAGAAGGGGCGGCGTCGGGAGGAGAAGGGCATGTGACGGATCGTTACGCGACTCGACGGCGCCGGCGCGCACTGATCGTACGCACGGGGGACGAGGTGGTCCGTACGGATCAGCCGGATACCGCCGAACAGGGCGACCGCACCGAACGGGGCCGCCCCGGGCCCTCCCCGTCAGTGCGGCGCCTGCCAGACCACGCCGGTGCCCCCGCCGTCCTCACCGATGCCGGGCCCGTACCAACTGTCGCCGCCCAGGGACTCGGCGCGGCGCTTGAGGTTCCGCAGACCGCTGCGCCGACCGCCCTCGGGGATGCCGACCCCGTCGTCCGCCACCGTGAGCCGGACCCCGGCCACTCCGTCGGGGAGGGTCACCGTGGAGTCGACGACCACGTCGATCCGGGCGGCCTCCGCGTGCCGGAACGCGTTCGACAGGGCCTCCCGCAGCGCCGCGATCAGGTTCTTGCCGGTCAGCTCGCCCACCATGGTGTCCACCGGTCCGACGAACCGGTGCGAGGGCTTGAAACCGAGGGGGACCGCCGCCGTGTTGATCTCCCGCAGGACCCGGGTGCGCAGTCCGGAGGGCGCTTCGGCCGGCCCCTGCTGAAGGGCGAAGATCGCCGTGCGGATCTCCTGGATCGTCACGTCGAGTTCGTCGACGGCCTTGCCCACCCCCTGCTGGACCGCCGGGTTGCCGGACTTACGCTGAGCGCTCTCCAGCATCATCCCGGTCGCGAACAGCCGTTGGATCACCAGGTCGTGGAGGTCCCGGGCGATCCGGTCGCGGTCCTCGAAGACCGCGAGGCGTTCCCGGTCGCGCTGGGCCTCAGCCATCTTCAGCGCCAGGGCGGCCTGCGCCGCGAACTGGCCGGCGAGGGTGCGTTCCGCCTCGGTGAAGGTACGGGCGCCCCGTTCCCGCAGGGTGACCAGCGAGCCCAGCACCCGTCCTTCGCTCTGGAGGGGCAGCAGCATCGACGGTCCGTAGCCGCGGACGAGCGCGCTGAGCACCCGGGGGTCGGTGGCCGCGTCCTCCAGGAAGACGGCCTCGCCGGCGAGCAGCAGCGCGGCGATCTGGCTCTCCGGCGGGATGACCACACCGAGGGCACCGTGCCGGCCCTCCGGCGCCACGGCGACGATCTCCAGCCCGCCCTCCTCGGCGGGCAGCAGGACGATCCCCGCGGCCGAGTCGGACAGCTGGCGGGCCTGCTCGGCGACGACCTGGAGCGCGTCATCGGCGTCGCCGCCCGACAGCAGGGCGGTGGTGACCGCGACGGAGCCGTCGATCCAGCGCTCCCGCTGGCGGGCGGCCCCGTAGAGCCGGGCGTTGCCGATGGCGATGCCCGCCTCCGTCGCGAGCACCCGGACGATGCTGAGGTCGTCGTCGTCGAACTCGGCGCCGTCCCGCTTCTCCGTCAGGTAGAGGTTGCCGAAGATCTCGCCCTGCACCCGGATGGGCACGCCGAGGAAGCTGCGCATCGGCGGGTGGTGCGGCGGGAACCCGCAGGAGCGCGGGTCGGCGGCGAGGTCCGCCAGCAGCACCGGCTCGGGGTGGTGGATCAGGGCGCCCAGCAGCCCGCGGTGGCCGTCCGGCAGCCGCCCGATGCGGTCCGCGCTCGCCTCGTCGATGCCGTGGAAGACGAAGTCGGAGAGCCCGTCGCCGTCCTCGGCGACCACGCCGATCGCCGCGTACCGCGCCTGCGCCAGCTCGGCGGCCGTCTCGCAGATCCGGTCGAGCGTCGAGTGCAGTTCCAGCCCGGTACCGACCGACCGCATCGCGTCCAGCAACTGCGGCACCCGGGCCGCCAGCTCGCCGGACATCCGCAACGATCCGCCACCGTCCTGCTTCCCAGCCATGCCCAAAGCCTAATAACCCCCTGTACCCCCCGAAACCCGACCCCGTCCGTGGCGCCCGGGTGGGCGTACGGTCACCGCAACGATCCCACCCGGACCGTGGCCCGGCCGCGCGGGCTCACACCCCCGCGGCCAGCAGGTCCACCGCGCGCTCGCGCTCCCTCATCCGGGCCAACGGTCCCTCCACGGCGACCAGTTCCCGGAAGGGGCCCCGCTGCACGACCCGGCCGGCGTCCAGCACGACCACCTCGTCCACCGCGTCCAACCCGGCCAGCCGATGGGTGATCAGCAGGGTCGTGCTCCCCGCGGTGGCCGCCAGGAGGTCCGAGGTCAGGGCGTCGGCCGTCGCCAGATCGAGGTGCTCGGCGGGCTCGTCCAGCACCAGGACCGGGAAGTCCGCGAGCAGCGCCCGGGCGAGGACGAGCCGCTGCCGCTGGCCGCCGGACAGCCGTGCGCCGTGTTCGCCCACGAGGGTGTCCAGACCGTTCGGCAGCGAGTCGACCCAGTCGAGCATGCGCACCCGGGCCAGTACCTCCCGCAGCCGGTCCTCTCCCGCTTCGCGGCGGGCCAGCAGCAGGTTCTCCCGTACCGAACTGTCGAAGAGGTGCGCGTCCTGCGCGCAGAGCCCCACGAACCGTCGCACGGTGTCCCCGTCCAGCGCACCCGCGTCCGCCCCGCCGAGGCTGTACGTCCCCGCCCCCGGCACCGGGTCCAGGAACCGTGCGAGCACCTGCGCGAGGGTCGTCTTGCCCGAGCCGGAGACCCCGACGACGGCGACCCGGCGGCCTTCGGTGAGCACCAGGTCGACCCCGTCGAGCGCCTCGTCCGACTGGCCCTCGTACCGGGCGCGCACCCCGTCCAGCCGCAAGGGGAAGGGGGAGTCGGGTGCGGCCACCGGCACGGCGGGTTCCCGTACCGGCACCGGCGCGTCCAGCACCTCGTGGACCCGCTCGGCGCTCTTGCGCACCCGCTGGCGGTACTGGACGGCCAGCGGCAGGCCCATGACCGCCTCGAAAGCGGCCAGCGGGGTGAGCACCACCACGGCCGTGGCGACCCCGCTCAGGCGTCCGTCGGCGACGCCCTGCACGGCGACCAAGGCGGTCGCGGTGACGGTGATCCCGGTGATCAGCGTGGTCAGTCCGTCTCCGAGCGCGGTCGCCTTCGCCGCGCGGGAGGCGATCCGGGTCAGTACCGAGTCGGCCTGCTTCGCCCGGTCGGTGCGCTCGCCCAGGGCGCCCGCGACGGTCAGTTCGGCGGTTCCGGTGAGCAGGTCGGCGACCCGGGTGGCGAGCGCACCGCGCGCCGGGGCGAGTCGTCGTTCGGCCCGCCTGGCGACGGCGCCCGACAGCAGGGGCACTCCCGCCCCCGCGGCGAGCAGCCCCACCGCGAGCACGGCGCCCGCCTCGGGCAGCATCCAGGCGGTGAAGCCAACGGCCCCCAGCGACACGACGAGGGCGGCGGCGGCCGGGAGCAGCCAGCGCAACCAGTAGTCCTGGAGCGCGTCCACGTCCGCGACGAGTCGGGAGAGCAGGTCACCGCGGCGGGTCTTGCGCAGCCCTGCCGGTGCCAGCCGTTCCAGGCGCCGGTAGACCGCCACCCGGGTGTCGGCCAGCATCCGCAACACCGCTTCGTGCGAGACGAGCCGTTCGGCGTAACGGAAGCAGGCCCGTCCGATGCCGAAGGTGCGGGTGGCGGTGACGGCGGTCATCAGGTAGAGCACGGGCGGTTGTTCGGAGGCGCGGGAGATCAGATAGCCGGACGTCGCCATCAGTCCGACGGCGCTGCCCAGGGCGAGGCTCCCGAAGAGCAGCGCGAGGGCGAGCCGTCCCCGTCGCGGCCCGGCCATGTTCCGTACCCGGGCGAGCACGGCCCCCGTACCCGACGCGCCGGCCGTCCTCCCGCGGTCGGCCCCGCGCTCCCGGGCGTCGACGCGTCCCGTCTCCCCGGGCGCCGCACCGCCCTGGGCCGGGACCAGCGGCTCCTGACGGTCGCGCGCCGGCTGGAACAGTTCGTCGCCGAAGGCGGTCCCGCCGTCGGTGAGATCGGCGAGCAGGTCCACTCCGGTGGGACGTTGCCGGGCCCCGTGATCGGCGGCGATGCCCGCGCCGGTGGACGAGGTGCCCGGCCCGACCTCATCCGACTGCGCACGGTGTGCGGGGGCGTCCTGCTCGGGCAGCGACAGCGTGACGACGCGGTCCGCCACGGCCAGCAGGGCGGGGCGGTGCACCACCAGCAGGACGGTGCGGCCCACCGACAGTCGTCGTACCGCGTCGACGATCCCGGCTTCGGTCTCCCCGTCCAGCGCGGCCGTCGGCTCGTCGAGGAGCAGGACGGGGCGGTCGGCGAGGAACGCCCGGGCCAGGGCGAGCCGTTGTCGCTGGCCGGCGGAGAGTCCCGCTCCGTCCTCGCCCAGCGGGGTGTCCACCCCGGCGGGCAGCGCGTCCACGAACTCCAGGGCCCCGGCGTCCCGCAGGGCGGCACGTAGCGCGGTGTCGTCCGCTTCGGGCCGGGCGAGGCGGACGTTCTCGGCGAGCGAGCCGGCGAACAGGTGGGGGCGCTGCGGCACCCAGGCGACCTGTCGGTGCCAGGAGTCCCGGTCGATGCCGGCGAGGTCGGCGCCCCCGACGAGCACCCGCCCGTCCCGGGGCCGTACGAAGCCGAGCGCGGCGGCGACCAGTGTCGACTTCCCGGCGCCGCTGGGCCCGACCAGGGCCACCGTCTCGCCGGGCGACACGGCGAAGGACACCCGGGACACGGCGTCCACCGAGCGCTCCGGATGGCGCACGGTCACCGCGTCGAAGCGGAGTTCCAGCCCTTCGGACGCCACGGGGACCGCACCGGTTCCGGCGGTGGGCACCTCGGTCTCCAGGACCTCGAAGACCTCCTCGGCGGCGGCCAGCCCTTCGGCGGCGGCATGGTACTGCGCCCCCACTTGGCGTACCGGTAGATACGCCTCGGGCGCCAGGATCAGGATGACCAGACCGGTGTAGAGGTCGAGGCCCCCGTGTACCAGGCGCATGCCGATGGTGACGGCGACCAGGGCGACGGACAGGGTGGCGAGCAGTTCCAGGGCGAACGAGGACAGGAACGCGATCCGTAGGGTCCGCATGGTCGCGAGGCGGTAGTCGCCGGTGATCGTGCGGATCGACTCGGCCTGGGCCTTGGCCCGGCCGAACACCTTGAGGGTGGGCAGCCCGGCGACGACGTCGAGGAAGTGCCCGGACAACCGGGACAGCATCCGCCACTGGCGGTCCATGCGCGCCTGGGTCGCCCAGCCGATGAGGATCATGAAGATCGGGATGAGCGGCAGGGTGCCCGCGATGATGGCGGCCGAGACCCAGTCCTCGGTGACGATCCGGACCAGTACCGCGACCGGAACGACGACCGCGAGACCCAACTGCGGCAGATAGCGGGAGAAGTAGTCGTCCAGGGCGTCGATGCCCCGGGTGGCGAGGGCGACCAGCGAGCCCGTGCGCTGTCCGCTCAGCCAACCCGGCCCCAGGGCGCCCGCCCGCTCCAACAGACGCCCGCGCAGTTCCGACTTCACCGCCGCACTGGCCCGGTGGGCGGCGAGTTCGGTGAGCCAGGAGACGGCGGAGCGGCCCGCGGTCACGGCCAGCAACAGGAGCAGGGGAGTGGAGAGTTCCTTCACGGACAGCCCGTGTTGGAAGGCGCCGACCACGGCCTCCGCGATCAACATGGCCTGAGCGATGACCAGCCCCGCCCCGATCAGGCCCAGGACCACCACGGCGACGAGGAAGCCTCGGGTGGCGCGGGTGTATCGGAGCAGTCGCGGGTCGATCGGTTTCACGTGAAACACACCCTCGGGGTCGGTTCAGGGGTGTTTCACGTGAAACACACCCGGGGAAGCGCGGTGGGGCGGGACGCGGGTGTGGGTCCCGCCCCGGGACATCAGTGCACGGGGTCCGCGATGTGCTGCGTACCGATCCGCTTGCGGAACACCCAGTACGTCCAGCCCTGGTAGAGGAGCACCACCGGGGTCGCGATCCCCGCACACCAGGTCATGATCTTCAGGGTGTAGGGCGTCGACGAGGCATTGGTGACCGTGAGGTTCCAGGCCGGGTCGAGCGAGGAGGGCATGACGTTCGGGAAGAGCGTCAGGAAGAGCATCGACACGGCGGCGATGATCGTGACGCCGGAGAAGGCGAACGACCATCCCTCCCGTCCGGCCAGGTTGGCCCCGAGGGCGGCGACCAGCGCGGCGACGGCCACGATCATGGCGACCAGGCTGCCGCCGTCCCCCTTGTCGATCTGGGTCCAGATCAGGAACCCCAGGGCGAGCACCGCCGTCAACAGACCGACCTGGGTGGCCAGCCTGCGGGCCCGGATCCGGATGTCGCCCACGGTCTTCAGCGCGACGAACACGGCTCCGTGGAAGGTGAACAGGGTCAGGGTGACCAGACCGCCCAGCAGCGCGTAACCGTTGAGCAGGTCGAGGACATTGCCCACGTACTCCTTGTTCTGGTCGATCTTCACCCCCCGGACGATGTTGGCGAAGGCGACTCCCCAGAGGAACGCGGGGAGCAGGGAGCACCAGAAGATCGCGTTCTCCCAGTTGCGCTGCCAGTTCTCCTCGGGTCGCTTGGCGCGGTACTCGAAGGCGACTCCGCGCACGATCAGACACACGAGGATCAGCAGCAGGGGGAGGTAGAACCCGGAGAAGAGGGTGGCGTACCACTCGGGGAAGGCGGCGAAGGTGGCGCCGCCCGCACTGAGCAGCCACACCTCGTTGCCGTCCCAGACCGGGCCGATCGTATTGATCAGGACCCGCTTCTCGGGTCGGTTGCGGGCGAGCAGCTTGGTCAGGACACCGACACCGAAGTCGAAGCCCTCCAGGAAGAAGTAGCCGATCCACAGGACCGCGATGAGGACGAACCAGACATCGTGGAGTTGCACGATTCAGCTCCTTTCCGTGAGTAGGCCGTCAGTAGGAGAAGGCCATCGGCCGGTCGGGGTCGCGGTCATTGCCGCCGATCTTGGTCGGCGGATTGAGGTCGGCCTCGGTCAGTTCGGGCGGGCCGGCCTTGATGTACTTGGCGAGCAGCTTGACCTCGATGACGGCGAGGACGGCGTACAGCAGGGTGAAGACGACCATCGAGGTGATGACCTCGCCCTGGCTGACACCGGGGGAGACCGCGTCGCGGGTCTGGAGCACGCCGTACACCACCCAGGGCTGACGGCCCATCTCGGTGAAGATCCAGCCCCAGGAGTTGGCGATCAGCGGGAAGGCCAGGGTCCAGGCGGCCAGCAGCCAGTACCCACGGGCCCACTTCGCATGGAGCGCCTTGTTCCGGAAGAGCACGAGGTTCGGCATCTCGTCCTCGCCGACCCTCATGTGCGGGGGCAGCAGGAACTTCTTCCGGGTCAGCCACAGTCCGAGCAGACCGATGCCGAAGGAGGCCATGCCGAAGCCGATCATCCAGCGGAACGACCAGAAGGCGACCGGGATGTTGGGCCGGTAGTCGCCGGGTCCGTACTTCTGCTGCTCGGCGGCGTTGACGTCGTTGATGCCGGGCACGAAGTGGTCGAAGTCGTCCTCGGCGAGGAAGGACAGTATCCCGGGGATCTCGATGGCGACGGTGTTGTGGCCCTTGTCCACGTCCCCGTAGGCGAAGAGGGAGAAGGGTGCCGCCTTCTGACCGTCCCAGAGGGCTTCGGCCGCGGCCATCTTCATCGGCTGCTGGTCGAACATCACCTTGGCGAGCCGGTCACCGCTCAGCGCGGTCAGCATTCCGGCGATGGCGACCGTGACCAGCCCGAGCCGCAGCGAGACCTTCATCACGGGGATGTGCTTCTTGCGGACCAGGTGGATCGCGGACACGCCGACCATGAACGCGCCACCGGTGAGGAAGGCCGCCGTCAGGGTGTGGGCGACCTGGGTGAGGGTGGTGTTCTGGCTCAGGACCGCCCAGAAGTCGGTGAGCTCGGCCCGCCCGGCGACCTCGTTGATCCGGTAGCCGACCGGGTGCTGCATCCAGGAGTTCGCAGCGAGGATGAAGTACGCGGACAGGATGGTGCCGATCGCCACCATCCAGATGGTCGCGAGGTGCAGCTTCTTCGGCAGCTTGTCCCAGCCGAAGATCCACAGCCCGATGAACGTCGACTCGAAGAAGAAGGCGATGAGCGCCTCGAACGCGAGCGGCGCCCCGAAGATGTCACCGACGAAGCGGGAGTAGTCAGACCAGTTCATCCCGAACTGGAACTCCTGCACGATGCCGGTCACGACACCCATGGCAATGTTGATCAGAAAGAGCTTGCCCCAGAACTTGGTCGCCCGGAGGTACTTCTCCTTCCCCGTACGCACCCACGCCGTCTGCAGTCCGGCGGTCAGGGCCGCCAGGGAGATCGTCAGAGGGACGAACAGAAAGTGGTAGACGGTTGTGATGCCGAACTGCCATCGCGACAGGGTTTCCGGCGCTAGAGCGAGGTCCACGTCTCCTTCTCCTTACGTGCCGTGTTCACAGCGGCAGTTTTGCCCCTTTGATCTCCGGCATAACGGGACCATTCAGGCGCGCTTGTGAACGCGTTCACATTCACAAGCATTATGTCCTACCCCTCTCCGCCCCTCGCACCCGGGGGCCCCCTTACTGGAGGGAATGACCACCAGGCACCCCATTGAACCCAGGGGCAAACAGCAGAAGTCCCCCGGAACCGAAGGTCTCGGTGCCCGGGGGCCTTCCATGCCAGGAGCCTCGTACGGCTACATGGCGGTGATCACAGCTCCTTGCGGAACGCCTCGGCGGCGTGCAGGAACAGGTCGTTCGCCTCGGTCTCGCCGACGGAGACCCGCACGCCCTCCCCCGCGAACGGCCTGACGACCACCCCTGCGCGCTCACATGCCGCGGCGAAGTCACCCGTACGGTCCCCGAGCCGCAACCAGACGAAGTTCGCCTGGGACTCCGGCACCGTCCACCCCTGCTCGCCCAACGCGGCCTGCACCCGGGTCCGCTCGGCCACCAGCGAACCCACCCGACCCAGCAACTCGTCCTCCGCGCGCAGCGAGGCCACCGCGGCGTCCTGCGCGAGCTGGCTCACCCCGAAGGGGACCGCCGTCTTCCGCAGGGCCGCCGCGACCGGCTCGTGGGCCACCGCGAACCCGACCCGCAGGCCCGCCAGTCCGTACGCCTTGGAGAAGGTCCGCAGCACGCACACATTGGGGCGGTCCCGGTAGAGCTGGACGCCGTCCGGGACCTGAGGGTCGCGGATGAACTCCCGGTACGCCTCGTCCAGCACCACCAGCACGTCGTCGGGCACCCGGTCGAGGAAACGCTCCAGCTCGGCCCGCCGCACCACCGTCCCCGTGGGGTTGTTGGGGTTGCAGACGAAGACCAGCCGGGTCCGCTCGGTGATCGCCGCGGCCATCGCGTCCAGGTCGTGCACCTCCCCCGGGGTCAGCGGCACCCGCACCGAGGTCGCCCCGCTGATCTGCGTGATGATCGGGTACGCCTCGAAGGACCGCCAGGCGTAGATCACCTCGTCGCCCGGCCCCGCCGTCGCCTGGAGCAGCTGCTGGGCGACCCCGACCGAACCGGTGCCGGTCGCCAGGTGGCCCACCGGGACGTCGAACCGGTCGGCCAACTCGGCCATGAGCTCCGTGCACGCCATGTCCGGGTACCGGTTGAACGTTCCGGCCGCCGCGACCACCCGCTCCATCACGCCCGGGAGCGGGGGGTACGGGTTCTCGTTCGACGACAGCTTGTAGGCCACCGGGCCGCCGGCCGCCGCGGGCTTGCCGGGCGTGTAGGCGGGGACCCCCGCCAGCTCGGCCCGAAGCCTGGGACTCTGCACGCTCACCACGCAACTCCTCGCGACTCGACCAGCACCGTAATGCTTCACACCCTAAGAGGATTCCCGCCCCAGACAACCCCCGCGGAACCCGACGGCGGGGGAGTCACCCGCCGTCGGACCGGGAACGCGCCCGCTCCTCCACCCCGATCCGCACGGAGACGGCGCGCGCCGAAGAAGCTCGCGCCCCTGGCTTGCGCCGTGGCGCGCATCCCTCGTCAAGGTGAGTTGAGACCTCTTCGAGACATGACTCCCCGCCGAGGCCCAGCCCCCTCTACGGTCCTGGATTCCCTGGCTGATCCCTCAACATCCTTACGTTTAAACCCTTTTAGCCCCTCAATGCCATGCAGAAACGTGCCTGTCAACGTGTGGATCCCCGTCCGCCCCACCCCACCGTCTGAGCCCTACTATCGGCACGCCATGACAGCAGCAGGGAAGCACCAGGTGAGCCGGGCGGACACCCCCCGCCGAGGCGGCCGGCCGGGCCGAGCGGGCATCAGAGACGTGGCCGCCGCCGCCGGTGTCTCCATCACGACCGTCTCGGACGCGCTCAACGGCAAGGGCCGGTTACCCGACGCGACCCGGCGCCACGTCCGCGAGGTCGCCGACCGTCTCGGCTACCGCCCTTCGGCCGCCGCCCGAACCCTCCGTACCGGCAAGTCCGGCCTCATCGGGCTGACCGTGACCACCTACGGGGATGAACCTTTCACCTTCACCGAGTTCGCCTACTTCGCCGAGATGGCGAGGGCCGCCACCTCCGCCGCACTGGCCAGGGGGTACGCCCTCGTCATCCTTCCGGCGACCTCCCGCCGCAGTCCCGTCGACGTGTGGTCGAACGTCGCGCTCGACGGCACCGTGGTGATCGATCCCTCCGACAAGGACCCGGTCGTGACCGAACTGGTCCGCCAGGGCCTGCCCGTCGTCTCGGACGGACGACCCGCCGGTTCGCTCCCGGTCACCGCCTGGGTGGACAACGACCACGAGGCCGCCGTGCTCGGCATCCTCGACCACCTGGCGGAAGCCGGCGCGCGCCGCATCGGGCTCCTCACCGGCACCACCACCGACACCTACACCCACCTGTCGACGACGGCGTACCTGCACTGGTGCGAGCGCGTGGGGCAGGACCCCGTCTACGAGGCGTATCCGGCGCACGACCCCTGCGCGGGTGCCGTGGCCGCCGACCGTCTGCTGGCTCGGCCCGACCGTCCCGATGCGGTCTACGGCCTCTTCGACCCCAACGGGACGGACCTGCTGGCCGCCGCCCGCAGGTACGGACTGCGCGTACCGGACGACCTGCTCCTCGTCTGCTGTAGCGAATCGACCGTCTACGCCACCACGGAACCGCCGATCACCACGCTCTCGCTCAAACCGCGGCGGATCGGCACGGCCGTCGTCCAACTCCTCATCGACGCGATCGAGGGAGTCGAGTCCGACCATCCGATGGAGCAGGTCATACCCACGGAACTGATCGTCCGCACCTCCTCCGAACGGCGTCATCCGCGCACCACCGTCAGCCCTCCCCGCTCGCCGCGCACCGGCTAGCCGAGGGTGAACGGACATCCGGTCGCCGCCCAATTCGGGAGAAAAGCGCGGTGAACCGGGCCGCTGTTCCGATTCACCACCCCTGGGTCATCACACAGCGCGATCCGCATTCCTATGATGGGCGGACGACACCGCGGGCCGCTGCGACCAGGCAGTCCGATCCGGTGCAGTTGCGGCGCGAGGTGGTGGAGGGGTCGATGACTCAGGGGGCAGGTCAGGGACCCGTCGTGCGAACGCCGACGGTACGTGACTTCCGGGTGCCGGCCTATGTACACGAGGCCGGTCCCGTCCATCCCGACCGGCCCGATCCACGGCCCGATCCACGGGTCGGTCCGCACCCGGGCAGCGCCGGTCCGCACCCGGGCACCACGGCGGACCCGGGCGCCGCTCCGGCGCGCCCGCCGCAGCCCACCACGCCTCCGGACGGCGCGCCGTACCGGCCCGCGAGCGCCCCCGCCCACCCCGAACCCGGCCCTCACCGGGCGCCCGGTGAGCACCCGGCGCCCGGTGACCGGCACGCGCCGGTCGCCGCCCACCCCGCCGCGCCCGGCGGCACCCCGCCCTACGACGGCGGCGAGGAACCCGAGGGCTACACCCCGACCCAACGCGACCTCCCGGTGATCAAACGGGGCGACACCCTCCCGGCACCGGAAGGGTCCCCCGCTCCGGCCCCCGCGCCCCCCGCCCCGGACGGCCCCGGCCCGCTGTACGTGGTGGGCGACGTGCACGGCTACCTGGACGAACTGGTCGCCGCGCTGCACGAGCAGGGCCTGATCGACACCGAAGGCAACTGGTCCGCGGGCACCACCCGGCTCTGGTTCCTCGGCGACTTCACCGACCGCGGGCCCGACGGCATCGGCGTGATCGACCTGGTCATGAAGCTGTCCGCCGAGGCCGCCGCAGCCGGGGGCTACTGCAAGGCCCTCATGGGCAACCACGAACTGCTCCTCATCGGCGCCCGCCGCTTCGGCGACACGCCGGTCAACTCCGGTGCGGGCACCGCCACCTTCCAGGCGGCCTGGCTGCTCAACGGCGGCCAGAAGGCCGATATGGACCGCCTCCAGGACCACCACCTCCAGTGGATGTCCCGGCTCGACGCCATGGTGGAGGAGGACGGCCACCTGCTCCTGCACTCGGACACCACCGCCTACCTCGACTACGGCGACTCCATCGAGGCCGTGAACGACACGGTGCGGGAGACCCTGACGCGCAACGACGCCGACGAGTGTTGGGACCTGTTCCGGAAGTTCACCAAGCGCTTCGCCTTCCGCGACGAAGCCGGACCGCAAGCCGCCCGGGAACTCCTCTCCGCCTACGGCGGCTCCCGCGTCGTACACGGCCACAGCCCCATCCCCTACCTGCTCGGAGAGGTCGGCTCCGAGGACGACGACGACAGCCGCGGCCCGGTGGTGCACGGACCGCACGTCTACGCCGACGGACTCGCGATCGCCATGGACGGCGGCGTGACCATGGCCGGAAAGCTGCTGGTCCAGCAACTCCCCCTGCACGACTGAACGTTCCGCGGGCGATCGCGGAAACGGAGGATCCTGCGGCACCGGGGCACCATTTTCGGAAATCCCCTGTCACCGTGCGCCGTGCCGGCCCTACCATGGCCCATCCGTAGCAGGCTCCCCTCCGTTTCTGCCCGACGGCTCTCAACCATGTGAGCCACACGCCCTACGGAGCATCGGGGGATGCAGATGAACAGCGTTCCGCGGCAGTTGTCGAGCGAGGACCGCACCGAGTACGAGCGGATCCTCGACGAGGCGCTGCGCACCACCGCGCACCATCCCGAACTGGCACCCGTCAGCCACCGGTTGAACACCGAACAGCTGCGCAGCAGGGCCGTCGAAGCCCGGGCCCTGATCACGGCCGCGGCCACCGCCGAGTACGACGCCTACGTCACGGTCCGCGCCGAAGCACGTGCCACCACCCCGCGCACCACGGCCGACGGCGCACCCGAGCCCACGGGCGCCGGTGTCCTCGCCGTCCTCGCGGTGCTCGCACCGGTGCTCGCCGGGGCCGCCGCAGTGATCTTCCTGCTCGTCGGCTACGCCCTGCGGGCGTTCAGCCCCGGGCTGGCGATCGGCCGGACCCTACTCGCCACGGGCTGGGTCTTCGGCGCGATCACCGCCGCCGCGATCCTCGTCGCCGCGGCCGGACTGCTGTTCGCCGCACTGCGCAACAACGCGACGGCGCTGCGGGCCGCCCCGCGGCGCGAGATCGACGAACGGGTCGAACTGGCCCGCGCGGCCTGGCGCGACGCCCTGCTGGAGCACGGCATCGTGCCCTTCCTCCGCAGCGCCCTGGCGAACGCCCCAAACCCCGACGCCGGGGCTGCCGGGACCGGCGGGACGTACGGCCCGGCCCCGGCGGGTGCCGGCACCTCCGGTCGGATGCCGCACCTCGGCTACCACCGGCCGGGGTTCAGCAGCCCCGACCGGGGCTCGGAGGGGCCGCGCCCCAGCTATTCGAGCCCGGACTTCAGCAGCCCGGACTTCGGCGGGCCCGAACACCCGCCGGAGTGACCCGGTCCGCACGTCGGCCCGGACGCGCCCGTCACGCCAACGGGAGGTAGACCCGGTTGCCCGAGGCCGCGAACTCCTTGGACTTCTGGAGCATCCCCTCGGCGACCTCCTGAGCGGAGGCGTCCTCGGCGGCGTCGCCGCCGAACCGCTCGTTGATGCTCTGGCTGATCTTCATCGAGCAGAACTTCGGCCCGCACATGGAACAGAAGTGCGCCGTCTTCGCGGGTTCCGCGGGCAGGGTCTCGTCGTGGAAGGACCGTGCCGTGTCGGGGTCGAGGGCCAGGTTGAACTGGTCCTCCCAGCGGAACTCGAAGCGGGCGTCGGAGAGCGCGTCGTCCCACTCCTGGGCACCGGGATGCCCCTTGGCCAGGTCCGCGGCATGGGCGGCGATCTTGTACGTGATGACCCCGGTCTTCACGTCGTCACGGTTGGGCAGGCCCAGGTGCTCCTTGGGCGTGACGTAGCAGAGCATCGCGGTGCCCCACCAGGCGATCATGGCGGCGCCGATCCCGGAGGTGATGTGGTCGTAGGCGGGCGCGATGTCGGTGGTCAGGGGGCCCAGGGTGTAGAACGGGGCCTCCTCGCAGATCTCCTGCTGGAGGTCGATGTTCTCCTTGATCTTGTGCATCGGCACGTGTCCGGGGCCCTCGATCATGGTCTGGACGTCGAAGCCCTTGGCGATCCGGTTCAGTTCGCCGAGGGTGCGCAACTCCGCGAACTGCGCCTCGTCGTTGGCGTCCGCGATGGAACCGGGGCGCAGCCCGTCGCCCAGGGAGTACGTGACGTCGTAGGCGGCGAGGATCTCGCACAGTTCCTCGAAGTTCTCGTACAGGAAGGACTCCTTGTGGTGCGCCAGGCACCACGCGGCCATGATCGACCCGCCGCGCGACACGATGCCGGTCTTGCGGCGCGCCGTGAGCGGTACGTACGGCAGCCGGACGCCCGCGTGGACGGTCATGTAGTCCACGCCCTGCTCGGCCTGCTCGATGACCGTGTCCTTGTAGATCTCCCAGGTCAGTTCCTCCGCCCGGCCGTCCACCTTCTCCAACGCCTGGTAGAGCGGCACCGTTCCGATCGGCACGGGGGAGTTGCGCAGCACCCACTCCCGGGTGGTGTGGATGTTGCGGCCGGTGGACAGGTCCATGACGGTGTCGGCGCCCCAGCGGGTGGCCCAGGTCATCTTGTCCACCTCCTCCTCGATGGACGAGGTGACGGCGGAGTTGCCGATGTTGGCGTTGACCTTCACCAGGAACCGCTTGCCGATGATCATCGGCTCGATCTCCGGGTGGTTGACGTTCGCGGGCAGCACCGCCCGGCCGGCGGCGATCTCGGCCCGTACGACCTCGGGTTCGACGTTCTCGCGGAGCGCCACGAACTCCATCTCGGGCGTGACCTCGCCGCGGCGCGCGTAGGCGAGCTGGGTGACGTGCTTCCCGTCGCGGCCCCGTCGGGGCTGGCGGGGCCGTCCCGGGAACACCGCGTCGAGGTTGCGCAGCCCTCCGCGCGGCGAGGTGTGCTTGAGCCCGTCGTCCTCGGGGCGGACGGGGCGGCCCGCGTACTCCTCGGTGTCGCCGCGCGCGACGATCCAGTTCTCCCGCAGCGGCGGCAGCCCGCGGCGGACGTCGGTGTCGGCGTGCGGATCGGTGTACGGGCCGGAGGTGTCGTACAGGGTGACCGACCCGCCGTTGGTGAGGTGGACCTGACGGACCGGCACGCGCAGATCGGGGCGGGGGCCCTCGACGTACGCCTTGTGCCAGCCGGCGGTCGGCCCGGGGTCCGCGGTGTCCGTGGGCTCCGCAGTGTCCGTGGGCTCCGCAGTGTCCGCAGTGTCCGTGGGATCGGTGGGGTCGGTCGCGGTCACGGCAGGCGTGCGTGCGTCCTTGATGGTCATGAGACCTACTCCCTACGCCGGCATTACCCGGTAACAGGTTCAGCGGTCGACGCAGCGGTTCTCCGCCGGAGCACCCGTCCGCGTGAAGCGTCGAGCAGGTCCGGGTACGGAGGTCAGCGCCCTCTCAGCCCGGTGCTCCGAGCTCCCGCGTGTGCAAAGGTGCCCCCACGCTAGCGTCATGTCTGGCGTGCTGAACAGTGGGCCCCGCCCGTTCTTGCGATGATCGGGCGGTGACCACCTCGCCGCAGCCTCCCGTCCCGCCCGCCGGACAGCCCTGGCCGCCGTCCCCCGCGACGGCCCCGGAGTCGACCGCCCACGGCTACGGCCACGGTCCGGACGGCCACGGCGGCCAGGGGAGAGGCGGGGGAGGCCACGGGGGCCACGGGGGCCACGGGGGCCACGGGGGCCACGGGGGCCACGGGGGCCACGGGCATTCTCACTCGCACGGTCCGGCGGCGCCCGTCTCGGCCCGCTTGCGCCGGATCATCGCCGCGGTGCTGATCCCCTTCGCCACGGCCGTCGTCGTGGGGCTGGTCGTCCTGTGGCCGGGCGGCGCCCCCACCCACGAGCGCACGGGCGTCGGCTTCGACCGGCAGACCGAGCAGGCGACGGTCACCCGGGTCGACCGGGTCGACTGCAAGTCCGTCAACGCGGGCGCCGTCCCGCCGACCGGGGACACCTCGACCGCCGAGGGCAGTCAGGCGCAGCAGCGGGCGACCGGCGACTGCGGCAAGGCCACCGTCGAGGTCACCACGGGTCCGCACACGGGTCGGACGTTCACCGAGATCGTGCAGCCCGATGCCTCGCGGAAGCTGGAGCAGGGGCAGAAGGTGATCGTCGCCTACGCCCCCGACGCGCCGCGGGACCTCCAGTACTCGGTCGCGGACACCAACCGTCGGCTTCCGATGGTGCTGTTGGCCGGACTGTTCGCGCTCGCCGTGGTGCTCGTCGGCCGGCTGCGCGGGCTGATGGCCCTGGTGGCCCTCGCGGTGAGCTTCCTGATCCTGACGTTCTTCATCCTGCCCGCGATCCTCCAGGGCTCGAATCCGCTGGTCGTCGCGGTGGTCGGGGCGAGCGCGATCATGCTGATCGCCTTGTACATGTGCCACGGGCTGTCCGCCCGCACCTCGGTGGCCGTGCTCGGCACGCTGGTGTCCCTGCTGCTGATCGGGGTGTTGGGTTCCCTGTTCATCGGCTGGGCCTCGCTCACCGGGGACACCGACGACAACACCGGACTGATCCACGGGCTGTACCCGGGGATCGACATGAGCGGTCTGCTGCTGGCCGGGGTGATCATCGGTTCGCTCGGCGTGCTGGACGACGTGACCGTCACCCAGACCTCGGCGGTCTGGGAGTTGCACCAGGCCGATCCGACGATGAGTCGCCGCGCGCTGTACCGCGCGGGCATCCGCATCGGGCGGGACCACATCGCCTCGGTGGTCAACACCCTGGTCCTGGCCTATGCGGGCGCGGCGCTGCCGTTGCTGCTGCTGTTCTCGATCGCGCAGAGTTCCGTGGGCACGGTGGCCAACAGCGAGTTGGTCGCCGAGGAGATCGTCCGGACCCTGGTCGGGTCGATCGGCCTGGTGGCGTCCGTGCCGGTCACGACGGCGTTGGCCACGCTGGTGGTGGCCGCGGACCGCCCGGGAACGGGCGCCGCTCCCGCGCGTACCGTCCCGTCGCCCGGGGGCCGGGGCCGCCGTCGCAAGGCGCGTACGGGCGGCTGAACCGCCCCGGACGGGTGCGGGTGCTCACCGGGGGACGCCCTTTCGGGGGATGGTTCGGCCACCGCATTGACGGGACGTCAACCCGCGCTCTGTTCCTCCGCCAGGATGCGGTCGAGCGCCTGGTCCAACAGGGAGTCGAATCCGGCCATCGCCCGTTCCTGGCCCAACGGAACGATCTTGTCGGTGCGGTCGAGGAAGGCGATCAGCGGCGCCACCCCCGCGCGGAAGACGGCCTGCTCGGCACCCACCTGAAGCGTGATCAACACATCGCTGAGGATCTCCGGATCGTCCGGGGCGATGTGCACGTCCCCGTCCCCGCAGGGCTCGGCGACCCCGTCGACCAGCAGTTCACGACCGAACGTCCAGCTCACGGGCGCATCGCCGGGGAGGTGGAAGGTCAGCCGCACGGCATAGGGATCGGCACTGTCGTAACGCAACTCCACGGGAATGCGGAAGGTGAGTTCCTCGGACACGAGAAAGCTCATCATGACTTCTGCCTGTACCGACTCGCGCATTGGCTACCCCGTCGTGTGGCGTCGACTGGCCAGGAATCAGCCCCCTGACACTCATGGCATCTTGCTTAAAGTACACGACAGATCACAAGGAGTGAGTTTTCAGATGCTGATAGAGAAGCCGAGTGTCCCTAGTAGCTTTCCGACCTCGCGCTCCAATCGCGCCAACGTCGGCAGCAGTCGGTCCTCCTGGTGCGCGGGCAGCGAGAAGCCGATGGCCATGGCCGTGCTGCCGGCCATGAGGGGCATGGCCGCGCAGACCGTCCCGAGCGCGTACTCCTGGTGCTCCAGCACCGGTTGCATGCGGTCGACGGCCGCGAGCCGCCGCAGGAAGGTCTCCTCGTCCCGCACGGAGTACGGGGTCACGTACCGGACGGGGTGCCGGTGCAGATGGTCGCGGCGGGCCTTCTCACCGAGCTGCGACAGCAGGCACTGACCCAGCGCGTGGGCGTGCCCGGTCTCGCGGAAGTCCACCCACTCCTCGATCGCGGGATGCGCGGGGCTGTCGGCCACCGCGGCGAGTTCGATCTCGCCGTCGCGGTACACCCCGAAGTACACGGGCACCCCGAGGACGTCGCGGCAGTGCGCGAGCGCGTCGTGGATCCTGCCCCGACGGTTCTGCTGGGCCGCGGCGCCGGCCAGCCCCTCGGTCGCCTCGGCGAGCAGGTACACCCCGCGCTCACGACGCACGTAGCCCTCGTGGACCAGGGTGCGCAGCAGGTGGTACGCGGTGGGGAGCGCCACCCGCGACTCGCGCGCCAGCTGCTTGGCGGGCGCGCCCCCGCGGTGCGAGGCGGCGGCCTCCAGCAGGCGCAGCGCGCGCTGTACGGAGCCGATCAGGGTCGGAACGGGATCATCCGGGGCCAAGGCTCACTCCCGTGGCGAGTGGGTGTCCGCTTCGACTCTAGTCGTCCGATACGGACTATTTCCATACCCCGGACAATCTTCCCCCGGGAGGGGGACCCGGCCCCGACCCCCACCGCTCTGACGTACTACCAGTCACTCCGCGACGAGGACGACGACGTGAACTTGCGCACCACGTAGACGAGGCCGGCGACCAGCACCACGAACACGAGCACCTTGAAGAGCAGCTCCACCAGGAAGGAGAGCACCCCGACGACCAGCCCGCCGAACACGAACAGCGCGATGACCGGCACCGCGACCCACTTCACCCACCACGGCAAGCCCGAGAAGATCTCCCGCACGGTTCCTTCCTTCCGCTCGGCGCCGCCGTCGTCCGACGTCGGCGCACCCTTCGCGTACCCCGGCCCGACCCCGCCCCGCGGCGCCCCGGCCCCGTTCCCGGGCCGTGGGGCGCGAGTGGTGCGAGTCTTCGATCCGTGTCTTCGATGCTAGGGCGCCGCGCGGTCGGACGGGCGCCCGCGGCCCCTTGTCCTCCCCTGACCGCACCCTGAGGGAACCCCGAGGCCGGAACTCGGCCTTCCGGCGGGGAACCGGACGGGCCTCCTCAGCCCTCCGGAGGAGAGAACACCACGAGCACCCGCAGGTCCTCGGTGATGTGGTGGAACTTGTGCGCGACTCCGGCCGGGACGTACACGACGCTGCCCCGGGCCACGGTCGTCGTCTCCATGCCCACGGTGATCGACGCCCGTCCGCTCACCACGAAGTACACCTCGTCCTGGCCGTGCGGCTGCTGCGGATCGGATGCCCCCGCATCCAGCGCGTAGAGGCCGACCGACATGTTCCGCTCCCGCAGGAACTGTAGGTACGCGCCGTCGTTGGCGGCCCGCTCGATCTCCAGCTCGTCCAGCCGGAATGCCTTCATCAGCCCTTGCCCATCTCGGTCAGCACCCATCCGTGCACGTGTTCCCCGCCCACCGGGGTCCATCGTGGTCCCGGCGAACGGACACCGTCCGCCCGGGTCACCCGGTTGGACGCGTCTGTCACGATCAGACACATGATGAATTTCCTAGTCAAGACGCTCGCGAACGCCGGCGCCCTGGCCGTGGCGATCTGGCTGCTCGACAAGATCACCCTCACCGGGGACGGCACGGGTGCCAAGGCGCTCACCCTGGTCGTCGTCGCGCTGATCTTCGGCGTGGTCAACATCGTCGTCAAGCCGGTCGTCAATATCCTCACCATCCCGTTGTTCATCCTGACGCTGGGCCTGATCACCCTCGTCGTGAACGCCCTGATGCTGCTGCTGACCTCGTGGGTCGCCGACAAGCTCGACGTCGGCTTCCACGTCGAGGGCTTCTGGACCGCGGTCCTGGGCGCCCTGATCATCTCCGTCGTCTCCTGGGCTCTGAACGTCGCGCTGCCCGACGGGGACTGATCCGCAGGGTGCCGGGTCCGCACCGGGTCGCGCCCCGCCCGGGCGACCCCGCCCCGGCCGCCGCTCCGGACGTGACCGACCCTGGTGACGGAGACCCCGCCGGGTCCGCAGCACGCGCCCGGTGGGCATCCGGGCGGCGGGCACCGGTCCGCACGCCCCGGCACGGGCGGTGCCACGCGGGGGACGCCCGGGAAGACGGAAGGTCGAGGCGATGACGGCGGACGGTACGCAGAGCGGTCCGGCGGGGAGCGGTCCGGCGGGGACCCCGCTGCCGGGTCCCGTCGGGGACGGCACCCGGGCGGTACGGGCCGGGCTGCCCGAACCCGTGAAGCACGAGCCCGCGCTGCCCGGCCCGGTGTTCGCCGCGCACTTCCACCTCCCCGGGGAGGCAACGGGGCCCTACCGGTACGCGCGGGACGAGAACCCCACCTGGACGCTGTTGGAACGGGCCCTCGGTGAGCTGGAGGCCCCGGACGGGACGACGGGCGGCACGGACGGGCCCCGGTCGGTCGAAACGCTGGTCTTCGCCTCCGGGATGGCGGCGATCTCGGCCGTGCTCTTCTCCCAGCTCCGCGCGGGCGACACCGTGGTCCTCCCCGCCGACGGCTACCAGGTCCTCCCCCTGGTCGGAGAACAGCTCACCGCGTACGGGATCGAGGTCCGTACCGCACCCACCGCCGGGGACGCCCAACTCGACGTCCTGGACGGAGCCCGGCTGCTCTGGGTCGAGACCCCGTCCAACCCCGGGCTCGACGTCTGCGACCTGCGCCGCCTCATCGACGCCGCCCGGGCGCGGGGCACCCTGGTCGCCGTCGACAACACGCTGGCGACCCCGCTGGGGCAACGTCCGCTGGAGCTCGGCGCCGACTTCTCGGTGGCCAGCGCGACCAAACAGCTCACCGGGCACGGCGATCTGCTCCTCGGGTACGTCAGCTGCCGCGACGCCGCGACCGCCGAGGCCGTACGCCGCTGGCGCAAGATCGTCGGCGCGATTCCGGGTCCCATGGAGGCATGGCTCGCGCACCGTTCCCTGGCCACGCTCCAGGTCCGGGTCGACCGCCAGAACGCCAATGCGCTCGCCGTCGCCGAAGCGCTGCGCGAACGGCCGGACGTGTCCGGACTGCGCTATCCGGGACTCCCCGACGACCCCGCGCACCCCGTCGCCGTGCGCCAGATGCAGCGCTTCGGCTGCGTGGTGTCCTTCACCCTGTCGTCCCGGGACCGTGCGGAACGGTTCCTGGACGCACTGACCCTGGTCGATGACGCCACGAGCTTCGGCGGGGTCCGCTCCACCGCGGAACGGCGCCGCCGCTGGGGCGGCGATCCCGTACCGGAGGGGTTCATCCGGCTCTCGGCCGGCATCGAGGACGCGGCTGACCTGGTCCGGGACGTTCTCCAGGCACTCGACCGAGCGCTCTGAACCGGCGCGGACGGGCGGGCGGCCCGAAGGGGCGGAGCCAAGTGGAGCGGAACGGATTCCGGCCCGCCTGTCCGGAGGGCGATGTTTCACGTGGAACCAACCGGGCCACATTTCTCCCATGACGGTCCGTCCCGTGGTCAAACGCACCGCCCGCGCCATCCTCCTGGACGGCGACGAACTGATCCTCATCAAGCGGACCAAGCCCGGCGTCGATCCGTACTGGGTCACCCCGGGCGGTGGCGTGGAACCCGACGACGCCACGGTCATCGAGGCCCTGCACCGCGAGGTGTACGAGGAGCTCGGCGCGAAGATCACCGATGTCGTGCCCTGTTTCGTGGACACCGTCGAGCACATAGGCGAGGACGGCGGCGCGACGGGGGTGAAGGTCCAGCACTTCTTCGTCTGCCGGATGGCGTCCATGAACGTGTCCCTGCGCCACGGCCCGGAAGTCGACGAGCCCAGTGGCGAGTACGAGATCGTCCGGGTGCCGTTCACCCGGGTCGGCATCGCCTCGGTCCATCTGGTGCCGCTGTCCCTCCGCCACTACCTCGACGGGAACATCGAAGGCGTACGCGCCATGCACGCACCCGATCTGGGCTGAGGGTGCTCCCTGGACTGAGGGGCCCCTCCGCACCCCGCAGTCGCCCGCTCAGGTGCCGGCCGCCACCAGGCCCTCCACGTAGTCGTGACGGATGCGGTTGACGGACACTCCGCTCGACCGGAGCGCCTGCACCCCGCTGCGGATCATCCCCGGCGGCCCGGACAGATAGGCGTCGTACTCGTACCAGGGCCCGAACTCCCGCACCGCGTCCGGCAGCTGCACCCGTGCCTGTGCGTCGATCACCGGCCGGACCGAGAGCCAGGGATGGGCCTGCTGGAGCCGGAGCATCGTGTCGATGTCGTACAGGTCGTGATCGGTGCGGGCGCCGTAGAACACCTCGACCGACCGACGGTCCCCGTGCTCGGCGACGTCCTCCACCAGGGCCTTGATCGGGGCGATCCCGGTCCCACCGCCGAGGCAGAGCAGACCGCTGCTCGTGGTGTGGTCGACCGTCATCGAGCCCGAGGCCGGACCGAGCCTCAGCACGTCCCCGGGACGGGCGTGACGCACCAGCGCCTGGGAGACCCAACCGGCCGGAACGGCCTTCACATGGAAGGAGAGCAGCCCGTCCGACCGGGGCGCGGAAGCGAACGAATAGTGTCGCCAGACCCGCGGCCACCACGGTGTCTCCAGGCTTGCGTACTGCCCCGCCAGAAAGGCGTACGGCTGGTCAGGGCGGACGGTGAGCACCGCGATGTCGGGGGTCCGCAGTTCGTGCGAGACCACCTCCGCGTGCCAGGAGGCGGGCGCGCGCACCTCGTCCTCGGCCGCCGCATCGATCATGATCTGCGAGATCGTCGTGTAGGTCCTGACCCAGGCCGCCTCGCACTCCGCGTCCCACGAGCCCGTCGCATAGCGGGAGAGCGCACCCAACAACGCCTCGCCCACCGCCGGATAGTGCTCGGCCCGCGTCCCGTACTTGCGGTGGCCGCGCCCTAGGTTCTTCAGGTACTCCCCCAGGACCACGGGGTCGTCGATGTGGTCCGCGGCGAACAGCAGCGCCTTGAGCAGCCTGTCCCGCTGGAGGTCCATCGCCGCGGGGAACAGCGCCCGCAGATCCGGATGCCGAACGAACAACAGCGCGTAGAAGTACGAGGTGACCTTGTCACCGATGGGCTCGATCTCCTCCAGGGTGCGGCGCACCCGCAGGGCGTCGGGGGACGGTGTCGATCCGTCAGCCCCCCGCGCGCTGCCGGGACGGACCCCGGCGCTCGTATGGTCGACGACGGCCACCTGACCGTTCCCGCCCCGCTGCTGCTGCGCGTCTTCCGCCGTCGGCAGTATTCGCACGTCCTCCGGGGTGCTCGGGCCCTCCGGTGCGAGCGCCTGCGGAACCGACACCGGTCCCGCGCCCGCCGTCCGGCCCACCGGACGGACCTCGGCGGTGCGCGCGCGCTCCGCCGAGGGGTCCGTCGTGGGGTTCGCCTCCCCGCCCGCAGGCTCCGGAGCGGTCCCGGTGGTGAACCAACCACCGTTCCCCTCGGCCTCGTCGGCGGTGTCGGTGGTGCCCTTGGCCGACGTGGTGGTCGGAGCGTCCATTCTCTGCCTCGCCTCAAGCATCTTTCGGTCGATCCGCTTGCTTCCCTGATCGGAAGCCGCTGATTCCCCCGCATTGCGCCCATCGGTCCATGCAGCGCCCATTGAACCGCGAATCCCTTCTAGCGGGGACAAGATGGACAAAGATGTGACATTGCCCGCAGTCGTTACAAAGTAGCTTCCCACCAGAGTCCCCGGTCCGGGGCACAAAGCACGAAGTGCGATACGCCGATCTCCCCCTCCAGCTACGCTGCCCCGTCACACGGTTCTCATGGCCCAACGCGCTGCGATCTGACGATCACTTACCGGAGCCGACCCTACCCATGAGGGATCCGTACAAGCACTCGACCCACCAGGCACCACACCCCCCGACGCCTCGGTGAACCGCTCAACACCCCTACGGGGGCCCGCCCTACGCCGAGCCGCGTAGCCGAAGCTACTCCCACCGTCAGACGACGACCGTCCGACATCCCGGCACGGTGTTTCACGTGAAACTAAGCCGTCGCGCCCGTCGGGCCACCCTCGTGACCCACATCGCCTTCTCCGCCGGCTGGCTGGGGCTCTCCCTGGCGCTCCTGGCACTGGCCGTCACCGCAGCGACCACCCGTCAACCGGACACCGTGGCGAGCTCCTACCGGTCCATAAGCGTCTTCACGGACTGGCTGATCCTGCCGCTCTCCCTCACCACCCTCGCCACCGGCCTGGTGCTTTCGCTGGGCACTCCCTGGGGGCTGCTGCGCCACCGCTGGGTACTCGCCAAGTTCTGCCTCACGCTGGCCGCCACCACCGCGTCGGCCTTCGCCTTCCGTCCCGAGGTCAGCGCCGCCGCAGCCCGGGTGACGTCAGGTCAGCCGGTCGAGAGCACGATCGACCTCGTCCTTCCACCAGCCGTCTCGCTCACCACGTACGTCTTCATCACGGCCGTCTCGGTCCTCAAACCCTGGGGACTCACCCGCCGTGGCCGAAACATCCGGGCGAGTGCTCGCAAAGCGGTGGACGCCAAGGGGGTCCGTCAGACAGCCTGACCAGCGTGTCGACACCTTCACTCTCCCTCTCCGTACTCCCCGTCCGCCGGCTGACCCCGCGGGACACCACCCTCTGCGCCGACCTGTCCCACGACCGTGGTTGGCCACGGGAAGAGCACAAATGGGGCCTCCTCCTCGCCGCGGGCACCGCGTACGGCATGGACGCACCCGACGGCAACGGGCTCCTCAGCACCTGCGTGGTGACGTCGTACGGCCCTCCCGGCAACCCCGACCTCCAGGCGGTCGGCATGGTCCTGGTCGCCGCCCGCTACGCCCGCCGCGGTGTGGGGCGACACCTGATGCGCCACGTCCTCACGGAGGCCGGTTCGACACCTCTCACCCTGCACGCGACCGCGAACGGCCGCCCCCTGTACGAAGACCTGGGGTTCGAGACGGTCGGTGGCGTGGAATCCCTCCAGGGCACCTTCAGCCCCGGGGGCCCCGAACCGCGCATCGCCACCCGCCCGGCCACCGCCGAGGACCTGCCCGCGATCCTGCATCTGGACGGCGCGGTCTTCGGGTCCGACCGCACGCACGTGATCACCCGGCTGCCGGCCTTCGCGGACCGGCTCCGGGTGGCCGAGGAGCGCGGCCGGCTCATCGGCTACGGCGGGATCTGGCCGAACACCGGAGCCGAGATGGTCGGCCCGTTGATCGCCCGCGACACCGAGACGGCTGTGGCACTCATCGCCTCGCTCGCCGCGGGGGCCACCCGACCGGTGCGCGTCGACGTCGACGCCCGCCACGAAGGCGTGCTGTCCTGGCTCCGGGACCGCGGCCTCACCCCGTCCTTCCACAACGACGTGATGACCTACGGCACCAAGGAACTGCCGGGCGACTGGACCCGCCGGTTCGCCCCGCTGACGGTGGCCGCGGGCTGACGCCAGTGCGGGGCCTAGGGTGTTCGGCATGGAAGACCTCGACATACGGCCGGCGACGGACGAAGACATCCAGGCCATCGTGGACCTGCTCGCCGACGACCCGCTCGGCGCCCGGCGGGAGTCGCCGGACGACCTCACCCCCTACCGTGCGGCCTTCCGGCGGCTCGCCGACGACCCCCACCAGCACCTCGTCGTCGCCGCCCGACGGGACCGGGTGGTCGGCACGCTGCAACTGACCGTCATCCCCGGTCTGTCGCGCAAGGGTTCCGTCCGGTCGGTCATCGAGGGCGTCCGGGTCCACGCCGACGAGCGCGGTAGCGGTCTGGGCAGCCGGCTCATCGAGTGGGCCGTGGAGGAATCCCGGCGCCAGGGCTGTCAGTTGGTGCAGCTCACGTCCGACGCCACCCGCACCGATGCCCACCGCTTCTACGAGCGTCTGGGGTTCACGCCGTCCCACATCGGGTTCAAGCTGGCGCTCTGAGCACCGGTACCGGTCCGGACCGGCGGCGGTGTCGCCAGCCGCGCCCGCATCTACCGGCGGGCCGGACGTCCACGCGTCCCGGCCCGCCCCGCGGTGTCGCCCCCTACTGGGCGCCGCCCCGCCACCCCTCGGGGTGCACTCCACCGGGAACGGGGGCGCCCTGTTCGTACGGCTCCCGGGTGAAGACGAACGAACCCAGGTCGAGATGGCTCACCGAACCGTCCGGACGGCGCCCGACCCGCAGCGTCTCCCCCGCGTAGTACCCCTCAAGACCCAGCCAGGTGCCGTCCGGGCAGGCGCGGAACCGGGAACCCCGTCCCCAGGCGTTCAGCGGCCCCAGGACCACCCCACCGTCACCGGTGAGCTGGAGCACGTGCGGCGCGGCGCCCCAGTACCAGGGCCCGGTGAGGTCCAGGGCCGCCCGGTCCACCTCGGGCAACGGCCGCCACGGCTGCGGGATGCGGGGCTCGGCCTCCGCCACGATGCGCACGAGATCGGCAGCGACCCCCACCACCGGGGGACCCGAGGTGCAGTTGGCCAGCACCACGGCCGTCACGTCGTCCTCGGCGCTGAAGAACAGCGCGGCCAGGAACCCGGGCAGCGAACCCGAGTGACCCACCAGCGTGCGCCCGCCCACCCGCAGCACCTGGGTCCCGAGTCCGTACGAGATCCCCGACGCCAGGTCCGCGGTGGCCGGGGGAGCGGCCGGAGTGCCCAGCTCCCGTACCGATCGGGCGCTCAGCACCCGCTCGTCACCCCGGGCGAGGAACACGCCGAACCGGACCAGATCCGCCGTCGTGGACCACAACTGCCCCGCCGGAGCCATCAGTCCCAGTTCCTCCACGGGTTCGGGCAGCAGCACATCGGCCCACGGGTGCACGGCCCAGGCGTCGGCGTGCGGGGCCTGCGGCCGGGCCCCCGTTCGACGTAGACCCAGCGGCTCCAGCACCTCCCGGCGCAGCACCTCCTCCCACGGGGCGTCCCGCAGCTTCTCCACGACGGCGCCCAGCAGGGTGTATCCGGGGTTCGAGTAGTGGTGGACCCTCCCCTTCGGGTGGCGGAACGGCCGCTCGCCCAGGACGTCCGCCAGCTCCGGCCGCAACGTTCCGGGGGTCCGCTCCCACCAGGGTTCCGGGGTCTCCGCGGCGAGCCCGCCGGTGTGCGCCAGCAGTTCGGCGAGCGTGACCTCGCCGGCCGCGGTCCCCGGAAGGTGCTTCTCCAGGGGGTCACCGAGGTCCAGCAGCCCTTCGTCCCTCAACCGCAGCACCAGGACCGCGGTGAACGTCTTGGTGATCGACCCGATCCGGTACTGGGTGTCCAGGGCGGACCAGGATCCGCCCGCCGAGGTCCGCGCCCCGCTCCAGACGGTCTCCCCGCCCCGCCCGACCGCGGCGACCACCGAGGGCGCCCGTCCTTCGGACTGGGCCACGGCGAGTCGGTGCAGCAACGCGCGGCGGGTGGCGGGGAGGAGTTCTTCAGTGGAAGTTGTCATTGCCCCAGTCCATCGACAACACCGGGCCTAGTCGAGCTCATTTCCCCGAGCCGCCCGTGGCGATCCGTGCGGGGGTGTGCGGCGGGGTCGTTCGGGTGCGTGTGGGGGGTGTTCGGTGGGGGTTACTTGGGGTCGTTGTTGTACTTGGCGGTGGCCCAGAGGTAGCCGAGGGTGGTGAGGGCGAGGGACCAGGTG